>CAKZLA010000285.1 GCA_937124525.1 uncultured Desulfobacterium sp.
CCCATGCTGACGGTGATCCGGTCCGCCTCGGGCTCTCCCACATAATCAAACAGCTTGTAGGCCCTGCCCGTTAGTTTTTCAACCTTCTCCATATAGTTTTTTACGATGGAAGGGATTTTGTTATAAAAGCCATTGACAGCTTCCCTGCCCTGGAAATAAATATCAGGATTCTGGGCAGTTCCCCGGGTATTGGGATTGTCAGGATTCATTGCCCGTTCTTTAAACTCACGATAGGCGTCCCAGTTCATCAGGGAGGCCATATCCTCATAATCAATCACCTCTATTTTCTGAATTTCGTGGGAGGTTCTGAACCCGTCGTAGAAATGCATGAAGGGAACCCGTCCTTCAAGGGTTGCAAGGTGTGCAACCAAAGCAAGATCCATGGCCTCCTGGACAGAGGCGGATGCAAGCATTGCAAATCCGGTCTGGCGGGCTGCCATTACATCCTGGTGGTCTCCGAAGATGGACAGGGCATGGGCTGAAATGGCCCTGGCCGTGACATGAAAAACGCAGGGAAGCAATTCACCTGATATTTTATACATATTGGGAATCTTGAGCAAAAGACCCTGGGAGGCAGTAAAGGTCGTTGTGAGTGCTCCTGCAGAGAGAGATCCATGCACGGCGCCAGCGGCACCGGCCTCTGACTGCATCTGTTTGATGTTGAGCACCTGACCAAAAATATTTTTTCTACCCTTTGCAGCCCAGGAGTCTGCAATTTCGCCAAGGGGGCTTGAAGGGGTGATGGGATAGATTCCGGCAACCTCACTCATGGCATAGGCCACATGGGTTGCTGCTGTATTTCCGTCAATTGTCTGCATTTTCTTTTTCATAAAATCACCTTTTGAATTAATGATGAGGGAGTTCATAAGAATAAAGCCACCCACTTTGAAAATAAAAAGCCTTTAACTCCGGGTGTGGTCAATTAAATGATATTATTTGATATGAGTTCCCGAATACATAAAAGCAGCCCTATAAGGCTGATATTTTTATATGAAACTCCGCCCAAGATACTGATATTGTTGAAGTTTCATTTTTCGTTGTGGCTGGTGCTTACAGCCATGTATGTTTATATGAAAGAGTAGGCACGCCTAATATTCTTTCATTCTTCGTTGTGGCAGGCCCAGGTCCCCCATGCGGTCTGCCCGTGGCAGTTATACAACAGATAGAACCGAATCTGTCATTGTTGTCAGGACATAAAACTCCAGAGAACACCGGCAGCTATGGCCGATCCAATGACGCCCGAAATATTGGGTGCCATGGCATGCATGAGAAGAAAATTTGTGGGATCTTCCCTCTGGCCCACCACCTGGACCACCCTTGCGGAATCGGGCACGGCAGATACACCTGCGGCGCCTAAAAGGGGGTTGATCTTCTCCTTGAGGAACAGATTCATGAATTTTGCAAAGATAAGGCCGCAGGCCGTTGCAATGCAGAAAGACAGGGCTCCAAGGAAGAAAATACCAATTGATTTTGTGGTGAGGAACACGTCCCCCTGGGTGCTGGCTCCAACGGTAACGCCAAGGAGTATGGTCACCGAGTCGATGATGGATGTCCTTGCCGCCACGGCAAGCCTTTCCGTTACAACAGCTTCTTTGAGCAGGTTGCCAAAGCACAGCATGCCAAGAAGCGGCAGGGCCGCCGGCGCAAGAAAACAGCAGAGCAGAAATGCAATGATGGGGAAAAGCATTTTTTCACGTTTGCTCACCTCCCGGGGCTCCTCCATGCGGATGAGCCGCTCTTTTCTCGAGGTCAGAAGCCGCATGATCGGTGGCTGGATAACCGGCACAAGGGCCATGTAGGAGTAAGCTGCAACGGCAATGGGGCCAATGAGTGTGGGCGCAAGTTTGGCCGTGAGGAAAATGGCAGTGGGGCCATCTGCACCACCGATGATGCCGATGGATGCCGCCTCATGGGGGGTGAATCCCAGGGCCAGGGCACCAAGAAAGGTAATGAAGATACCCGCCTGGGCCGCAGCCCCCAACAGCATGAGGACCGGACGGGCAAGCAGGGTGGAAAAATCGGTCATGGCACCGATGCCAAGAAAGATCAACGGGGGGTAGACCCCCTGGGTAACGCCCAGGTATAGATAGTGAAGTACACTGTTATTTTCGTAGATGCCAAGGCCAAGCCCCTTAAAGACAGGGATGTTTCCCATGAGCATTCCAAATCCGATGGGAACCAGCAACAATGGCTCGTAATCTTTTGCAATGCCCAGATAAATAAAGAGCATTCCCACAAGGATCATGATAATGTTGCGGTAGTCACACAAAAAGAAGCCTGTGTTCTGAAAAAAATCAAAAAAAAGAGTCTCCATAAGTCTGCCTTTATTTGCTCCTCGATTGGATTGTTTTTTTAGGAAGCGAATCTGTCAAATGCTTCTATATTAAAGAAATATTTTCCCTGGTGGTCAGGTTCAATAATCCTTGCTTTGATTAGGTTACACAGATTTGAATGTGGACGTTCAATACCGCTGATCTGGGCCAGGTGGAGGAGCCGTTGAAGGGAGAAGGGGACGTCCAGGGTGTTGACCAGCAGGCGGAACTGGCGTGCAGACGTCTTCATTTTTTCGGTAAAGGGTGGATGGGCAGGTTCCAATTTCTCCTGGGGTTTCTTCAAGAAAAGCTGGACGTTATTCCGGTTGTCCCAGAGGGCCAGAAGTTTATGAATCCGGGAGATGGACAGGGAAAGGAGCATAAGGCCTGTAAAAACGATGGATACCCCCACCACCGAGATGGCCCAGCCGTTGTTCGCTGCGATTGCTTCTAAACCGTACAAATTCTTACCTCCATTTAGTAGTGGTACACCATACCTGGTATTTCCTTTTGCGCCACAAAGGAAAAATTGTCTTCCAGAAAGGCGTTCCAATGGTGCATGATGGTTTCAGCCAAGAGTGAATCTTCCTGGATGAGTTCAATGAAATCGTCTCTTTTTATGGCAAACACTTCGCCGTTTTCCAGGGCAATCAAAGTATTGACGTACTTCCCCTTTGATGAAAGAAGTTCCATTCCGATGAAATCGCCGGGACAAGTCATGACAGCAGCTTTGCCCTCATCCATGGCGATGAGAAGTGTTCCAGATGACAGGATAAAAAACCGGGTGGCCTGCTCTTTTTTTGTTGCAAGCGTCTCTCCCTCCTGGATATCTCGTTTTTCCAATAATGACCCCAATCGTTTAAAATCAGCCGGTTCAAGGGAACTAAAAATAGTACTTTTTTTCAGAATCTCTAATTCTCCAGACATTGTTTCTCCATTTTTGTTTAGAAATATTTCAGTCTATAAAGTAAATATGGCTCATCCGGTTATTGCGTACTTTTTGTATGAATTTTTACATCCCAGCGTCAGCGTCACTTTCATCATTTTCCCCCTTTTGAAACAGGCCCTCTCAGCCCGCTCTGGAGGGGTGTTCGCAATGGAAAAAATGATCCCTTTTCTTCGGCCAGTTCAGTCAAAGAATATAACTGCCTGCTTGTATTGTATCCGTCTTTTGGGCTGGACCTTTCCCACATAGAGCCACCAGCTAATGAACTCTAAAGTCCGCCTTGGATACGAATACAATCCTGGACATCCCGGTATATTCCTTTCCTGCAATGGCCTTAAACGCTGAAATCGCTTTAATTGAAGAGGACTAAACAAATAAGTGCGCGATTCCCGGATGAGCCTTGATTGATAAAGCTAAAATCAGTCAATTGAAAAAAATGTGAATATCTTCATTTGTAGGAGCTTGAATTTAATACCAGGCAATATCAAGCCCAATGTTTCCAAACCTTAAGCTGCCTGGAACCAAAGTCCAAATATCTTAGATTTCTATAAGCATAACAAATTGTTATTAAATGCTATTTTTATTTTACGGGATATGTGGCCATGAATAATGTTTGGAACGAAATCTTGGATTATTCGGAAGTAAATTTATTCAAAAATGATGGGGGTTGGTCATAAGATCGGCCACTCTGGGGAGGGGTCAGGCTTGTGTTATTGATCCTTTTACTTAAGTTTTCCTTTAAATACCAACTCTTGTCAAAAGCATGGAGGCGGTAAAAGCCTAAGAGCCTGTTTAAAAAGTCAGGTTCTCGGCCTCCAAATATCACAAGCCTGACTCCATTGGCCCACCAATCATGATGATTGGCCAATGTTATGGCCAACCCCGTTGAGAATGACTGTCTAAAAAAAGGGAATTCCATCTGATATTTTTTTGATCATTTGACCATTATTTTCCTTGACACACCGATACACCACCCCTATATTATAGTCAAATGCTCATTTAAATTTTATAAAGGAACGCTTATGCCCCGACCCAAACATCC
>CAKZLA010000286.1 GCA_937124525.1 uncultured Desulfobacterium sp.
AGGCGGCGACATGGCCTGCACAACCAGTAGCTATCCCCAGGTACGATCCATTCCCTGGGCATTTTTGCACTGATGTACATTTCCAAGCACACGGAAGTCTTCACTGATGGCACCTTCGGGACATACCATTTCACATCCCCTGCAGGAGTGGCACATTTCCGGAAAGGTCATAATTTTTTTTGCCACCAGGGTAATGGCGCTGAATTGACAAATCTCTTCACAGGCACCACAAAGGGTGCAGCGCTGGGTGTCAACCTTTGGCACCATGACGGAAATGGGTTCACTGGAAATTTTTTCAGGTTTTATGAAGATATGGGAATTGGGTTCTTCCACATCACAGTCAAACACCGTTATATCATCGCGGTCAATGGATGCAGCCAGGTTAACCGTCACCGTGGTCTTCCCTGTCCCTCCCTTACCGCTTGCTATGGTAATGATCATCTGCTTTGTCCTTACACATGGGTTTGTCATATTTGAATCAAACGAGCATATGCTATAAATATAACCAAAATAACACCCTTGTCAAACTTAATTTTAAGCAATTACTCCAAAAAAATTAAATTCTCTGGGTCTTGCGCTCAGTGTTGCATGTTTGGAGCCAGCCAATGTCCAAGATGGCCAAGCGTTGTGTTATGGGGAAATATTGACATTACGCCTGATTTTATATATTAATGTGCTGAATTTATTTGGGCTTATTTTTAGTTTTGGCCAATTTTCGGATGGGTTCAGGTGTGGTTTTTTGCACAGGTGTCTGTTCTATGCCTTATGCCACCACCATGGTCAAAGGCAACACTCCGATGCCCCTCCTCAACAACTTTTAAAGTGGGCCAAAAATATAACCAAGCCCATTGATTTAATCCTCAAGGAGTTTATTAAAAAATGAATGAAACAAGTGGGAACGGCAAAGGATCAGAAGTATTACCGGTTCAGATGGGCTATGAAAGCAAATTTAAATTCAAATGCCATAAAGGGATCGAATGCTTCACAAAATGCTGCAGGGGCATAGACATCATGCTCACCCCCTATGATATATTGACCATGAAAAAACGGCTGGAGCTGACCTCGGAAGAGTTCCTGGCCATATACACGGACCTGCATCTTCTGGAGAGCGCAGATTTGCCCGTTGTCACGTTAAAACTGTTAGATGATGACCGAAAATCATGCCCCTTTGTCCAGGATAAAGAAGGATGCCTCATCTATGAAGACCGTCCCTCCACCTGTCGGTACTACCCCTTGGGAATGGGATCATTGAGCTACACCACCGATCAGGAAGCAGGAGAGGATGACGACGCTTTTTTCTTTACAGTCAAGGAAGACCATTGTCTGGGCTTTGAAGAGGATCAGGAGTGGACCGTTGCCCAATGGCGGGAGGATCAGGGGGTGAATATTCGGGATGAGATCAATGCGGGATGGACCAATCTCATTGTCAGAAAAAAATCTGTCCCCAAAAGCATGAAATTATCAGAACAAAGCAAGCAGATGTTTTTTCTGGCCTGCTACAACATTGATAAATTCAGACAATTCATATTTGAAAGCAGCTTTCTTACTCGGCATAAACTTGATGATGCCTTGGTGGAAGAGATCCGAAATGATGATATCAAACTGCTTAAATTTGGCTTTGAGTGGCTGAAGTCAACTTTTTTCAAGGACGGAGAAATCATCAAGGGAGATAGAACTGCCCAGGCACCGCCAAAATAATTTCAAACTAAAAAAGGCGCTTCCGCAGATAAATACCCACTCAAAAGCGCCTTTTTTTGCCTCCACTATATCATGTGCCCTGAGGTACTAATACTCATAGCAGAGATTTTTCCGATATTCAGGATTATCCAGTCGATCCCACACATCAATGCCAAAAAAATCCGCCAGGGGTTGCAGAATCTCGGGATTTTTTTTCTGGACTGTTTTGGCTGCCTCCACAACAACGGCAAGACCCTTTTCCGTCATTTTACCCAAGGGTCTGCGGCAGGGGCCAGATGGCACACCCAGAAGCTGCATAAGGGTTTTCAAGGCCAGGGGGTTCCTTGCCCTGCATACCACTTCACCATAGGGGGTCACTTCCTTTGTGTTCACGGTGACAAGCCCCAGGAGAGGCGCCAGAGCCTTATTTAATTTCTCTGCTCCCTCCATATCTCCCTTGTCCAGAAGCATAACCATATCCACAAGGGGGCCAGGAACAATATTGGACAGCACGGAAATACCGCCGCAGGACTTTATGGCAGGGTCTTTCATGATCTGGGCCACCAGACCATCATCCCCGGAAAAAATCTTGAAATCCTCACCACAGCATTCCCTGGTGCGGCGCATGTTTTCCAGACTTCCAGTGGCCTCTTTCACACAGGAGATATTTTTATATTCTCCGGCCAGGATGGCCAGATCCTCGGGCAGCAACTGGGCACCTGTGCGGCCGGGAATAATATAGGGAATGATCTCCAGGGAGGGAAAGGCCTTTGCCACCGGCTCAAGATATTCCCTGCGAATTTCAAGGGAACTTGGCCCATTATAATAGGGATCTACCATGAGAACTGCATCCACCTCCACCTCGGCGGAATGGGCCACAGCCCCCATGGCTTCCTTGGTGTTGTTACTTCCCGAACCGGCAATGCACAGACATTTTCCCTTGGATGCTTTTGCCACATCGGCAATAACATTGAGATGATCTTCCCATTTAAGTGTGGGGCTCTCCCCGGTGGTTCCAGCGGCCAGAATACCGGTTATCCCGTTTTTAATCTGAAATTCAATAAGCTGATCAAGACCTTCACCATCCAGAGCGCCATTGCGGGTGAACGGTGTGATCAAAGCAGTATAACATCCTATTTTCATAAAAACTCCTTAATATATTAACTCAATTGTCCACATTGTTATTCATTTAATCTTCCAGGTGGACATAAAGTTTGGCCAATGAGTGGTTACCATCCCCGTTTCAAGTTTGATAATTTGGAGAATTTAATCCCCGTAATATGAGTGAGGATGTACCATATACACAAAAGAGGTTCAACCTTCTTTTCCCTTGACACAAGCAGCACATAAAAATATTATAGGGAATTTGTCTGCCCTTGTGGCACCAGCTGTATAATATAATTTTTCTTATAACCCACATGTCCTGACGGACACAACAAATATTGAAAATCCCTCTGGGTTGTCCACAATGTTGACCCCCCTTGGCTTGCCAGGATTTTCTTATAAAAAAACAAAGTAAACAATCAGCCCATACAAATACGGCCATGGGCCATTACATACAAAAGGATTTTTCATGACAACTGTACAAAAATCAGAAAACTCAGAAGCACACATTGCAAATCTGAGATCCCAGATCACGGAAAACACCGAATGCGGAAATAACCATTATAACCTTGCCGTGGCACTCATGGGACAAAAGGAATATGATGCAGCAGAAGCAGCCCTTCACGATGCCGTGGACTGTAGCCCCAATCTTGCCGAGGCATATGTGCTGCTGGGTGGCATCTGCCTCCAGCGGGGGGATGTGGAAGGGTGCCTCAGATACAACCGATATGCCATAAAATCCCGGGCAGGATTTGCCGAAGGGTATGCCAATATAGGGTTTGTTCTCCTGCAGCTGGTGGATGGCAAAGATGACAAGGATGATCAGGAAAAAATCGACACCGCCATTAAAAACCTGCGCAAGGCAGTGGTGCACAATTCTAAATTTGTGCAGGCCTTTACCACCCTTGGCAATGCTTATTACATGAAAGGACTGGTGGACGAAGGGATCAAGGCCAACCTTGAGGCTGTGAAGATTCAGCCTGAATTTCCCATTGCCCACAACAACCTGTGCGTTGGATACCTTGAAAAAGAGGAATATGCCAAGGCCATAGAGCATTGTGACATTGCCATTTCCCTGGGATATGAAGTGGCTGAAGGGCTCCAGGCTGAACTTGCACCCCACAGGAAATAAATGACATCACCTCACCCTACTTTTTCCTGCCATATATCGGGTTTTTCCGGAGCACTCAGCTCCGGAAATCCCCTATGGCACACCCCCCTTGCTGGCACGAGCACCCCGGAACATGATTTTTCATCTTCAGGTGTTACCATTGGTGATTATTTTGAATCCGTCACCACCTTCCTTTTGCAGGGCAGACCCGGCCCCTTGAAACAGGGACTGGCCTTTCATCTCCACCGGGAGGTGGCTCTGGAAGAGCTGGAAAACATTGCGGTATTTCTTGAAAAACACGGCGCATTTTACCACCCGGCACGGGTGGAGGTTAAACTCAATGCCAACCCTACGGTATTAACCTTTGCCCTTAATGCTGCCATTTCTGACAGGGGGCTGGCTCTAATATCCACGGAATACCACTGCCTGGAAAAATTGCTTCCCTGCCCTTCCCTGGGTTCGCCCTTGCCCGCCGTCTTTGGTCTGGGCAAAACATCCTGCCAGAATGGAGACATTGCCTTTTTCCTGGCCCACTGGTTTAAAGATTACCAGGAATTCCACATCACCGATTCCCAAGAAGGAACAGAACACATTGCTCTGTGGCAATCCGACGGAAGCACTGTAAAGATGCCACGCTCGTACTTTTTCACCATCCATGATAAAGCAGCAGAAATCCTGACATCCTTCTACACCCCCCACACCTTTGAGCAAATCTTTCCCTGGCACCATGCCGCTGGGGACTTTATCGTAAAAGAGACCAACGGTTCTATGGACGTCAAACTCATCACCGTTAGGGGATATGGCGCTCTGTTTGATATTGACAAGCCCCCGGAAAAGCGTAATATGGAAGACATTTTCCAGGGACTGGTTCTTTTTCTGGTGAATCTTTCGTTACGCATGCGCATTGACAGAATTAATGGAACCGGCAGATATCACCTTGTGCATTCAGATGCCATCAAGGCAACCCTCACCGGTTTTTTCAGGGCCTTGGGTCATAAAACAATTAATGGGTGCAGCCACGATGATCTTCAAAAAAAATTTTGTGAATTCCTTGTACAATTTGACTCTGCTGATTTCAAGCATATCCTGACACTTATTTTAAATGCCCACCCACACCCTGAGATGGAAGAAAAACTGATTCAAAAAAAACTTGATTCCCACGCCAAAGATTTGTACCATGCCATCTGTGCCATGGGGAAAAACTGATTTTTTATTGACAAGGCTGTGTGAAAATCTTATAGGAGCACTAATATTTTGACATGAAAAGCAGGTCCCGGGTTTTGGATACCGAATTCTGGACATTAAATTTCAGGCACTTTTTTTTCATTTTTTGTCTCAATCTCTAACTTTGTGCCCATCAGGAAATGCCTGCTGCATATTTAAGCCTGTATTTTGGAATATTGAATAGATGAGCCCATGGGGATCATCACTGAAAGATAGCTGTGAAGCATGACAATTGATTAAGAACCGATCTATATCTCTTAATAGAAAGGGATTATAGACATTTGATCAAGAGAATGTAATTTAACTTTTAACGGAGGTAAGTAAATGGCAAAACATGAAACTCCTTTTCTGGACCAGTTGGAATCTGGCCCATGGCCGAGTTTTGTCTCTGACCTGAAGCAACAGGCCGAAGTCAGAGCAAAGAATGAAGCAGGTGTTGAGTTCCAGATTCCAGTGGATTGTGTAGACGATCTTCTTGGCGTTGTAGAACTTTCTTACAAACATGGTCGTACCCATTGGAAACATGGCGGCATCGTTGGTGTTTTTGGTTATGGCGGTGGTGTTATCGGTCGGTATTGCGATCAGCCCAAACTATTCCCCGGTGTTGAGCATTTTCACACCATGCGCGTGGCCCAGCCCTGTGGTAAATACTACACCTCTGATTATCTGAGAAGCCTGACCAAACTGTGGGATCTCCGGGGTTCCGGTATTACCAACATGCACGGTGCCACCGGCGATATCATCTTCCTTGGTACCACAACTCCCCAGCTGGAAGAGGTTTTCTATGAGCTGACCCACAACTTGAATCAGGACCTTGGTGGTTCCGGTTCCAACCTCAGAACCCCTGCAGATTGTCTGGGTTCTTCCCGTTGTGAGTATGCCTGTTATGACTCCAATGCGCTTTGTCATTTCCTGACCAACGAATACCAGGATGAGCTCCATCGTCCTGCATTCCCTTATAAGTTCAAATTCAAATTTGATGCCTGTCCCAACGGTTGCGTGGCTTCCATTGCCCGTTCTGACATGTCCTTCATCGGTACCTGGAAAGATGATATCAAAATTGATCAGGCTGAAGTTGCCAAGTACATTGCAAATGATGCCGCTTATCCTGCCAATGCTGGTGCCTTTAAAGGCAGCAAAGACTGGGGTCCGTTTGACATCAATAAAGAAGTCATCAATCTTTGTCCCACCAAATGTATGTGGATGGAAGGCGATGAGCTGAAAATTGATAATTCCAATTGTACCCGTTGCATGCACTGCATTAACACCATGCCCCGGGCCCTGAAAATTGGTGATGTCAGAGGAACCTCCATCCTCGTCGGTGCCAAGGCTCCCATCCTTGATGGTGCCCAGATGGGTTCTCTGCTGGTTCCCTTTGTTGAAGTCAACCCCGATGATGACTATGCAGCCATCACAGAGGTGATTGAGAGCATCTGGGACTGGTGGATGGAAGAAGGAAAAAACCGTGAAAGACTTGGTGAGCTGATCATGCGTCAGGGATTCCAGAAGTTGCTTGAAGTAACTGGAATCGAAGCCGTACCCCAGCATGTACAACATCCGAGAACAAACCCCTACATCTTCTGGAAAGAGGATGAAGTTGAGGGTGGCTGGGAACGTGACGTGGTTGAATACAGAAAACACCATCTGAGATAAGGAAGGAGACGCATAATGGCATTTATATCATCTGGTTATAATCCAGCCAAACCGATGGAAAACAGGATTACCGACATCGGTCCCAGAAAATATGATGAATTTTATCCTGAAGTGATTAAAAAAAACAAGGGCAAATGGTCTCACCATGAGATCCTGGAACCCGGTGTTCTGGTTCATGTGGCAGAATCCGGAGACGAGGTTTACACCGTCAGATGTGGTGGCGCCCGCCTCATGAGTACCACTCACATCAACGAAATCTGTGAAATTGCCGACAAACATTGTGACGGACATCTTCGGTTCACCACCCGTAACAACATTGAGTTCATGGTGGATTCCAAGGACAAAGTTGAGCCCTTGAAAAATGATCTCAAGAGCCGCAAATTTGCTGGTGGCAGCTTTAAGTTCCCCATTGGTGGAACCGGTGCTGGCGTCACCAACATCGTCCATACCCAGGGCTGGATTCACTGCCATACCCCTGCAACTGATGCCTCTGGTACAGTTAAGGCCACCATGGATGAACTGTTCAGTGACTTCCAGGACATGAGACTTCCGGCCCAGCTGAGAGTTTCCATGGCCTGCTGTCTGAACATGTGTGGTGCGGTTCACTGTTCTGATATCGCCATTCTCGGATATCACAGAAAACCCCCGATGATTGACCATGAGTACCTGGACAAACTGTGTGAAATCCCCCTGGCCGTGTCTGCATGCCCCACCGCGGCCATCAAACCTGCCAAGGTAACACTGGCAGATGGGACAGAAGTAAAATCAGTTGACGTAAAGAGCGAACGCTGCATGTTCTGCGGTAACTGCTACACTATGTGCCCCTCCCTTCCCCTTGCTGATACAGAAGGTGATGGTATTGTTCTCATGGCCGGTGGAAAGGTTTCCAACAGAATCAGCCAGCCCAAATTTTCCAAGGTTGTTGTGGCCTTCCTTCCCAATGAGATGCCCCGATGGCCATCCATGACCGAAGCCATCAACAAGATGGTTAATGCTTACTCCAATGGCGCTAACAAATATGAGCGTCTGGGTGACTGGGCTGATAGAATCGGATGGGAAAAATTCTTTGAGGTTTGCGAACTTGACTTCTCCCATCACCTCATTGATGACTTCCGTCAGCAAGCGTATCTGTCCTGGCGTCAGTCCTCTCAGTTCAAATTCTAATCCTGACTCCTGGAAATAGAAATAACTGAATGAGTTCTCAGCCGGAGTGCCTGGACATTGGTATCAGGAGCTCCGGCTATTACGTTTAAAGCAAAAGGGGAGATGAATATGAGTGAACTTCTTGACAATACAGAAGCCGCAGAAAAGGCAGTTGTTGACTTTTTGACCAAAAAATCAAAAAGTAAATCTAAATTCTACATCAAAGATTTTTATAAACTTTTTCCCGATGATAAACCCCGTATGATCAAGAAAGTGGTCAACAAAATGGTTGAGCACGAAATTCTTGAGTTCTGGTCCAGTGGAAGTACCACCATGTATGGTCTCAAAGGCATGGGCAAACAGGCCGGATCCGAAGGCGAAGATTGATATAATATCCCAGGACATACCTGCCCATGCAGTATCAAAACAAAAAAATACCTGGCCTTGTAATTGCAGGGCTCCGGGGGGGGAACGGTAAAACCGTTATCTCACTTGGTGTTGCCGCTGCATGGCGGGATATTGGGATCAAAATCGCCCCTTTTAAAAAAGGGCCCGACTATATTGATGCCGGCTGGTTGTCCAAGGCAGCTGGCCGGTCCTGCTATAACCTTGACACCTTCATGTGTTCCACGGATCAGGCAAAAAATTCCTTCCATAAAAATTCTGCCATGGCTGACATTGCGGTAATAGAGGGCAACCGAGGCCTCTACGACGGCATTGACATCCAGGGACGCACCAGCACCGCAGAAATCGCCAAACTACTCAACCTGCCTGTCATTATTGTGTTAGACTGCACTAAAAGCACCCGAACCATGGCAGCTCTTCTTCTGGGATGCATCCACTTTGATCCCCATGTCAACATCATGGGTGTCATTCTCAACCGGGTGGCTGGGAAACGCCATGAAAATAAAGTAAAAGACAACATCAAACAGTTCTGCAATATTCCAGTATTTGGCTCTGTTCCCAAACTCAAGGCCGAGGACTTCCCGGAACGGCACATGGGACTTGTCCCCTCAGCAGAACACGAACTGGCCCTGGAATCCATCAAAGCTGCGGCCCGGGTGGCCAGGAAACACATTGATCTTGATGGCCTTTACCGTGCTTGTATCAATGCCTCAAAATCCCAGGCAAGGGTTCCTTCTGCCGCCATCCCCCCCCGGGATATTTTGTGCGAAGAATGTGGCAAAAAAGCATCCATACCCTTTGACACCATTGGCAATACATCTTGGGAAAAAGAGGGGGAAACGACACAGATTCAACCAACGACATTCCCCCATATCCCTAAAAAAGAACGTCCCATAATAGGAGTCATCCGGGATTCTGCTTTCCAATTTTACTATCCTGACAACCTGGAATCACTGGAAGAAAGCGGTGCCATTCTCCAGGAGATCAGTCCCCTTAAAGCCTCCAATGTGCCATCGGTGGATGCCATCTATATGGGAGGGGGGTTCCCTGAAACCCATGCGGCCCAGCTGGCTGACAATGAAAGCTTTAGAAATCAATTAAAAGCCCTTGCCATGAAAGGTCTTCCCATATATGCCGAATGCGGCGGTTTGATCTTCCTTGGTAAAAGTCTTACCCTGGACGGTGCCACCTACCCCATGGCTGACATTCTACCCATCTCCTTTGGCCTGTCCAAACGCCCTGTGGGTCATGGCTATACCCAGGTCAGGGTCATACAGGCCAACCCCTTCTTTCCCAAAGGAACCCTCATCCGGGGACATGAATTCAGATACTCCCACATCATAGACATTGAGTACCAGGAAAACGAAATGGCCTTTGACATGGAAAGGGGCAAGGGCATCATTGACAAAAAAGATGGTTTTTGCCGCTACAACGTATTTGGTACCTATACCCACACCCTTTCATCCTGTGCATCCTCATGGTCCCATGCCATGGTAAAACAGGCACTTCTCTACAAAAAACAAAAATAAAAAAGGCTTTGGCAGCATGATGCTGCAAAGCCCTTTCTACAAAACCTTAACCCCAAAAAATTATTTTTTTTCTTAAAGCAATTAAACGAAAAAAAACCCAATCTATATAGATCAACCTTTCTTAGGATGACAGTCCTTGCAACTCTGGGGAGCAGCCTTGGGATCTTTGGATTTGAATCCATTTTTTTTGTTAAAGGCTTTGTGGCAGCCAATGCAGTTGGCATGGAGTGCTTCTTTGTGATATTTTACGATTTTATCTTTTTTACTCAGCTTTTCGCCCTTGGGTGCCTTGGCAGTTTCTTTATGACATACCACACAGCCTTGAACACTTTCACCGCCCTTCAATGCCAGGGGAGCCCCTTTGTCATCATGGTGACATTCGCCACAGGCAATACCATATTTTTCGGCATGGGCCTTATGGGAAAAGGTGACCAGCCCCTTGGTGTGTTTGGCATACCCCTTGGTCTTCATGGTTTTTGTATCGGGGGCCTGGGTTCCGGCATACACCGCCACAGATACAAAGCAAACAGCCATTAACGCCACCATCAAAGAGGTTACAAGCTTTCTGTTCATAATAATTACACTCCTTTTGCATTTATTCAACTATAAAAACACGGAATGCCACATGGCAATCCGGTCAACTTCACCTCAAAGATACTGCATTGGCCCACAATATCTTGAATTATTCAGTTTCGCCAGCATCTTCATATTCTTCCGGCCCTTCCTCGTCTTCATCGTCCTTTTTTTTCTGGAACATCCTGGCCCCCACAATGCTGATCTCATACAGAATCATTAACGGAATGGCCATCATGATCTGGGTCACCACATCAGGGGGGGTAATAAGGGCAGAACCGGCAAAAAATATTAACACCGCATATTTACGATTTTTACAAAGAAAATCAACGGAGACAAGACCCATGCGTGCCATGAAGGTAATCACCAGTGGCAATTCAAATACAAAGCCAAAGGCAAGCAGCATTTTTGATGCAAACCCCAGGTACTCTTTCATGGAGGGCATAGCCTGGATGGTATCGGATGAGAATCCCAGAAAGAACTGAAACCCGTAGGGAAATACAATGAAATACCCAAAACTTGAACCAAGGGCAAAGAAAACAATGGATAAGAACACCACCGGTATCAGGAACTTTTTCTCCTGACGATAAAGCCCCGGGGAAATAAACATCCAGAACTCATAAAAAAGAACGGGAACGGCCACGACAATGCCCGTGAGAAGGGCGACCTTCAGGTAGGTGAAAAATGCTTCAGGCAAGCCGGTGAAAATCATTTTCTGATTTTCCCCCATGGCTGTCACCAGGGGGGCCATGAGAATTTCAAACAGCTTTTCCTTGAAACAATAGGCCACAATAAATCCTACGCCAACGGCGATGAAGCAGCGAACCAGACGATCCCTTAACTCGGTTAAATGCTCGGTAAAGGGGGTTTTATCTTCTTCATGGCTCATATTCCCTTTTCATCCTTATCTTTCAATGGAGGGTGGGGGGTGTCGTTGTCTGGGAAATCCGCTGTGGCGCTATCCCCAGGAAAAGGATCCAGGGAACTTGGAAGCACTTTTTTTTCAACTTTTTTCTCTGGACCAGATTCGGCATTGGTATTCAAGGTATCACTCTTATCCAAGGGTTCTCCTGTTGCATCTGTGGACAGGGGATTCATGGCATCCGTGGCTGCTTTTAGATCATCCGTAAGCGTTGTGATGGGGGCCTTGAATTCATTAACAGTACTTTCCACATCAATACTTTGTTTAAAATCCTGGGCTGCTTTTTTAAACTCTCCCATGGCACGGCCCAGGGTTTTGGCCAGATCAGGTAATTTTTTAGGCCCGATCACCATCAATGCGATGGCCAGAATCAGTAAAATCTCAGGCATTCCCAAACCAAACATTATATATAACTCCTTATTTTTTTTATAGCATACATGGCAGTAAATCTCTGCCACAACAAAGATTAAAAATCCATCTTGATTTGCCCACAACATGGGGGTAGAAATAAATTCTGCACCTACGTTCTTAATCCTTAGTATAGCACCTTGGTTTGCTTGGATTTTTTGATAATTGCCACGGGTAGACCGTATTGGGATCTGGCCTGCCCACAACAAATATTGAAACTCCAGTTATTCAAGTATTTTAAACGGAGTTTCATATAAAAAATCATCTGAAGAATAGTTAAGGATTATCTTATGAAGATACATGAGTACCAGGCAAAGGAGCTTTTCAGAAAATATGATGTGCCTGTTCCCCAGGGTAAAGTGGCTTTTTCCCGGGAAGAGGCCTTGGATGTTGCAGAACAACTGGGCGGATATCCCGTCGTTGTCAAGGCCCAGATACATGCTGGTGGCCGTGGTAAGGGCGGTGGGGTAAAGCTTGCACCATCCAGGGAATCGGCGGGAAATCTTGCCGATGAAATCCTTGGCATGACACTTGTTACCCACCAGACAGGACCCGAGGGCAGACTGGTAAAGAAAATTCTGGTGGAAGCGGGCCAGGACATTGCCAAAGAGCTTTATCTGAGCATGCTTGTGGACCGGGAAACAGCCAAGGTGGTTATCATGGCAAGCCAGGAAGGCGGCATGGACATTGAAGAAGTGGCTGCCAAAACCCCGGAAAAAATCATTAAAATTTATGTGGACCCCCTCATGGGCATCCAGAATTATCAGCTGGGCGAGCTGGGATTTGGCCTTGCCATTCCAAAGCCTGCCAAAAAGCAATTTGCCGGTCTGGTACGTCAGCTTTACACCCTTTTTGTTGCCAATGATTGCTCCCTTGTGGAGATCAATCCTCTGATTCTCACGGCGGATGATCAGGTCCTTGCCCTGGATGCCAAGGTGGACATTGATTCCAATGCCATGTTCCGCCACAAAGATCTCCTGGAATATAGAGACCTTGACGAAGAAGATTCCCAGGAAGTGGAGGCATCAAAATTTAATCTCAACTATGTGAACCTGGACGGAAATGTAGGCAATATCGTCAATGGGGCAGGGCTTGCCATGGCCACCATGGATATCATTAAACTTGCCGGAGCCGAACCTGCCAACTTCATGGATGTTGGGGGCGGTGCCTCTGCGGACCAGGTGGAAAATGCCCT
>CAKZLA010000287.1 GCA_937124525.1 uncultured Desulfobacterium sp.
GGACTGATACATGGCCAACGACGACAAAGTTATAAAAGCGCTTGAGAAATTAGAAAATAAAGTCGATATTATTGATAATAGACTAGATAGCGTAGATAAGACTCTAGTTAAGCAAGAAGCTAACCTGGGTGAGCATATGAGACGGACAGAGCTCGCCGAGAAGAATATATCTAATGTTCGCAAAGATATTGAACCAGTAAAGAGACATGTCGCGTATATGGAAGGCGCTTTAAAAGGAATTGGTATAGTCGGAATACTCATGGGTATTATCGCTGGGGCCGTCAAAATATTCACTTCTTTATAATCCAAGTTTAGTTGCAAATCCCCATTTTTGATATAATTAAGTTTTTACGGTATTGAGTGAAATACTTATATATTCCTATGCTGGCGCCGGAATCTTTCTAGACTAGAAGTTGAACCTGATAAAAATTCATGAAATCTGATGGAGGTGATACGCTTGAGGATTTAGCCATAGAATACAATCCTATGATTCGAGGCTGGATTAATTATCATGGAAATTTCAAATGCCCTTTTTTATAGAATAATGTATTATAGCATGAGGTCAAGTTTTAACTCCCTATTCGCTCATTTATTTTATGTATTTATTAATTTCGACATCACAATATATTGTGGTCAATTGATCTAAAAATATAATTTAAAATCAAAAAGGAAAAAAACATTTTTTTAAAACATACAAATTTGTTAATTTCTATTTGACAACAATGCCTGAGCTTCGAAATTAATGATTTAACCCTTAAAATAAGCGAATAGAGAGTTTTAAATAGAAGTAAAAACAATTTTATGATAACCGTAGAGTGGTATCCCTATAATAGTGATGAGACTTAAAATGCTGTTTTTGCCCCCTAAAAGTGGGTTTTAAGAGATAAAATCGAAGTTTTTTAAAGCAAATTGTTTTTAATAACAAGATATTAGCGGGTTCAGAACCTATCAATTCAACCCTGTCAATAACCACCTGCTAAGCCTGTCCCCAAATGGTCAACACCCCTGAGCTAAAGATTCAGGGGTTTTCTTGCTGTTTTTCTATAAAGGTGAAATGAATGCTTGAGTCAAATTTGCCGGAGATGGATGATGAAGAGGGAGATGGGGTACCTGCCGAGCTTTTACCTGTCATGGATGCCCATGTACATATTTTCCCCGGAAAAATTTTTTCGGCTGTGCGGAAATGGTTTGATACCCATGCCTGGCATATTCGATATCAGATGAGTACCTCTGACTTGTTTGAATTTTTGCTGTCCCGGGGCATCACCCACATTGTGGCCCTGCAATATGCCCACAAGCCCGGCATGGCAAGGCTGCTGAACCATTACATGGCTGCAAAATGCCAGGAATTTCCCGGAAAGGTGACCGGACTTGCCACGGTGTTTCCCGGTGAAGAAGATTCGGAAGGCATTCTGAAGGAAGCCTTTGATCTGGGGTTAAAAGGGGTGAAGCTCCATTCCCATGTGCAGTGTTTTGACATGACCAGTGATGTCATGAACCGTTTATATGACTGCTGCCAGACACATCAAAAACCCATGGTAATGCACGTCAGCAGGGAGCCTAAAAGCCCTGCGTATAAGTGTGATCCCTACGAGCTTTGCAGTGCAGATAAGCTGGAATCTGTGTTAAAGGGTTTTCCAAGGCTTAAAATTTGTGTGCCTCATCTGGGGTTTGATGAGACAGTGCCTTACAAAGAACTAATTGAAAAGTATGACACCCTGTGGCTTGATACTGCCATGACCATTACGGATTATTTTCCCATGAAAGAACCCTTGCCGCTGAGTCAGTACAGGTCAGACAAAATTATGTATGGGTCTGATTTTCCTAATATTCCCTATGCCTGGGATAGGGAGCTTAAAGTGCTTCAGGGGGCGGATATTTCCAGGGGTACCCTGGAGAAAATCTGTTGGCGGAATGGGGTTGATTTTTTTGATGTTGACATATGAAGTTCTTTTAAATAACGTGCATAAGCAAAACCTGATTCCACAAATTTTCGGCCTATGCGGGTAGCAATTATTTGCTGTGCAACAACAATACAAATAGAATGAATTAGGAGAACTTACCCCTTATAGCGATATTATTACCTTCAAATAGGAACTTTTTTTAAGAGTCTAAAGTCAGCTTATTTGGCTTTTCTTATTGTCAAGAGAGTCAAGGACTTTTTGAAAATTCTGCTTTTCATGGGTCTAATCAAGAATTTCAATAATTTTTAACCCTGAGCCACCGATTTTCAAGCAATTTAGGAATACGTTCCCATATCCATAGTGCACCGTCACCAACAAGAATTACTTCAGAGGCTTTTTCAATTTCCATTCGAACAAGGGAAGTCTCCAAAAGCTTTATGAATCCAGGGAGTTTTTTAGTTGCTCCATCCAAAAAGGAGGCAACATCTTTTATAACACTACCTTCTTCATCAAGCAAATGGATGGTAAACAGCTCTGGTTCTATTTGGAGCAAATTTTAAAAAAATATACGGAAAAATATCAGGGGCAACCGGGAATATCGTACATAGGGTCAAGATTGGTGTATACAGCCGTGTAAATTACATGATTTTTCGGCATCCTTCAAAAGTACTTTACACTTTCTTTGATTATTCCCCATTTTATTGTGCGACAATTACCTTGGCCATTGTTGGATCAATACTAAAGAAAGATGTTGAAAAGTGTTTTTAAAATATTAACTATTTCAATATGTTATACTCAAAAACACCAAAAAGCCAACCTTGGTATAAATATTTGATTTTATTGTTTAAAATAGCAATCGTTTCAACACCCTTTAAAGGAAACTATAGTGCAAAAAATATATTTAGAAAAATATCATCAGTGGATACTTATTGTCGCAATACTGCTTTACTCTTTGATTGTTTATTATTCATTATATACAAGATATATTTTTTTTGAAATGAAAGAACCTACAGATTCAGCGACTTATATGCAAGTCGCTTGGTCCATCGTAAATAGTATACCATTTACGACCTCAATCCAAGAAAATCTAATTCGTTATTTCCCATATAATTTTCTGGGCGATCAATTAATGTTTACTTTATCTTTTATCTCCCCTTTTCTGCTCTTTTTCTCGTCAGCGAAAGTATTTCTTATTATACAAATTTTTATCATTAGCAGTGGCGCATTTTTTTTATATAAATTTGCTTATTACAAACTCAAAACACCGTGGATTCCTTTATTAGTAACAATTTGTTATCTTGTTAATCCAGCAACATTTTTATCGTTTAAAGATTTTGGTTTCAGAGCAGAAACTATTTTTATACCATGTATTTTTTCAATGTTTTTTTTTTGCTTAAAAATAAAATTACATTAGCATCTATAAGTTTATTATTGTGTGTTCTTACAAAACACAATGCAATAGCAATTTCCTTTATTCTTGGCATTTATTGTTTAGTCTTTACATCTAATTTACGGCGTTTCGGGATATTTAGCTTGCTGCTGTCTATTGTTTATTACATAATAGGTGTAGAGCTCATTATGTCACATTTACAAGAAAACCCAGTCGCACATTTTAAACACTTTGCTCAATTTGGAAATACGCCGATAGAAGCATTGGTGAATGTAATTTATAATCCCCAAAAAATTTTTTCATTAATATCTCGTGAAGAAAGCATTCATTTTATTAAATTTTTTTTCCCTGCAGGTCTATTGTCATTGTTTAGTCCAATATTTTGGATTTCTTCACCACAAATAATGATGAATGCAAGTCTTTCTAATTATCATTCTATCTTTTGCGGTTGGCATTGGGCTTTGATAGTACCATTTATTTTCATAGGGATAGTTTCAAGCATCGACTATATTCTTAGTAAGTTCCAACACGATGTTCACAAGCTAAAAATCATTACAATATTTATTTTATTGTTGCTTCTCATGGATTTCTTTTTCCATTTTAGCCTTTTTAATAGTCTAATGCTTGAGGACCAAAAACAATTTTATTTTAAACAAAACAATATCAATCCACATGAAATAATTAATCAACTATCCATTATTGAGCCGAATACTTCAGTAATGGTAAGCGGTCAACTTCTTTGGTTTTTTTTTAATAGAAAATATATTTATACATCCAGAGTTAAGTTTCATGATGATGTTGATTATATAGCAATATTATTGCCGATAGGTATGAGACATTACAGAAACATTGATTATTATATTATAAAAAATATACAAAAAGGTATCATTTCCAACAAATTGCAATTCAAAAATTATAATATTATTATTCAGAATAAAAACTTGATTATTTTAAAACATACTTCAAGGCAAAAAAAATAATTGTTGTAACTATGGTGTGCACTTTATTACAGGTTGCCTTGATGCCACTTTGATTGCTCAACATTGCCTTTATTTATAAACATTGTTGAATTTATAATCATATTCTGTTAAAAATTTGGCATCCTTCATATCATCATAACTGTAGTTGACACTCTTTTGAAAAAATTCCTGAAAAATTAGGGCCTCTTAATTAAAGACTGTAAAGGACTTTTTAAGGATGTGAAAAATTTAAAAAAAATTTTATGGGAGCATTATGTTCGAATCAAAAAGGGTTGCAGTCACAGGAGGATGCGGTTTCTTAGGGTCCCATCTCTGTGAAAAATTATTAAAACAGGGTAATGAAGTTATCTGTATTGACAACTGCTTTACCAGTTCGAAACAAAATATTGCCCATTTTCTGAACAACCCTATGTTTGAATTCATTCGACATGATATTACCTTCCCTCTGTACATTGAAGTGGAGGAAATATATAACTTGGCCTGTCCGGCTTCTCCGGTGCATTACCAGCGAGATCCGGTTCAAACCACCAAAACATGCATTCACGGGGCCATCAACATGCTTGGTCTGGCCAAACGGGTAAAGGCAAAAATTCTCCAGGCATCCACCAGTGAAGTATATGGAGATCCGGAAATCCACCCCCAGCCAGAGAGTTATTGGGGGCGGGTAAACCCCATCGGAACGCGATCATGTTATGATGAAGGTAAGAGATGCGCTGAGACCCTTTTCTATGATTACCACCAGCAACACAATCTAACCATTAAAATTGCCAGAATTTTTAACACGTATGGTCCGAAAATGCACCCATCTGATGGTCGGGTGGTTTCCAATTTTATCATCCAGGCCCTTCAGCACAAACCAATTACTGTGTATGGAGATGGCAGCCAGACACGCTCCTTTTGTTATGTGGATGATCTTATCAACGGGCTTGTAAAACTCATGAACTCTGCAGACACATTTACAGGCCCGGTTAATCTCGGAAATCCGGCTGAATTAACCGTCCTTGAACTGGCCAAACAGATAATAACCCTTTGCAATTCAAAATCAGAAATAATTTTCAAAGACCTTCCACTGGATGACCCCCTTAAAAGAAAACCGGATATTTCCCTTGCCGAAGAGGTACTGTCATGGACGCCTGAGATATCGCTTGAGCAGGGTCTTCATGCAACCGTCAATTTTTTCAAAAAGTATGCAACGATATGACCAAACTGAGCATCATAATCCCCTGTTTCAATGAAGAATCCACACTTCAACGCTGTGTTGAGAAAGTTTTTGGGATACAAGACGATGACCTTGCCCTTGAAATTATTATTGTTGATGATGCCTCCAGCGACAACAGCAATGAAATTGCCAAAAAACTTGCTGAAACACATTCTGAAATCCGGATGACAAAGCATGCAGCAAACCAGGGCAAGGGTGCTGCTTTAAGAACCGGTTTTAAAATGGCAACGGGAGACTTTGTGGCGGTTCAGGATGCCGATCTTGAATATGACCCCTTTGATCTGAAAGAACTCATTAAACCATTAATAGATGACAGAGCCGATGTGGTCCTTGGATCAAGATTTACCTCGGGTGACATGCACCGGGTACTCTATTTTTGGCATTACATGGGCAATAGATTCCTGACCTTTCTGTCTAACATGTTCACCGACCTGAACCTGACAGACATGGAAACCTGTTACAAGGTATTTAAAAGAGAAATCATTCAGTCCATTGACATCCAGGAAAACCGCTTTGGATTTGAACCTGAAATTGTGGCAAAGATAGCTCACAAAAGACTACGTATTTTTGAAGCAGGCATTTCATATCATGGCAGAACCTATGAAGAAGGTAAAAAAATCGGTGTTCGGGACGGATTCAGGGCGCTCTATTGCGTATTTCGTTACAATGCCTCCCATGCCCCATTGCCGGTTCAGTTTCTTTTTTATCTATTCATCGGCGGGATTGCTGCAATTTTGAACCTGTCTCTATTTCTTATGCTTCATGCATTCTCCATGACCACAGTTATTGCTGCACCTACGGCTTTTATTGCCGCAGCCACTTTAAATTATTTTTTGTGTATCAAATTACTATTCCGACGTCAGGTAAGATGGAACAATATCATGGAGATTATCTTGTTTGCATCCTTAGTCTCAGGTGTGTGCCTTTTTGACCTTGCGGTAACATCAACCTTATTATCCTTTTCGTTTGATGCCTGGAGTGCCAAACTCATCGCAACAGGGCTCGGGCTGCTACTCAACTTTGCGGGACGAAGATTTCTGATATTTCCGGAACCTGCCAGCGGACCATGGAACCCACAGAGCAAACAATGAACACATACACCCCTTCCAAATGTTTTGTAGTGTGCCTTATGGCATGCTTGTTTGTCTCGTCTGTTCTTACCCGTGCATATTATATCAAATCAACGGTCATTATCAGTCCCATCAGAGCAGATGCAAGGCAATACATAGTATATGGTTACAACCTTGCCCACCATGGAACCTTCTCTAAAACCTATCCGTCGGACAACCCATCACCGGACTCTTTCAGGTCCCCCGGCTATCCCTTACTTGTGGGTTTATCCTTTCTCTTTGGGGGTGATAAAGGATACTATGATCTGTTACTCAACTTTCAAGCCCTACTGGGTGGATTCGTTCCAGTGACAGTCTACATGGCAGGGATATTATTTCTTCCATTTATGTGGTCCATGGCAGCAGCCGTTCTGGTGGCATTCAATCCCCATTTGATATCCATGACAAGTTATTGTTTAACAGAAACTCTATTTAGTTTTACGCTTTCCCTCTCAATTCTTTTTTTCCTTTATGCAATGGAATATAATAAAAAAAGTTTATTCATTATTTCATCATTTTTTTGGGGATACTCTTACCTATCAAATGAAACGGTCCTTTTTTTACCTTATATTCTGGTGGGATTTTTTTTATTTTTCAATAAAGGCAATGATTTAAAAAAAATAAACGCAAATTTCATTATCTTCATAATTATTTTTACTCTATTCCCCGGCATGTGGATGACACGAAATGCAATCAGCCTTTCTACCGATGCACCCAAGGGAAACAGCCGTGCAATAGCAACCATGAGTCACGGTTCATACCCTGGGTTTATTTATAAAACAGATAAATATAAATATTTTCCTTACAGAGAAGATCCTGAACAACCCGTATTCGGGAGTTCATTAAAGGTTTTTACAAATATATTATGGCAGCGTATAAAAAAAAGACCCTTGGAATATTTAACATGGTATTGCTTTCAAAAGCCATATTACCTATGGAGTTGGAATGTACTTCAAGGGCTGGGAGATATTTATGTCTATCCGGTGAGCCAGTCGCTTTATTCCATCTCAAAGCTTGCAGAAAGCTCTAAGATGGTTTTTTATTTATTACACCCCTTCTTCTTGTTTTTTGCGTTCTCAGGGAGCTTATTAACACTGATGATTTTTTTTCATAAGAACAATAATGAGTTCTTAATTATAAATAAGTTTGCAGTCGTTTTTTTTATAATATTCATTTATTATACATTGCTATATACGATTTTTGCCCCGTGGCCCAGATATTCCATTCCTCTACGCCCGATTTTTTATCTTTGCGGATTATGGGCTTTACATCAGATAAGAAACTGGAAAAACCTATTAATTATGAATAATTATCGGGATATACCATGAGAAAAAAACTGGTATCCATTATCATTCCCGCTTTTAATGAAGTTGCATCCATTGGAGATGTTGTTAAAAGCATCAAAACAAAACATCCTGATTTTGAAATCATTGTTGTCAATGATGCCTCAACAGATAACACAGCTGAAGTTGCTGAAAAAGCCGGAGCAAAAGTAATTACCCATCCATATAATATTGGCAATGGCGCATCCATAAAGACGGGTATGAGGGTGGCATCCGGTGATATTTTTGTGACCATGGATGGTGACGGGCAGCATAGACCTGAAGATATTGGAAAACTCCTGGCAGAAATGCAAACCTATGACATGGCTGTAGGTCAACGTACTTTTTCAGGCCAGGCATCCTTTGGCAGATACATGGGTAATATTTTTTATAATAAGTTTGCCTCCTATGTCACCAAATTCAGGGTGAAAGATCTGACATCTGGGTTCAGAGCAGTAAATGCAGGCATGGCAAAAAGGTTTTTATATCTTTTTCCAAATACCTATTCCTATCCTACCACCCTTACCTTGTCCGTTTTGAGGAGTGGCAGAAGCGTTAAGTACGTTCCGATATCCAGTAAAAAACGCCAAAAGGGAAACAGCGGCATCAATTTTTTTAAAGATGGGGTGCGTTTTTTTATGATCATTATCAAGATTTGTACTCTGTTTTCACCATTAAGAATTTTCCTACCAGTGAGCAGTTCGTTTTTTCTACTGGGCTTATTCCATTATATACATACCTATCTCCAATCCGGCAGATTTACCAATATGAGTGCCCTACTTTTAGTAACCAGTGTCGTAGTCTTCATGATGGGCCTTGTATCCGAACAGATATGCCAGATGCGGTTTGAAAGAACTGGAGATTTCAGACTCCAGGATATAACTCAAAGAGAAACGAACAACATTGACAGTAAATTTTAAATCAGGCTCCATCATTTTTCAATTATTGCCACTAACTGCCCCAATGAACACAAAGATATTCAAGGGTGTCTCTATTATGAATCGCGTTGTAATTTTTGGTAATATTGTAATGACAGAAGATGCGACTCGCAACTCTATCCTATGCAGCTCATTTCATAAATCTGCAGACGAATATTTGAAAAATACGATCAATTTTGGATTTGCAAAACCGGAGGCATCTCCATTAACGAAAGTTCTCTATGCTTGTTTGTTTTCTTGGCTAAGATGGATTGTACTTTTCATAAAATATTTATTTATGCCTGAGCACAACATCCTATTTGTACCATATCCATCCCATATGGATGGATGGCTCGCATGCATCTTGGGAAAAATATATCATAAAATTGTTATTATAGATGCTTTCATAGGACTATATGACACACTTGTTTCGGACCGAGGTCTAATTAAGAAAAAAAGTGTTTTGGCAAAATTGATCTGGCAGTATGAAAAATGCCTCTTGTCTTGGGCGGACATTATTCTTGTGGACACTGATTTGAACGGACTCATGTTAAAAAAAGCCTATGGACTACCGCGAACTCAAGTAAAAGCCATACCGGTCGGAATTGATGAAAACCTTTGGAAACCTTATAGAAATGAGAAAAAACTTCCTTTTACTGTCATTTTTTGGTGTACATTTATTCCCCTACATGGCGCAGAGGTGGTGGCCCACTCAGCCAAGCTACTTATGAGAACAGACCCTGACATAAAATTTATCATCATCGGGACAGGACAAGAAGCCGAAAATTTCTACAGCAGGGTCAAGGAGCTACAGTTGAACAATTTGGTATGGATAAGGCGTTTTATTTCAATGAAAAAAATCTATAATTTAATGAAAAAGTCCCATTGTTGCCTTGGCGTGTTTGGGAATAGAAACAAAACGCAAAGGGTGATCCCTTACAAGGTATATCAGGCTCTTGCTTCTTCTCAGCCTGTAATAACAGCGAATACTGAGGCTGCCCATCAACTATTAACCCATGGTAAGAATGCTTTCCTGGTCAATCCAAATGACCCTGAGTCATTGGCTGAGGCTATATTGGCCCTCAAGGATGATGAAAAATTTGCGATTCACCTTGGCATAAATGGACGCAGACTGTATGAAAAAAAATTATCAAATAATGCCATTGATAAAAAAATTTCAGAAATACTTAAAATGCCGGTTGACAAAAACAAATGCCGATAAAAAGAAAAGGATTAATCATTGTCCGTTACATGCTTTTTAGCATTGTTCTTTATATTGTTGGAAAAACATTGTTAAAGCAAATGGCTCAATTCAACCTGTCTGACTTTTCCATTGGTACTCCCTATATTGTAGCCTCAGCTTCATGTGAAATATTTGCAAGACTTTTTATTAGTGCGGGATATTGGCTTATCTTGAAATTTTTAGATACGCCACTACCTGCCAAAACAGTCATAGGTGTGAGCTGGTTATCATTTTTGGGTAAATACTTGCCTGGTAAAATAGCTGTTGTGGCCAATGCTGTCTATTTTTTAAAAAAATATCAGATTCCAACTTCTGTGGCGGGGGTTGTCCCTTTACTTTGCACGTTTATGACTATTTTTGTAGCATTGCTTTTATCTCTGCCACTATTATACTCAAACAATGATATTCAAAATATTTCCAATATGCTGTGTATTATATTGCCATTTATCTGTGTGGGGACTCTTTTTTCCATTAACCCCAGCTCTTTTTTCTGTATAACAAATATCTTACTAAAAAGACTTGGTATGTATCCGATCCAGTTAATTTTTTCAGTCCGACAAATGACTGCATTGATAAGTGTGATTGGATTGCAATGTGTTTTTGCTGGGCTTTCCACATGGTTCATATGCAAATCTGTCTGCTTTATGAAATTAACCTTTTTGCCCCAAATTATTTCAACCACTGCTTTTTCTGGGGTAATGGGGCTACTCGCTTTTTTCAGCCCGGCCGGAATCGGGGTAAGGGATGGATTTTATTTTCTCATTTTGGGAAGCGTTACAGGTTCAGAAAATGCAGCTATGATAACTATTATATTACGTATTGTTCAGACTGTAGTGGATCTTTGCACGGCAGGCGCAGGTGCTATTTTGCTTTATTTACATAAAATTTCAAGGCTAAGTTCATGAGCAACAAATGGTTACCACTACCCAGATATGTTTTGCGCAAAAAGCTTGTTCTGCATGTTCTCAAAAAGCTGGGGAGAGAAAATCAATCATGCCTTGAGGTCGGATATGGTCCTGGCGACATGTTAATAGAGTTATCCAAGGCAGGATTTTCCACACATGGATACGATTTTTCCATCAACGCATATAATGAGGCCAAAAAAAGAATAAATAAATGTGCCTTACAAGTCAAAAGGAATATTCATTTATTTTTCAATGAAAAAGAGATTGGCAAGGCACAGTATGATGTGGTATTGGCACTTGAGGTGCTGGAGCACGTGAAAGATGATGTTTCAATGCTAAAAGTATTTAACCGATATCTGAAAAAAAATGGTCTATTGATTTTTTCGGTGCCTGCTCATAAGTCAAAATGGGGAGAAAATGATGTTTGGGCCGGTCATTACCGAAGATATGAGAAAAAAGATTTTTTTCATAAACTGCCTGATGCTGAATTTAAAATACTTCATATCTGGTCCTATGGGTACCCTTTAACAATTCTTTTGGATCTTCTAATTCATAAAAGCCATAAAAAAAACACCATTATCCATTCTGGTTTCTCAAAAGAAGATTTAAGTAAGCTAAGTGGAATAAAACGAAAAAATAGCTTTACAAATCAAATATTTGCATTGAAAATCTGGACATTCCCTTTCATCTATATTCAACGACTATTTCTGGACTTTAATATGAGTAGCGCATTTATAGTGATTGCCAGAAAGCTTAAATAAAATCACAAAGATTATCAAGAACGTCCCTTGCCTTTTAAGGAATAGATTGAAAAACCCTTTTTATCAAACTTCATTTCAGTCCAATTCCTGATAAAATTCAAAAATAGATTCCTTTTATTTTCATCCTTTATATCTGAAAATATGCGTTCTTTAAAAGATGAATTATTTATCATCAAATGTGTAATCCCTATTTTGAGAAACTCATCCCTAAGTTCCCAAGGGGAAGAAACAGTATTAATCAATCCATACAACAATTTTATATTTCGGCCTTCATCCGGAAAATATTCACGCTGACAATAATACCCACGTTTGCCAATGTAAAAAAATAAAATTTTAGCATTTGGAGAAAGATGCTCATTAATATATTGAAATGCAGGATATTCATAGAGATACGAACTTACATACTCATCTTTTGAAACTTTGCCGCTAAGATACGAAAAAGGCTTAATATATTCAAACTCTTCTAAAATATAACCGCCATGGGACCAGACAAAAAAGATCAAAAGCAGTGCCCAGAATCCAAAAACAATTTCCCTTTTCATTGTTTTAAAACGACTATTCCACAATAAAAAAATTATACTTTTAATATTTATGCAGAAAAAGCAATGGACTTTTTTAGAGATCAATTTTACACACCTATTTTAACTTTTATTCTTAAAAATAAATTTATAGTTTGAATATTTCAACTGTAAATTCATAAATGCATCAAATTAAGTATAAGTGAAATGATAGATTTATAATATTCAAAGTCAAAAAATGGAATTACCTGCCAAAAAAACACTTCCCAGTGTAGTTGAAAAGAATTATTTAGGCATAACAAAGCAAACTATAGCAACAAACAAGAAATAATACATTATTCTCAAATTCAAAATCTGTATTATTGCTTTATTTGAGAATGAGAGTTTTTTGTTCAAAACAACTCTTATTCCTAATTCCTAATTAAACTAATTGTCCCACCAGACCGGAGAATTTACACTATTCCCATTTGTCGCATCAGCTGCAACCGTAAAATTAGTATTATTCAACGCGTCTTCCGTAGTCGGATAAGGCATACGAACAGGAATCAAATCATTATTTAAACTCGCTGAAATTGTTTTCAATTGTGGAAAACCTGTTCTACGATAATCAATCCAACCTTCATAACCATTCACGATATTCGCTAACCATTTTTGAGTA
>CAKZLA010000288.1 GCA_937124525.1 uncultured Desulfobacterium sp.
ATCTACCTTTGCCACGAAATAGGAGCTGTGCAATAACCTCTTGATATCATTTGCTGTCCCGCCTTATGGCGGTAGCCTCAAGTTCATTGATCAAACCAATTTTTTGGGCCAGAAGATGAATAACTCCAATACCTCCATGGGCAATACCTTTATGACGACCATCTATTTCATAGTGGATGTTGGATGCCTGGACCATAGGTAATAATTGTTCTTTCCAATTTCGTTTTTTGGTCCTTTTACGAATTTTTTCCTTGCGTTTTTTTAATTTTTTATCGATAATCTTCTTCACTCGAAATGTCCTTCTTTTTATGTGTTCTTTTTTTTTTGCAAATCAATTATACACTGTAATTAAAGGTATTTCGAGCTTTTTTTTCGTTCTTTCATTAAAAACACGCTTGTTTTAGGTCTAACTCAAGAGTCCTAAGTTCTCATAACTCATTGAAATCATTAAGGCCTATAAAATCAAGCTTTAAGGTGCAGGCTCTATAATTTCAAGGGGTTAGCAAATCTCAATACACAACATGCAAAGAACTTAGGACTGACGAGTATCTAAAAAATGATTATTCAATATCACTAATCTTAAGTAAAGTGTCTTCAGGAATATCACGTTTTGTTTTACGGCCGATAAATCTATCGTAATAGGCTGGAGGCAGACCTGTCCCAGGTCTTTTACATGTCAAATCATTCTGAGTTAAAATATGGCCTTTCCTGAGATTTTTTTGGGAAACCAGACTTCTTCTTGCAAATTTGTGTGTATCAGTTTCGCAGGGCATTTTTTGTTTATGTGATTCTCCAAGAGATTTTTCCAAAATTCTAACATATTCAACCAATTGGGACAGTTTTTTTTCATCCAGGGACAACCAGTGATCTGCACTATCTGGAAGGGTTTTATCGAAAGTATAATGCTTTTCAATGAAACTTACTCCGTATAAAATTGAGGCCGCCGGAATAATGGTTCCAAGCGTATGATCACTCAGACCGATGAGATGTTTTTTAAATTCAGATGCAATATGTTTAATTGCATTTAAATTTGCATTTTCAGGTTCAGTTGGATAACATAGAGTGCATTGCATTATTCCTATATTGGTGCAGCCATTTTCCTCTATCACTTCAACGGCATTGCGTATTTCATCAATTGTTGATGCTCCTGTCGATAAAAGAACTGGGAGTTTTAAACTGCCTATATACCGTATAAATGGGATGTTTGTAATGTCACCAGAAGCTATTTTAAATCCTTTCATTCCTATGTCAACCAGCATTTTTGCCGATTCGTTATCAAAGGGGGTTGATAAAAATTCTATCCCGTATTGTTCACATAGAGAGAACAGTTTTTCATACTCTTTCCGACCAAATGAATCTAAAATTGAGTAGGAATCGTATTGACTTCCCTTATCATCCCTTTCTCCCTCCCAATTCCAAAAACGTGGTGCATCTCTAATTGTAAGGTTTTTCGCTTTATATGTTTGAAATTTGATAATGTCAGCACCAGCTCTTTTTGCTGTTTTAATGAGTTCTTCAGCATAATCCATTCTTCCAAGATGGTTAACGCCGGCTTCTGCGATAATTACGGTTTTCTTGCTTGAAAATTTTACCTTTCCTATGTTAAAGTCCATATCTCTCTCTCACTATTTTTTTATAATGTTCTCTTTCGGTTTTTAATGTTAGGTTGTCACCATGGATATAATACCTGTACAAACCGATAGGTAAATAAAACCCTTTGTATTTTGAGGTAACTCTTACCAAGAGATCATAATCTTCGCAGTTTTTTAAACGTTCATCATAGCCTTTAATTGTATTAAAAATTGTTTTTCTAAATAATACGCCTGCACCATGCTCATATAGCATTTCCATTGTGTTCAATTGAACCCGTTTCTCTTTAAAGCCTATTTCATTTACCCTAAAATGATCCGTGTATACATAATCAATATTGGGGTTTTCGATTAAAATATTGGACATTATATATATTGCCATTTTATTTAAAAAATCATCAGCATCCAATCTGATTACAAAATCTCCTGTGCTTCTTGCCAAACCGGTATTGGAAGCAGCGGCAACACCACGATTTTGGTTGTGTTTTAAGAAAATAACAGATTCTTTGAACATGTTTATGATTCTTTCTGATTCATCAGTGGAGCCATCATCAACAACAATAATTTCAGTCTCAGTATTAAAAAAAAGAAGTTGATCTAAACATGACCTTATAGCCCTGTCTATAAATTTAGCGCGATTGTAATTGGTAATAATAATGGATGTTTTATATTTAATCATTAGCGCCTTATGTCTATTCAGTGTCGAAGATTAGCAAGCACATCTATAATTACGAATACAAATTATGGGATGAAAACACTTTGCCCGGGGACGGTTGATACTTACCTAAGAGCAACACCATTTGAATTCCAGCATTACTTTATCGCAAAGTTTCCATTTGTTTTGTAAAGTATCTTTTTTAAAGACTCAACAACAGTCTCGGTATTTTTTTTGAGTGAAAAATTTTTAACAGACGGGATATAGGATTCACGAAGAATTCCAGTTCCGCACTTATTGTATAGAACTCCGGTTTTCTTTTCCAAGTCGCCATGATCAATTTTATTGTTGACGAGATCATCTATATTGATTTTGTCATTATATTGATAAACACCAGGCAAAGTTTTATACCATGCACCCCATCCAAATAATAAAACATTTTTATTGCCGGTAATTGCTTCCCATCCAACGGTTCCGACAATCGTTGAAACAAATTGAGAATTTTTTGTTAGTTCAAAACTATTGGCATCTTTTGATAAAAAAATAAGATTCGAAATCATTTTTAATCTATAAAAAAACAAATTGTCTCTATATGCCCCTTTCTGTATGGGGTTTTCTTTAACATAGATGTACCAATCGTTGGGGATTAAAGCTGATAACTTTTCGATGGCCAAAACTTGATCTACATAATTGCCAGCCCAAGCCGAACTGACTTTTTCCGGTTGGAAATGCAGTGGAAAATAGACAAACTTAGTTTTTAGAGAATAATCTGTCGTTACCATTTTTCTAAATTCTTTCTTATAGTTTCTTTCCGTATAGAACCTAAAGAAAGCCTGAGATCGCCGATCTTTTATACAAAGTTCTTTTACAAGTCTTAAAAAATCGTTATTCTCGATAATGGCATTAATCCTTTTTTGATATTTTGAAAGATGAAAGAATTTTTTAAATGAAAAATTGCTTGTTTGACCCCGATTTTTTTTCATATAAAACCAATCTTTTTCAACTTTTTGTTCAATATCATACCTATTTATATTATCCAGCAGTGTTGATTTACTAAATGTCCCATAATCCCTATTATTGAAAAAATGAAAGAATTTATTAGGAAATTTTGATTGATCTAATATTAGTGTCTTTATATTATAGAATTTAGCGACTTGATAAAGTATATAATCCCAACCCATATGAGGCGTATCCCAGAAAACAACCAAGCTAATCTTATTTTTTAACAAGGAATAAGTATAAAACATATAATAAATTCTAATCCGGTTGGACAATTCATGAAAGGATGCAGAATTGTAGCGATCGGTTCCCCAGTCTGTTTTTCGATACAACATGTCCAATATGAGATATCGATCTTCCAAAAGTTGTTCATAGAAGTCTTCGTGCTTGGGAAATATCTCTTGCGGCAGCGTGTAATTGGCTTTTAAATTTGTTAATTCTTCGACTGATGGTTTTTGAGTTCGTTGAATAACATTATCCCAATATCCTTCCTCTTTTAATTTTTCAATAATCCTGTCCCAGAGTTCTCCTCTTGCATGTACCCAAACTTGTTCCATTAATACATCTCCTAACCCCAAAGTGAAAGGTTGTTGAACTTAGAACTTATATCCCGCATCTTTTGTTCACGAGTTTGTGGAATACCTTGGTCTCTTATTTTGGGGTACGACTAAACTTGAAAAGAGACTCCATTGGCCTTGGTTTTTTTGGGTTTGATCATAAGCTGGGCCACTATACGGATACCGAATATATATCATACTCAATTGTCTGTAGTTACTGACTTTATTTTTAGACCCAAAAAAATCGGTTCAAAGTGGCCCATTTTATGACCAACTCCGTTTTTTGTATGATTGGTTTAGAAAACTTCTGTCTAAATCACAAATTATGAAAATTGGATTGTTTTAATTATGGTCTCAATCTTTTAAATACTTCCTGCTTTATTTCTGCAAAACTTGAATTTTTTGGACCTGTGCGGAGAATATTACTTTAAAATATAATTACTTAAAGGTATAGTTTTTTAGTACTTTCACTGTTATTGTTTAATAACCGTTTTAGTGCACAAGGTCCCAAAAAACAACCCTCATAACATATTGCTTCTAAAGATGATATTCTCCGCACAGGTCCAATGTTTTATATATTGCGGAGATGATTTTACGATATATATCTATAGTTTTCATATTTTTTTCTTGATTTTTTGTGATGAGTCATGCGTCTAATGTTTTTCTGTTAGGTTGAAATTTTCAGGAGGCAAAAGTTTTAAAATTTTAAAAAATCTCGCCAGTCGGGGTTTTTTATCGGATAAATTTTTTAAAATTTTTTTTTCGTAATCGTTAAAGTAATTGCTTTTAAACTGAAGAAAAAAACCAGATGTAAACATTATGATGCCAAAGATCAATTGGTATAAAGCCGGAGGGGGGGAAATGAGCGATGCGAGAGTATTGATTCCAAAAGATAAGACTGTCCAGAATAAAATAATTTTAATAAAAAAAGAGCCCATTCCTTTAAAGCTCGTATCTTTTCGTACAAAATACCAGATAAACCCATTTTTACCCATGGTGGCAGTACCTGTGGCAAATACCGCTCCCCAAATTCCAAATAGTTTAATCAAAACAATATCTGCAATCAAATTGTATACAGCAAAAATTTTGCTATAAAGGATTATGTCCGCCCTTTCTCTGAGTTGGGCCATTGTGCCAAAGGGGATTGAATTTAAAATGGTGAAAAAAAATATTCCGGTTAGAACCGAAGCGTATTCAATAAATTTGCTGTTGAAAAGAAAATTTATCATGTCGTCGCTGTACAATAATAAAAAAAAGAAACAAGGGATAGCAAAAAGTGAATTTATTTTTACAAGGCTTTGAAAAAGAAATCTTGGGGTATTTTCATCCTTGGACGCAGCTCCTATGGAAAAAAATGCTGGCTTAATAACATCTTTGAGGTATTTTAGAGGTAAGATAGATGATATCTGGATGCTTAATTGCACACAAAATGCATATGCTCCCACCGCAGCCGGGTTTAGAAACATTACAATTATAAAATTGTCAAAATCTGAATTCAGTAAGCCCACACCGGAGTCGTTAAAGTTATAAAAAAGAGCATAGCGTGTCACCCTTTTTTTTTCTTGCCTGGATAGACCTTCTATGCTTCCACCGTTGACTGGGATTTTATTGAAATATACTATTTGAAATAGTGCAAATGTGAGAAGATTTGCTGATAAATCTATGATTATGACATACCATAAATTTTTATTAAAAATAATAATTAAGCCATATCCCACAGCTTTTATCATGGAAAACAATACTGCAATTGATTTTGAATATTTATGAAGAAAATAAGATGAAAGACATATTTCAAGAATATTGCGCTGTTGGTAAACAATAATAACAAGGGAGAAAAGCATGAAAAAAGATTTATATTGATCTATTTTTAATACAGGGGCTATTTCCTGCCAGAACAAAAGAATAAAACCCAGCACCGCTGCATCTGCCAATAGTCGTATGGCAGATGTCATTCTAAATAAATTGTGTGCTATTTTAAATTCACCTTTTTGATAATACTCAGGTATGTATCTTTGCAGTGTATTCCCAATACCCAATGAGGCAATGGTTCCTATCAGCCCGATGATGGAATAAAGAAGGTTGTAGATACCATAATCATTTTCAGAAAGAGCTCTGACAAGTAAAATCGTTGCAATAATGCCGCATATCTGCCCCAATGATTTAAAAATAAATGTATGCTTAATGGCATTGGTTGTTTTTTCTTTAATAGAGTCGGTCATATTTGTTTTTGAGTATTGCATACTATTTCAATACATTCTTTGACATCACAGTTGCCGTCTATTCGATGGACCTGTTTTTTCTGTTTTTCCAATTCTTCTGCCAGATATCCCAGAACTCGATTTCCAGACTCAAAATTCATCGTCAATTCTTCTTTGTTTAATTCAAAATTATAGGGAACTTGACGTGACTCATACCGTTTCATAAAACGGTCTGAGCAAGTTTCAGGGTCAGAAATAATCAAGAAGATATGATTGGAAATGGGAGCAAGTTGTGCATATTGCTGTATCAAATAATCAGGGACTGCATTTTCCATATAACCAAACAGTGTAAAACATCGTTGGGCAAACGCTTCATCCATTATGATCTGTTCTGCATCTTCAAGATAATTGTTAATTAACTCAATCTCAGCAAAAGTTCTGACGGTGGTATTCCATATGGACTCAATCAACAGTTCTGGCAGATTTGATTGGGAAAGGGTCTTTGATATAAATGCTATGAAATCAAGATGTTGGGAAGAGATTGTTGCAAATTCCGGCAATGCAGATTGAACCCCTATA
>CAKZLA010000289.1 GCA_937124525.1 uncultured Desulfobacterium sp.
TGATAATATCACCTTCCGTCATAACAACCGCATACTCAATTGCATTTCTCAACTCCCGAATATTCCCCGGCCAATTATAGCGCTTAAGAATTTCAACAGTTTTATCAGATAACTTTAAGCCACTTTTACCATAGTCGCGCTGGTATTTTTCCAGGAAGGTTTTGGCTAGCGGTAAGATATCTTCTTTTCGTTCTCGTAAAGGCGGCGTAAGAATATCTACCACATTTAAACGATAATAAAGATCCCTACGAAATTTCTGTTTACGGGCCAGTTCACTTAGATTATGGTTGGTTGCAGCAATAACACGGGTATCAACAAATATGGTTCTGGTACTGCCAAGACGCTCAAACTCCCCTTCCTGCAACACCCGCAGAAGCTTGGCTTGTAATTCCATTGGGAGATCCCCTATTTCATCCAAAAAAAGAGTTGTCCCGTGAGCGGCCTCAAATCGGCCGATCTGCTTACTTACGGCACCGGTAAATGCGCCTTTTTCATGACCGAACAACTCGCTTTCGATCAGTGTGGCCGGAAGGGAGGCGCAGTTGACTTTAATCATAGGATGCCCTTTACGGTCACTCATGTTATGAATGGCATGGGCCAACAGTTCTTTACCCGTTCCTGTTTCTCCCAAAATAAGAACGCATGTATTTGTCTGGGCAACCTTCTCTGCCTGACTGAGGACTCGTTTAATGGCATCACTTTCACCGATAATTTTATGGTGTTGATAAGTGAGTTCAATTTTCTCACGAAGATAAATATTTTCCTTTTCAAGTTGCTCTTTTAACGCTTTAATTTTCTTAAAGGCTTTTAATAATTCCATCTCACGCTTTTTTCGCTTGGAAATATTGCGACACAAGGCCAAGTATAGTTTTTTTTCTCCCAAATCCAATCGCCCAAAGCGGATTTCAACAGGAAATGTGCTCGCATCTTTTCGCTGATGTATACCTTCAAATGTTATGTACTGTCCTGAAGCAAGGGGCTTCCAGTATCGAGCCTTATGCTCTTTATCTTCAGCCTCAACGTCGACTTCCAATATTGACATCCTGAGCAGCTCTTCCCGAGTATATCCCAGAGTCTGGCATGCCCGGTGATTGACATCAAAAATTTGCCCTTTCTCATCAAGTATAAAAAAAGCATCACCCGCTTGATCGACCAACAATTGAAAGTGGTGATCTTTAGTGATCAATGAATCTACTTCCCGGTTGTGTTCAGCGATGGCAGCTCCCATGATAACAATAATGTTTACTCTGGGTTTAACGTATCTGTCGACCTTGATCAAAACATCGGCCATCCATCATAATTGGCAGAACAACGGGGCCAGGCTTGCATTATTGGCGCCTGAAATCTTTATCTGGTTCCATGCTTTTTATAAGTACCTGTGCACAAAAGAAATTTCAACAAACGCGTCCATATTGCATATCTGCTCCCTTCCACAGAGTGGCAGATGTTGTATTCAAACCCTTATTTATCAACATACCCTATAACTTGGTTCAATAACTTATCTTTATTTAAAAACTTAGCACTACAGAGACACTTTGCTTACTTCACTAAAAATAGAGTGTCGAAAGGTGGGGAAACGTGCTTTAGAATCCTCTCCAAACAGGGTAATTCATGAAAGCGTCGCTGTAAATGTTAGAGTTTATGATTCTATGACAGGAAGCTCCTTTTTGTCAAATTAAAATATCAAAGATATCAGCTCAAGTTTTAAAGGTACTGGGCTCACACTATTCCAGCACAGGATTATGATGTCGTTTGTATACTCACTCAATGAGCGGGGTTGGTCATAAGCTGGGCCCACTATACGGGAGGTAGAATTTTAGTCATAGCAACATACCGTAATGGCATGAGTTAATTTTTACCATTAAAATTTCATCACAAGGTGCCCGACGTTATGATCAAGCCCCAATGAGCTAACAGATATCGAATGTTCCTTATACCCTACATGGCAGTAAGCACCTGCCATGTGGAGTAACCACCTACCACAACAAAAATTGAAACTCCAATGGTTCCAGTCTTTTGTACGGAATTTCACATAAAGTCCCGTCAGTCATAAGTTCTTAGCTCTAATTCTGCATAATTCTTCAATGAAAATTTTTTAAATAGCACATGAAGAATGAGAAATTACGAGTCATTAGATAATTTGGAATGGTACGAAACGTTTTCCTTCCTTGGCAGAATGATCGCTTCTCCATCCATTAAAATCAATCCCTCTTGATTGATACAATACGTTCTCAACCAAACCTTGTTCTTTGTTTGATCTTTGCGCGTTACTTCCACAATTGCAGTTACCGTATCGCCAATATAGACAGGTTTAATAAATCGGCAACTCTGGTTTATATAGATGGCTCCAGGTCCCGGTAGCTGCGTACCAATAACTTTCGATATAAAACCAACAGATAAAATGCCATGGGCAATTCGTTTTTTGAAAATCGTTTTTGAAGCATATATTTTATCTATATGTGCAGGATTCATATCTCCTGTTATGCCCGCAAAACCATAGATATCAAACTCAGAAATTGTTTTTGAGAATTCAGCAGTATCGCCAATATTAATTTCACTACAAATTTTTCCCTGCATTTATGCTCCCTATATAGAGTAGTCTTTTTATGCCTCCCTCATGGAAAACAAAATCAATATCCGTAACTCGTCAGTCCTAAGTTCTTTGCATGTTGTGTATTGAGATTTGCTAACCTCCTGAAATTATAGAGCCTGTACCTTAAAGCTTGGCTTTGCAGATCTTAATGATTTCAATGAGTTATGAGAACTTAGGACTCTTGAGTCCGTAATAATACCTTCGCCAATTTTATTTGGCTTCAGTTTCAATCCGTATATTGTGATTGCTAAATTTCAAATTGATTTTGAATTTGGCGAAGGTATTGGTAAGAGTAATAACCCATTTTATACCCCTTTAAAACACCATATAGCAATTAATATGCCATAAGTATTTGCATCAAACATTTCGGACTGTGCGGGTACCAATTATCCGTAGTGCTTGGCAAGTCAAATAGATCAAATTTAGCCTTCAATTGGTATTTTTAGATTACAAATAGCACGAGAATGTTCCTTCAAATCAGCTCAGCAAAGTGCTAACCGCACAGGTCGAAATATTTATAATGAATTCCATCTTGATTTCAAGCCACCGAAATTATGCGGGTTAAAAACGTAAAAGCAATCAAACCTGCCGGAGCATTATTTAGCCGGGTGTGCTGCGATGCAGCGTAGTTCCATCAAGCGCTACAACGGCATACCCGGAACCTGAATATCCCGCCAAATAACGCTTGCAACTTTTCGATAATAATCTAAAATAAATTTTCGTTTTATGGAAACGCATTAATTGCTGTTATGCCGCATTGTTCCAAAATAAAACACTGATGGTACGAAAGAGTGCTCTACTTTAATACATTTTTATTGATACCCTGATCCGCTATAAATATTCGTCATGCCTTACATTACCTTTTTATATGAAAGAGTAGGCATGCCTAATATTCTTTCATGCTTCATTGTGGGCAGTCCCGGGTCCCGCCTTCGGTCTGCCCGTGGCAGTTTTATATGAAACTCCGTCCAAGATGCTTGAATTTTAGCATATTAAAACAGATCAACATTTGTAGATTGATCCGTTTTTTTCACCCATCATAAATATAAATAGAGTAGCGTAGATCCATAAACTGAAGAAGTCAAAAAGGCAAACATGGTCATCCCAGCCCACAACTAAAGAGCAGAGCAGATATTATTTAAGAGAAAACCCAAAAAATATCAACGACATATATCCATGAAATACTGGAAAACATATGTGTAGATACTTAACAATGGAGATTTGGCAAAGCATCATTTTGTTTAACTTGAAACATTGATGGCAGATTAATTGCATATTGGTATTTTAACCAACAGATAATATCATTCTAAGGAAGTTGAATGTGTTTAAATTCATACACAAAGTCCATCGATAAAACAATGGTTTTTAAGGTCATGGATTTCGAAACACAATACTGGCAAAAATCAGCCTCAGTATTGAATGATATCACCATGTTTGTTTAAATTTTATACAATTTAGTGAGGAGATTTTATGCCGATCAAGACTGTTTTATTTTGGAGTGCATGTATGCTTTCAGGATATGTATGGGGCTATTATTTGTTGTACAAAATTGAAAAATCCGGTGTAGAGCGGTGGGGAGGAAATACAGGGAGTATTTTTAAAATGGAAAAAAATAATACAAATTCAATCGGGAGAAAATAATGGGATTAGGGTTGAATCAAACGTTGATATATTCGGCTATTTTTATAGGTTACGCTATATTGCTGACTTGGTTTGGACATATGGGATATAAAAAATCTTCAACATTGGCCGATTTTGTTGCCGGTGGACATTCCATAGGTTTGTGGGTAAGTATCGGTATGTTTTCAGCGACATGGGTTAGCGCTATCTCCATAATCGGATTTCCAAGTATGACTTATAAAGTTGGAGTATGCTCAGTTACCGCAATATATGGTGGTTATTTTTTCGCGAATTCTTTAATGCCGATTTTGGCTTATAAGTTACGAATGCCGGTCTTGCCAGCTCGAACTATACCAGAATATCTTCGACTTCGTTTTGAACCAAACGCCAAAAAAAGTGGTCTGCAGGCATTGGGGGCTTTTTCAATGCTGCTTGGGTATCTTGCTTATGTCATGCTGCAGCTAAAAGCTTTTGGCATGATTGTAAGTATTACAACTGGTGTGCCATATACTGTTGCTATTTTTATATTCTTAGCTTTTTTGATTTATACTGCATCAGGTGGTATGTGGTCAGTTGGAATTAGTGATTTGTTTAATACAATTATTATATGTATAACGCTTGTCATTGCATCTGTTGTTTTATTTTATCAAGCCGGTGGTGACTGGGATTACATGTGGGAGACCTACAACGCGGTCAGAACCTCACCGTTAGAAGGCGGAACGCCTACGCCTCCGGGAATGCTCACATCAATGTTAGGCCCCTATTCACTATCCTTTGTAATTGGCCTTTTTATTGCATCTTCAGTTGGCGCCTCTGCTGCCCCTCATTGGCTAACTCGCATGCAGATGCCGAAAAATCGCAAAATTGCCGTAATCGTTTCTTTATATAGTCAATTTATTATTTTCATTATTTTTGCTGCACTTTTAATAATCGGTGTTGCAGGTAGAGTCATAATGCCAACCATTCCTGGTGGGCACGATACGGATTGGCTACTACCTCTTTTGTTTACAGAACATATGCCTATATTTATCGG
>CAKZLA010000290.1 GCA_937124525.1 uncultured Desulfobacterium sp.
CAACGGCCCGATAAACGACTTCATCGCCGGCTTGCAGTTCATACTCGCGACAGAGCTGCGCGAAGTACGGAACATAGAGCACGCGAAACACAGACAAGATCCAATGAACAGGGTTGATCGCGCGCCAGTTTTCGGCGGCAAAAGTTGGACAGGCAACAGCAAAAACAAGTAGTAAAATAGTAAACAGTTTTTTCATTGTGTACACCTCATTTATATATTAATAATTTTATTTCATTATTACTATGACACACAAATCACTTATTTATTAGAATAATTTTGTTTTTTTTCTCGTTCATTTTTTCTCCTTAAATGAATTGAGCTGTTTTTATTTTCTATTACAAATGAAGCGCCCGGTCTTGTTATGGCGACTCCTTTTCATTAGCTTTTTTTTCTTAACTGCCGGGTATCCCCCACACGGATGGTGAGATTTATGGTGTCAAAATATTCAATCAGGGGAATGATATACTTGCGGGAAATGCCTGCCATGTCTTTGAACTGGGGGGTGGTGATTTCTCCGGATGTTTGCAGGAAAGCCACAAGTTCAGCTTCGATATCTTTGATGGCCTTTGCATCAAAGTAAAGATCGTCCTTGGTTTTAACAATGCGTTTTTCATCAATGAGAATTTGAAGTACCCCCCTTGCCACTTTTTGATCCACCTCCAGATCCTGGCAGATGGTGCGGAAAAAGGGCGGGGTTAGCCCAGATTCCTGGTAGGTCTTGAGAAATTTTTTCCTGACTTCCTGCTCATCCACCTGCAATGCCACCTCATGCTGAGAAAGACGAATGTTTCCTTTGTCCTGGACCACTTTGTCCTCTTTGGTGAGTCTTGCAATGACCAGTGGGAAGAGCTTTGAATCTTTGTCGTTAAAGGCTCTGAATTTGGATTTGAGTTCCTGGCTGGGCATGCCTTCCTTTAATGGATTGTCCTTATGGTAGGTGGCAAGACGTTCAAGGACCTCCTGGGCAATGGCGTCAAAAAGCACTCCATGGATGTAAACCCGTTGCTCTTTATCGGTCTGGATGAGACGCCGGTTGGCCAGCATCTTTTGCAGGGTGGCTCCCAGTTTTTTATCTGGAATGCTGGTCATTATTCTCAAATCAGCAAAGGATACACCGGTGAATTTACCCTGTTCCGCAAAATAGGAGAGAATCATCTCTTGATCTTCTTCCATCAGGCAGGCCATGCCCTTTATGGCCTGGGTGTCGGAGAGTTTATGCTTTCTGGCAACGGGGTTGAGGATCTGACCGCCGCCAATGGTTTTCACCGGTGAGTAGCTGCGGATGACGAATCGGTCGCCCTTCATGAGGCACACCGGCGTTTCCAGGCGGAGCTGTACACAGGCGGTTTCACCGGGGACAAGTTCAGGCCGATCCAGGAGCACCATGTACCCGAACACTTCGCTGGTGCCGGAATGGAACCGCACCCGGGTGCGGGGTTTGGCAGGTTTGGCATTGCTGGAGAGAAAGAGAAGTTCGGCATCGGCCATGTAGCTGGGATGCAGGGTGTCCGGGGTGGAGAGAATGTCGCCCCGGTCAATGGTTTCCCGGTCCAGCCCCTGGAAATTGATGGCGGTGCGGGAACCTGCCGTCACCGTGTCCACACTGCTGCCATGGACCTGGATGCCCCGGACCTTGGAGATGATGCGGGAGGGGAAGACCATTATATTATCCCCCACACTCACCTTGCCCGATGCCAGGGTTCCGGTGATCACCGTGCCAAACCCCTTCATGGAGAACACCCGGTCCACGGGCAGTCGAAAAATGGGGGAAGGGGTCCGGGGGGGAATTTTATGGCATAGCTCATTGAGAATTTTTTTGAAATTTTCAAGGCCCTCCCCCGTGGTGGAAGAGACAGGGATGATGGGGGCATCCTCCAGAAAGGTGCCTTGGGTAAACTCCAGGATATCCTCCATGGCAAGCTCCATGAGTTCTTCATCCACCAGATCTATTTTGGTCATGGCAATGAAACCGTGTTTGATGCCCATGAGGGTGCAGATTTCCATGTGCTCCCGGGTCTGGGGCATCACCCCCTCATCGGCGGCAATGGTCATGGAAACAATGTCAATGCCACTGGCCCCGGCCACCATGTTTTTGACAAATTTCTCATGGCCCGGTACATCCACAATGCCCACCACCTCGCCGCTTTCCAGGGGAATGGAGGCAAATCCCAGTTCAATGGTGATTCCCCGCTGTTTTTCCTCCTTGAGCCGGTCGGTTTCAATGCCTGTCAAGGCCCGGATGAGGCTTGTTTTGCCATGGTCTATGTGGCCGGCGGTTCCCAATATGATCTGGTCCACTGTGTTTCCCCTCTATTTTTTTGAGTTTCGTTGTCGCATCATTTCCATTAGGTAGGCACCTGCCACAAGCCCCCCACCCAGGGCCAAACCGTGGAAGATGGTCCATTCCGGGCGAAAAATTCTTGTTAATAAAACGCCAAAGGCCATTCCCAGGATCAATCGTACCATAAAAATTGGAAAACCGCTCATGTCTGTTTTTTATCCTTTATCAAGGTGATCCGGCGTTTTAAAAAAAATACCAGAGTAGATAATATCCGGAAAATCATAAACAAACTTGAAACAGGGGTCAATATGAATTTTGGGGGTTGGGTCTGATTTTGGCCCATTCGTTCGTGTTGTTTGGGCAAGTGTGTCAGATTTTCTTTGGGGTTCTGTTTTGCCTCGGTGAGGATTCAGCCGATTTTGATGAGAATCGCCCCGGCCACGATGAGTATGGAGCTGAGGATTCTGTTCAAGCCCACCTGCTCTTTGAAAAACAAAAAACCGATGCAGATACCAAAAAGGGTGCTCACTTGGCGAAGGGCCGATGCATAGCTGGCCTGGGCCTCTTCTAACCCCAGGCGGAAGGTGATGAAAGATAGCAGCATGATGATGCCCCCCAGAAGAATGCTTTTGGGGTTGTATTTTATTTCAGAGATGACCCGGAGTGTCTGGCGTTGCCAGAATACTCTTACCAAGTGAAATATCAACATATAAAAAGAAAGGTGGAAGGTGTAAACAAAGATGTCTCCGGTCATTACGCCCAGTTTATCCGCCACGGCCCCGAAGGAGTAAAAAAAGGAGGCTGTCAGGGCCGTTAAAACACCGGCATTGGTTGTTCTGGGGCCTTTTTTAAATCGGGGAAGGATTAAAAAACTGCCCATTTGGATACTCACCGCACCATAAATTATCAGGGCAATGCCTGCGGCACCGGCAGGAGAAATGGATTCGTTGAGGAAAAAATAGCTCCAAAAGACAATGTAAAC
>CAKZLA010000291.1 GCA_937124525.1 uncultured Desulfobacterium sp.
CTCACAATGCCTGGAGCACCATCTTCTCCGATCCGGTCCTGGACGGTTATATTGATGCATTTTTCAGCGTCCACGTGGGAACACCGGAGTTCACCGCTATCTGTGACAGGATCATGCGCCATGTGTATGACAACGCCTATATGCTGTTTGTTCCGGCGCCCAACAAACTTCTGGCAGTGAATAAAAATGTAAATTTCAAGCCGTACCGGATGGCCTGCATACCACTTTGGAAAATCGAGGTTTCCAAAGCGCATTGGTCGGTCCGGTCAGATTTTCAGGACAAATAGACGGCGACAAATCATCTTCCCAGATGACCTGTCGCTTCCGTCCCTGCTACGGATATTGTCAGATATCCGGCACCATTTCAGTATTCAGTGCCGCGCCTGCGGCAAGCCGCCGCAAGCGGACGAGGTACCCGGATGACCTGCTTCATGATCTTTTTTAACACTGAACGGGAGCATCCACAGCCTATTCGGGAACTTCCACAGCGCCTTTATCAATCAACAGTTCCATAACCCACCGTGCGGCAGTTCCTACGGTATCCACACATTTAGTCGTGTGCGCACCCGCGTCTTCGAATTTTTGGAACTCTTCTTGGTCCTCAATATAATAAAAGCGGTTAAAATGCTGCTGCTGAATCGCGGCACACATGATCGTACCATACTTTTTGACGTATTTGTCATGCAGTTCTCGCGCAATGGCCTGAGCCGAAAAAAGAGGCTGAATGTTCTCATCCATTTTCACCTCGGTATGCGACAACTTTTCCCAGGGTCTGCCGAAAAAAAAGTCCGCCACCATGATGCCGCCAATCAACCCGCCGCAAGTCCCGAGTCCCTGGAAAGCGATGCCTGCACACAAAGAGGTTGAAGCTTTCACTACATCCTCCGATAGACCTACGATTTCATGAATAGCAGCAACCGTGCATTGGGAACAACTATAGGAATTCATTTCAAAGTCTCTTCCAAGCTCATAAGCCTTGTCAAGAAGTTTATCACGATTAAGGCCTTGATATTTTTGTTTCACTATCATTTCCTGGTCTCCTTTTAATATTTGCAACGTTCGGTGAATACACCTCTAAATTGAAAAACAACAACAAAATAATGGATGAAAAAATGTAATCTGCTGCACATGTTCTTCTGCACATGTTCTTCGCTGAAAAGGCATTATGTTGTATTATGTTAAGGAGATCAAAGATAGAATACAATCCACAGTAATGACTATTTCCGTATAGTTAGGCTTAGCTATACAAAAGGAGGGAAGAAAATGGATAAGTGAATGCTTTTTTTCAGGAAATAAGCTCATGTCGCGTTTTGGGCCTTACGTGGTTATCACCTCAATCAGTGGGTGAAGCAGGCATTTAGAGCACAACGAATGCCCAAAACAATCCTCATAACATATTGCTTCTAACTATAGTGCCGGTCACATGAACTGATACTCACTGAAAAACATTTTTTTCAATTAAACAAAGCAGTTCAATAAAAACAATGCTAATTTTCGGTATCAAGTCATGTGACCGGCACTATAACTAAGGGGAGTGCTCTTGTTTCCACCACCAGTGATACCTTTTTGGCCATGCATCAAAAAATGATGAGTAGTAACGATTTTTTTGAAATTATTATATTTGAGTTGACAAGAAGCGTTTTCCTATCCTAACATTTTGCAGTCCATCAAAAAACGGCACATATGTGGAGATACCGGCGTTGATTGCATTGAGAGATCAGAAATGCCGACGTTTCCGGGAAGGTGAAGATGAACGCCATAACACCTTCCGCATAGACGCGCATTATCGTACATTATGTGCCATTGGAGTAACAACTTTCACATTTCACCAGAGGTGATTCATGCCATCTATCCGTTCCGCCCACGCGTCCGAGCAAAAGGTTCGATTATTCGATTTTATTGATTCGGAAACCGAAAAGATATTTATGGTCATCGGTGCCGATGAAATCGGCCTGGAGAAATTCATGCACCGTCAAACAGAGGCGTTTCTGGAAAAGGAGAGCCTTTTTGTTTTTCGTTATGATATTTGGCCCCAGGAACATTCTCGCCATTTTATCTATCGCTGGTTGGCGGAAACCGCTTCCGGGCTGGCCTGCCAGGTCCCCCGGGGATGGACCGCGTTCACTGCCGCCCATCCCGGCCTGCAAACCCAATTGGATCTGCTTAAATGCCAAGACCGACGTCCCCTTGAAGTGCGCTTTTTAGAAGCGATCCGTTTTATCGCCGAAAAAATGGACGATGAAACACTGGTCCTTCATATGGCCCCCCTGGTTACCACCAGTGAACCTGTCCTGGTCGATTTTTTCAAGTCAATTCTACGTATGCTGCCACCCAAAACCAAGATGATCATATGTCAATGCACAAATGACGTTATGGCCGCCCAGGACGATTTCTGCCCTTCCAACCGCATAACCGTCAACGGGACGGAGTCCGGTGAAACCCAAACATTAATAGAACATTATCACAATTGTTACCACGACAAAGGAATCAACGGAAAGTTGATGCGTGCGATAGTTCATTTGGCCCATCCGTTAAAAATCCATGAATTATCTATATTCACGGGCGTATCCGAAGACAAGACAATGACTGCATTGGCATCGAAAGTTTTTGAGGGCATGTTGGCGGAGCATGGCGACCAGCGTATACGCTTGGCCTATCCGCGTCTGTTTTATCCGCATGACGAAACCGTGCGCAGGACTTTAGCAGAAGATATGGCGGATATGGACAAAAAAATTCTGGACTACTACCGGGATAAGCTTATCAGCAAACCTGAGTCATTTGCCGCCCTTGGGCACTCCCTGGGTGTATATCGCAGTACCGATACCCGAATGACGGTTGACCAGGCACTGGCCGGATACGGCCCCAAGTTGGCCTTGGGTGCCGGTGAGATGGGTGAGATGGAACTGCAACGCGCTTTGGAGCAGCTTAATTCCGATTCGGATCAGGTTTCAGATTCTAAACGCAGTCATGACCTTGGGTGTGATCCTGCGGCAACCCGCGGTCGTCTGTTGCTGGCATTGGGAGAGGTTAAGGAAACTTTAAGCCAGAATCACGATGCCCTGGAGGTACTGAAGGAGGCCGTCGCCGTATTGCGTAAAAGCGGTCACCGAACCGGTTTGCAAAAGGCGCTTGAACTCAAAGGGCGGGCGGCCTTTGCCTTGCGCGATATAGAGACGGCACGAACTGCCTTTGGAGAATCTTTGACGTTGGCGTTGGAATTGGAGAGAACCGATCTGATCGCTGACATATTGTCCCAAAGCGCCTATTTGGAATTCTCCACCCGACAGCTGGATACCGCTGAAAAAAAGTACCGGCAGGCATTGGAACAGTATCGTCTTCTAAAAAACGTTAATCTGGACATGAGTTGCCGCGGAAGGGCCTCACAGTGGTCTAATTTGGGGCATGTGGCCTATGCCCGGGGAGATTTCGACCAGGCCGAGGCCCACCATCAGAAGGCCGTCGAAATATATGGACTCCTGAAGGATGATAAAAAAACCGCCAGCCAGTGGGGGTATTTGGGACACACCTATTTTGCGGCCGGCAATTACAAAAAGGCCATTGATGCCTATGAGCGGGCCGCGGAATATGATGAAAACTCTGGCGAACCCTTAATGGCGGCTCAGCGTTACGCCAACATGGGTCATACCATGTATGCCCGGCGGAAGCCGGAACCGGCGGAAACCCTGTTTAAAGAGGCCATGAATAGGTATAGAGCCTTGGGCAACGCAGGAGGGGAGGCTGCCCAGCTTTCAAACCTGGGCCTTGTGAAAGGGGATCAGGGTGAGTTAGATAAGGCCGTTGATTACTTTAACCGGGCCAAAGAGATGTATGAAGAACTTGGAGACCACATGAATGCAGTAATCCAGGTAATGCGTCTGGGACATGTCCGTCGGGGTCAAAACGATCTCAAGGCGGCCAGGCAGCACTACCTAAATGCCATGGATCGCTACAGGGAATTCAATTATGAACTGGGAGAGAGCGATGCGGCCATGGAACTGGGCCATGTGGACATGGCTCTGGAGGACTTTGGCAAAGCAATTGCGGATTTCAATCATGCCAGAGAACTGTTTGTCACACTGGGGCATGGCGAAAAGCAAACCATTTGCCTTGTTATGTTAGCCCAGGTGCACAAAACACAGGGTGATATGGATGCTGCAGAGTCTATGCTGTCGCAGGCCCGCAGCTTGTGTCAACAAATGGAAAATGATTTAGGCCGGGCCAATGTTGCTTTTCAAAGCGGATTGCTGTACTTTGACCAAAAACATTATGACCGGGCCGAACGTCATTACCGTGAAGCACTGGACATTTTCAAGGAAAAAGAGGACCGGGAAGGCGAGGCCAATGTGCTGGCCAACCTGGGGACCCTATACTATGAAACAAAAGAGTTGGATCGCGCCCGGGAAGAATTTGAAGCGGCTCTTATGTTGCTGCGTAAAATAGGACATCCGGTGGGACTGGCCGGGGTACTGACCAATATGAGTTTTGTTAATGAAGCTCAGGAAGATTATAGCAGCGCCCATGACTGCCTGAAGGAGGCACTGGATCTGTACCAGCAGATGAAAATGACCCAGGAAGCAGGGGCCATTGAGACACATCTGGCAACCGTCACGCATAAAGCTGAGCTTTCTGTGAAGCGCATGCGCGAGGAACTGTTGGCAGATGCGTCCGGGACTTCGGCCAAAAACAACAAGCTCGGGCGCAATGCCCCCTGTTCCTGCGGCAGCGGGAAAAAATTCAAAGCCTGCTGCGGTAATATGAGTTTGGATCGCAAGCCGCCGCAGGATTGTCTGCTGTTGAAGCGCGCCGTCGGAACCCATGACTGCGAACAACTGGCCGCATCAATTGCATCAACAGAACCGGCATCGCGCGATAATTGCCGGTGGGCGGTCGATACACTGATCGCTGACATGGGGCAAGCCGGCCCGTTGGTGCAGCGTTTGGAAGGCACGATTGCGACTCTATGCAAAAAGCAGATCGAGCCGGTTTTACAGTGGCCGATCGAGTGGTTTGAGCAGCCGCTGCTATGCACATTGCCGGTCGGTGCGTACTGGCAATTGCATGCGGATGCCGAGACGTACAACGCTGCATCCGGATTTGCCGAGCGCAGGTGCAATCGCGACCTCACAGTGTTGTTATTTGTCGATGATATGCCGGCCGACGTGACCATCCATTGGCCTTTTTTCAACTATCGCTATCGCGCATCGCGCGGCGACGTGTTGGTATTCCCTTCCGATCAACGATTTCGCTACGAGATGGCAGCGTCGGCACAGTCCGCCTGTACGGTCGTATTGAGCTGGCTGAATCGCGTTGGTCCAGCTCGAACCGCATCGCTTCCCGATGGCGCATATCGACTTACTGATTGTGATTGAGTGGCGTACCGATTAAGGGTATTTGACGCGCATAGGCTGCGTTAGCTCTCGAGAGGGACGACAGGAATTTGATCAGTGTTAATGACCGGGTGAAGC
>CAKZLA010000292.1 GCA_937124525.1 uncultured Desulfobacterium sp.
CTGGCACATTGATGGAAAGACAGACCCCTGGGACCTTGTGGAATCCGCCATGGGGTTGAACATCGGCGGCTTTTACGACTCCTCAAAATGGGCTTTTGAATGGATGGCTAAAAACCAGAATAGCAACGGGTCCTGGTATTCATCCTATATAAAAGGTATTCCCGAAGATAGAACCATGGAAACCAACATGACCGCTTACATTGCAACGGGGCTTTTGCACACCTGGATCACCACCCGGGATGCCTCTTTTCTTAAAACCATGTGGCCCTGCATGGAAAGGGCCATTGATTTCAGCATCAGCCTCCAGACTAACAGCGGCGAGATTTATTGGGCAAAAAGCCCCCAGGGCGACATTGATCCCATGGCCCTTTTAACCGGGTGCAGCTCCATTTACATGAGCTTGAAATGTGCGCTGACCATTGCCCGGTTGCTCAACAAAAAACGGCCCCTGTGGGAAACGGCCTTTTATAAACTGGGACGATCCCTGAAAGAAGATATATCACTTTATAATATCAGCAAATCCAGATTTTCCATGTATTGGTTCTATCCCATTTTAAGTGGGGCCCTCACAGGAGAGGCAGCCACCCGGCGCATTGAAAAATATTGGAAAAAATATATCATTGAGGGACAGGGAGTGCGGTGTGTCTCGGATCAACCCTGGGTCACCATGGCTGAAACATCGGAATTTGTGCTTGCTCTGTCTGCCATGGGTAATGTCAAGCTTGCCCGCATCGTCTTTTCCTGGATACAGGAACGCACCTACGAGGATGGTACCTTCTGGTGTGGGTATACCTTTCCAGATATGATCATCTGGCCCGAAGAGAAAATCTCCTGGACCAATGGGGTGGTGCTCATGGCGGCGGATGCGCTTTACGGGCTGACCCCTGCGGCCCGACTCTTTGACCATGATGCCTGGGAGGGATTTATTTTTAAAGACTGTGCCGGGGAAACAATGCCATGAGACGGGACCATCGCCCCTATTTTATCAAAAAGATCTGGTTTGGCATCCTGAAATTTCATCTCAGCCATTTTCTGGAACCCCAGATGCAGCATCTGGGTGCCAATGCATTTGTGGTAAAACCCTGGCACGTGGAGATCTTTGGTGGGCCTGTGACCATCGGGGATAACATTACGCTTCTGGCATCATCGGATAAGAAAACCCGGTTAACCGTGTGGACGGACAAAAAAGATGTGCCCGGCATCACCATTGGTGATCATGTGCTCATTTCCCCGGGTGTCAGGATCAGCGCAGCCCAAAGTATTGTCATCGGGGACAACTGCATGATCGCCAGCAACGCCTATATCACCGATTCCGACTGGCACGGCATCTACGACCGGAGCCTGCCACCTGCCACTGCCCACCCTGTAATCCTTGCACCCAATGTGTGGATTGGGGACAGCGCCATTGTGTGCAAGGGGGTCAGTATTGGAGAAAACAGCATCATTGGTGCTGGCAGTGTGGTCACAGGGGATATTCCTGCCAATGTCATTGCTGCGGGGAATCCGGCAAAACTCATCAAACCCCTTGATCCTGATAAAAAAATCATCACCAGAAAAGATCGATTTGGCGACACCGACGTCATCTCCATGAACCTGGATCTCCAGGAGCAGGCACTTCTCAAAGGAAATAGCCTGATTGGCTGGCTGCGCCACTTTTTAATTCCCTCAAGAAACGACTGAATCTGCATAAATAGTTACATAGTCTTTTATTTAAAACTTCCAAAAACAGGTGTGTTGCATCAACAATTATAAATAGGCAACTAAATAATCCCCCTTTCTAAAAGCTGTATTTAACAGCCACATAAATATTGGTATTCTTTTCAAGTTGCCCAAAAAATGTATACGGTGTCTCCCCGATAAAAATATTAGCCCCTGTTTCCAGTATGATATCATCCGTCCATTTGTAGCGTATGTTCGGCAGAAGATAGACATCTTTATCACTTGGAGAATAATAGGATGCCATGGAGAGTTCCAGATTCTGATTCATCAAGAGCATGCTCAATTGCAATGTGATGAGATGTCTAAATTGATCCCGGGAAAGAGCACCGGTCAAGTTCTTTTTATAGGCACCATAGTCCAGCAATTGTTCAATGTAATACTGGAGAGCGGCATTAAAATCTTTTGTCAGATCACGGGCATATCCAACCAGGTATCGAATTTCTGAATTGTTGACCAAGGGCTTGCTACCCTCCTTGTCATCATTGGATTGATAGTAAGCAAATTCAACGTTTCCGATACCCGGGCCCAGCTGGCCCCGGGCACTGCCACCGTAGACGTTCAAACTCGGAAAAATTGCCTCTCCTGAAAACGTCTGCCCGGCCGGTCTTTTCCAGAACCCATGATAACCGTATAATGCCAGTTCATAATTATGGATATTTCTATAAACGCGGACTGCAAACTCATCATCGTGAAACCATTGATCCGGTGTATGGGCTGCTGCTACAGCACCTTGTCCAGATATTCTATGATCGGTTTCATTCCAGTGGGAAATGTATGTCCCGGTAATATATCGATCGGGATCAAACTGCGGGGTATAGACCAGATCAATATTGACGAAATCCATAAAAAGGCTGAACTTGGCAGCATCCGAGGGGGCCTTGAGATATTCATTATCCCGTCCGATAAAGTAGGACTGCCAATCCTTGGGAAAAAGATCATTTAAAAAAATCAAATCTCCTGTTCCCCAGGTCAGGACCTGACGTCCTACCTTAATATCCAGAAAATCGGTGGGTCTCGAAAAAAACCAGGCCTCCCGGGTGTCGTATTCACCCTTTTCCGTTACCCTGTCTCCCCAGACATCTGCCTTGTATTTAAAGTCCGCCCATTGGGTATATGTAAAAAATTCCGCCTGCAGCCGGGTTTCCATTACGGATATATCTTTTTCATGGGAATCTTTTTGAGTCCGATATCCAGCCCGCAGTTCCAGAAAACCATGCATTTCAATGGGGGCAACCAGGTCTGTTAAATACGAGCCTGCCGCTTCCTCTGCAAAAACACTGCCTGGGCAAAGGAAAAACAAAAGGACTATAATCAGCTTTCCGATTAAACTTTTCCAGGCTGGGTATCGGGCACGCCCCTTTGTATCAGCGCATTGCATCCCTCGGGGGTCTCCTAAGATAACGTTCCGTAAAAATTTTATGACTGAGCCCTATATTGTACTGAACATGGGAAAAGTTCATTCTGGACTCACTCCCGTTCTCCAGGTTTCTGGCCATGGAAATCACCACCGTTGGATAAGTCACCTTGTTGCCGTTTTCAAGGGTTGGAATCCGTTTTAATTTCATGGTTTCAATAACACGATAGCACCGGTCACCTTTTTTGAAAAACTCTATTTTCATGGGCATGAATGTCCCTTTGTCGATATGGGAAATATAGTATTCAAACTCCACATTCCCAGGAATTCTTGGAATGCTTTTAAGCCAATAATACTGGGTCGTGGTATTGATCAGTTTATGCCGGTCTTCATCAGGGCTGCGACCGGAAATATCTTCATATAGAAAGTCCGAACCCACAAAGCTGGTGCGTTTGTCACTGGCGGCAATCCGTTTGACAAGATCCAGACTGGGCAGATAGAGCCAGCGGTCATCATCTGTTTCCAGGGCGGCATGTTTATGCACCATAAAAACCATTTTTCGTACATCTGCCGGTTCCTGGAAAAAGGTATAGTATTGCTGGTCCCGGTCCATGACGTCTGCATTTTTCCGCAAAATGTTAAAGGCCCGTTTCCGGATTCGGCCCTGCTTGTCCTTTATCTCCATTGTAATGGACCCTTTAAAGTCCATTCCCTGGTAGAGGGCCATGTGGTTTGCCTTTTTTACGATTTCATCTGCTGTGGGTGCCCGGGGAAGTTCCCCAGCAAATCCGATACCCAGCAACAGGCTCCATATTATAATTGTAATTTTCAGTTTCATTTTATGTCTCCTTTTTTTCCGCTTCATCACCATAGTCCATTTTGGACTATCCGTCTAAAACGGGACAATTTTCAGCCTTGCTGCTGTGCATATCAAGGCTATCCAAACCGTTGATTTTACAGCTTGTCCCGGCTTAGGTGGGTAGCCCCATTTTGCAAGGCTCGTTTTTTACAGCCCCCAATTTTTTAAAAAATTGTTCTTCGAAAACTGTTAATATGGCAGGCAGGGCAAATAGGGTGATGAGTCCTGAGCAGAATAAAATCATGAACAGCATAATTCCCGTTGTCTTGTAGGGCACCAGGGAAGCCACCAATAAAGGCAAAAAACCGATGGCAATGACCAGCACGTTACGTGTGATTGCCCGGGCTGGTTCTCCGAACATTTCAGGGACCACCTCACTCCAGGAGCCTATTTTGCGATGGGCCGCACGGCTTCGCTCCAAAAAATGGATTGCAAAATCAACGGCCATTCCGATGGACAGGGCGCTCAGAACGGCAATGGGCAGGTCATAATCCTTTCCCACAATACCGGTGATGCCATAGATGGCAGTAAGGGTTATCATCAAAGGTATCATGCACAGCCATCCCCAAAGCAGGGATCGAAACAAAAAAGACATCATGATGAATACAACAATAAAACTGCCGACAAAGGATTTTAAGAAACCCCAGACCAGTTTTGCCTCCAATACCAGGTTGATATAATGGAGTCCTGCCCAGCGGTAGCTGAGTGCCGGGGGATCATGGATTTCAAAATATGAGGCCACGGCCTTAACAGCCGCCTTGGTATTCATGCTGTCACCACTTGGAAACTGAAGCCGGATATTGGCCTGCATATAATCTGGTGTGACCAGATGCCATAAATCATTGGGGCGATGGCTTTGCTGGTATTGCAGATAACATTCAGAAATACTTTGAAATTTATCAGGAATAACAAAATGTTCCGGCTTACCGTCAACCAGCTCCTGGTTGACCTTACGAACCACATCGGCAACCGAGTTAGTTTTACCGATCAGTTTAGTCTTTTCTAAATAGTTTTGCAGGTTTGCCATATAGGACAAAACATCAGGACGCTTAAATGGTTTTGCTTTTTCCCTTTCCAGAGCGAAAAAGGCCTGAATTTCCTTGAGTGCATAATAATCCTTGTCCGGTGCATTGGCTGCCATTTTCCCAAGATGTTCATCAATGATCTTAAAAAAATCGTCAAAGGTATGGGGGGATGCAATCTCCAGAAGCTTTTTTTTCACTGTTGGAACCAGCCCGGGCGCCCGGGGAAACTCCGCTTGAATTGTCTGGGCAAACTGCTCCAGGTCTTTGAGCAGTTTTTGGAGTCCCGGCTGGGTCAGGTTTGCCCGGTCTTTACCTTCAAGTACAAGATAGGCCATATATGTTCCGCCAAAATGGCTGTTCAAGGCCGTGTCGGCCTTGCGAATCGGATGGCTCTTGATAAACCGTTTGGCATAATTATCATTCACCTGAATCCGGGTAATTCCCCAAATTGAAATTATCACCAGAATCGACAAGATGGATAGAACAGCTTTTGAGTGCTTATAGGTCAAATTACCAATGGCCGCCAAGGGCCGTGTCAGCCAGTTTTTTTTCCCGACCTGTGCAGACAGGCCAAAGTTCTTTAATTTTTGTTCGGGGATCATCATGATGTATGCGGGCACAAACAGCACCGTCACCCCCCATGCAATCATAACCCCAATGCTGAGAAAAAGACCAAATACTCTTGCTGGCGGAATGGGAGCCAAGATAAGTGAAAGAAATCCGGCTGCCGTGGTCAGTGAAGTATAAAGCATGGGGGCATAAAGGGTGTTCATGACTTGAATTATGGTCTGTCGACGACCTTTTTCCACGGTATAGACATCAAAAAATTCTGACAGAACATGTACGGAATCCACCATGGCAATGGACATCAAAAAAATCGGCAGCATTGAGCTTAAAATATGAACCGGAAAACCAAACGCGATCATCAAACCCATGGAAGATATAATCGAAACCGTTGCAATAATCATGGGCAAAATGATGATTTTCCATTTTCGGAAGAATAAAAACAGCAGACCGAAGATCACCACCATAGCCAGGGGGGATGCCGTGCCCATTTGAGTGAACATCTCCACGCCAATGGCACCTTCCGCCACGGGCAGACCCGTGATATGGTAGGATTCACTGCCCTTGAGGACTTTTATTTTTTTCCGCAGCTCTGTATAAACCCGGTAACTTAGCAACTTATCTGTCAAGGGCAGATAGATGCAGAGGGCTTTACCATCTTCCGAGATCATCTGCCCTTTAAGCAGGGGATTTGAGAGCGCTTTTTCCCTTATGGCAAGTGCCTCTGCCCTTGTTTCCGGCGGACTTGCCATCAGCCATTCAAATTTTATCGTGCCCGGGCTTTGTTGGCTCATGTGATCGACCAATGAGGGGGCGATCATCTCAGCTTCAATGACACCGGTCAATTGACCTGGATTCTTTTTGTCCGACCATTGAAGACTCCTTGCAAACTTGGTCAATTCATAAATCCGCTTCAGGGTTTCAGGATTGAAGACACCGTCTGGATCATGCTCGTTGATTATACCCAGAACAACCGTATCATACAGATCGAAACGTCTCTTTGTTTCATTGTGAAAAACCCGGGCCGGTTCACTCTTTTCCAGCATGTTTTCCGGATCGGTATCCAGAGTGACCATGGGAAGAAACGCACCGGTAACAAGCGCAAACAAGAGTGTGAGCATCATGACCCGCTTGCAATGATTAACTGAAAAATCAATGAGTTTGTTTCTAAATGACTTCATGTGGGACCTCTTTTATTTAAAATAATTATTAAGCAACTTAACTATTATGTTAAAAAAAATGCTTCATGTTGAATTCCTGGGTATTGTCTGGAAGGGTCAGGCATACGTCATTGGCATTTTTATTCAGAGTTGATTTTATGATTTTACCGGGTATGGTGTCAAAAGTACAATGAGGCAAGTCGGACCCCACTGGTACACCAACATTATCCCTAAGAATCTATTCCTTTGATTCCTTTAATTCCTTTAATTCCTTTGACCGTTGGGAAAGCCGTTTTTCCATCACATGCCCAAGTGATTCCAACAACACCGACAGGGTAGCAATCTGGGAAAGGGGAAAAACATCCAGGTGATCAACCAAATTTTCCATATCTCCACCGTGGAGCCTTTCATGGGCCTCAAATGCCTTCCACCCCAAAGGTGTGAGGTATAACTCAAATTCCTTGTTACTGTGAATTGCCTGCTTCTTAAGAAGAAAACCCCTCTGGGTAAGCTTTTTAACCATTTGTGAGGCCCCGCTTTTGGTGATACCGAAATGGACAGCCACCTGGGTTATGCTCATCTTTTCATTCTCACCAATTGCCTGTATGGTATGGACTTCCCGGGTGGAGACTTCCACCTGGTTTTCAACGGGTATTGGTATATCCTCAATTATTGAATACATCTTAGCAATGCGTAATAGTTCATGTACCGTGCCTTTGATGAGATCTTTCTTTGTTTCCATGGGCATATAGTAAAGTCACTTAATCTTTTTGTCAAGAAAAATTTGGAGCATCCACACCTGCTCCGCCATCATCGCGTTCAACCCGGATATCTGCATCCCACACCGCCAATTTAGAAATATCAAATGGCTTTGCTTCTTCCAATTATAGTGCCGGTCACATGAACTGATACTCACTGAAAAACATTTTTTTCAATTAAACAAAGCAGTTCAATAAAAATAATGCTAAATCTATGTATCAAGTCATGTGACCGGCACTATAGTTCATTCATGTATTCTGTTTAAATTTCCTGGTCAACGTTGTTTGATATGAAAAAAAACTGATTATAACGGACTTGGGGAGGGGCTATTTTCATCATCCGGCTTCTCCCTTTGGGGAATAAAATTGGTGAATTTAGGCGCCCCACATGAAATCAATCCGCTGGGTACCAGCTCAGCTAAACCAGTTTCCCAGCTTCAAGAGAGTCAGAAAGACCACCGTCAAAAAAACAGGACGGATGAACCGTGCCCCATTTTTAATGGCAAGGCTGGAGCCGATCCCTGCCCCAACAATCTGTCCACAGGCCATAACAAGGCCCACGGAATAGATGACATTGCCTCCCATGATAAAAAAGGACAATGCAACAACATTACTGGTAAAATTCATGATCTTGGTAAATCCCGATGCCCGTGTCATGTTCAGCCCCAGCAACACCATGAATGCCATGGTCCAGAATGATCCCGTACCCGGGCCGAAAAAACCGTCATAGAATCCCAATCCAAGACCAAAAAGCGCAAAAAAAACACCATGGGACAATCGGGGAGGACCATCCTTTTGCCCCAAATTTTTGGAAAACAGGGTATAAACAAACACCAGGAGCAATAATACCGGTATCACAGGCTCTAAAAAGGCAGGATTCAGCTGTTGCACCACCACAGCACCCATGGCCGACCCAAGCAATGTAAATACAATGCCTACCCAAGCCTCTTTTAAAGAGGCTTCTCCCTTTTTTACATAGTTGAATGCCGCCGCCAGGGTGCCAAAACTGCCCTGGAGTTTATTGGTACCAAGGGCCAACTGGGGTGGAATTCCTGCAAACAAAAGGGCAGGAAGAGCAATGAGGCCTCCCCCGCCGGCAATGGCATCCACCATCCCGGCCAGGAGCCCGGAGAAAAACAAAATTACCAGGATATCCATTGTCAATGCAATTGGTTCCACTGAGACCTCTTTATTTCATTTTAGAATCAGGTACTCGGATGTAAAGACTTCTCCAAATATATTCACAACAATGCAATGGGAGAAAGACAATTTTTAATTTTTCCCGATGCAACGGTTTCATGGAACTCCGCAGCAAACACCTGGGATTGTTTGCATGCAAAGGACCACCTGGCAATTCTCTGTAAATTTTTCCCTTTAAACCGCGTAAAATCCTCCCGGTCAGGGATTTCTCTTCCTGGTAGAAGATCAATTAATTTCCGGGTGGGAACCACCAGCAGCACATTGTCCATGTTTTTGGCATGGGGTTTTCTCCAGAATAATTTTTTATCCAGCCAGCCGGGTATAATACGCCGGGTATAATGGGGAAATAGTACAATTTTTCCCTGGACTGGATTTTCTCCAGGGGAGGTAAAGGGAAGATCCTGGTGATAATCAATGACACCTCCATCCCTGACAATTCCCGGGGGTACCCCGGGAATATCTTTAATGCCGGGCATCACCATGGGGATGGAACCCGACGATAAAAGAGCCCGAGTAAAATTATCCCGGGTCAGAGGAACCCTATGGGTCCCAAAAGCCTCCATATCGCCCAGGGGTGGCTCCTGGGACGGATGGTGGAACAAAATGCGCTGGAAAAAATATTTCAGATACTCCCTTTTCATGGCATTGGCCAGGGCCGCACCTGCCAGTGCGCCTCCCTGAACCAGGGGATGGTCACTGCCCCCGGGTCCCTTGGCCCGGGCTGAGATAAAATTAATTCGAAAACTGGGATGGGACAAGATCTGTTCAATGGCTCCATGGGGCAGCACCCTTTTCAAGAGTCGGTCACACTCCCGCTGGATTTCATCCAGGGATGGATTTTGGGAGTACCATTGATTAATGTAGGCATCCCTGAAAGTTGCCATGGCAGTTGCAGGATCTTTCTGACAGGCAGCTGCAGATCGCCAGGCCCCGGCGGAAGAGCCCATCAAAAAAAGTGGGCCTTGCCGATTTTTAAACCATTGCCCGAATAAGAATCCATCCAGATGGGTTAAAATTAAACACTTGGGCCCCCCTGCGGCACCGGCCACCCATTTCACATGGTTGGGTTCAAGCCCATTTTTACTGATAAAATCCATGGCCCGGGGGCCTGCAAAAAAAGAAATATAGTTTGACATAATTAATTTTCTCTACCCAGCAAATGTCTCATTTTCATTAAAATCACAGGGGCAAAATATGCTTTTCCGTCTGGGTGGGATGGTGCCCCAGCAGCACCAGTCCACTTCTACCATCAATGGACAAAAGATCGCCAAAGGCAATGCGGTGCCCCAAGATTTCACAATATTGCCGGGACTCATGCACCTTGAGATCCCGTAAGCCCACCACACAGTTTTTTTCCAGACGCACCGCCACCACAGAGGCATGGGATGTCTGCCCCCCCCGGGAGGTGAGAAGCCCTTCGGCCATATCAATGACTTTGATATCCTCGGGAACCGTATCTGGACGAATGAGAATCAGCGGCATGCCAGGGTCCTGCTTCCGTAATTGATTGATATTCCCTTCGGAAAAAACCACCCTGCCGGACAACGCAGAACCCGACACCCCGATGCCTTTGCCCACCCCCGCTGCATCCAGGGCATCAGAATGGATAAATACATCAAATTGTTCCTGCTTTTTAATGGTAATCATGTCCCGGGTCTGAAGAAGATAAAGATCCGTGGCATCGGGTCCTTCAAAGGTGAATTCCATCTCCTGGGGGTTCCAACGTTCTTCGTACACCAGCTCCCTTGCAATGGAAAGCAGTTCATTGTAGATGTCAGGAAAGCTTTTTTCCAGGCTCTTGTCCACAGATCTGCCGTCAATCTGGGCCTGCTCCACGGAAATGGGATAGCTGGTAACAAGCCCTGCCACAATATCCTCTCCCTGATCACCATAGGCATAATCCCCCCACAATGCCACCCGCCGCACCTTGCGGTAGGGGTGGGCCGTGAACAGCACCCCGGACCCGGACTGACTGCTTTTATTTCCAAACACCATGCTCTGGACGATCACCGCCGTTCCCCAGCTGTCGGAAAGATCCATGATTTCCCGATAATCCACAGCCTTGATTGTATTCCAGGAATCAAAGACCATTTCAACGGCATGGGAGAGCTGAAGCCAGGGGTCATCGGGGATACTGATGCCCTGTCGCCGCACCAATTTCTGGTAATCCAGGGCCAGTTCCCGCATCTGATCCGGGGAAAATTTCCATTTAAATTGTACATCATGACGTTGTTTCGCATCATCCATCAACTCCTGGAATTTGTCCCGATCCACCCCGGAAATCATGGCCCAGGATTGGACAAAGCGTCGGTAGTTGTCCCATGCCAGATAACCATGGCCATGGTTCTTTACATAGGCTTCCACCAATTCGTCATTGAGGCCGATGTTATGGATGGTTGCCATCATACCCGGCATGGAAAGGGCCGCTCCGCTTCTCACCGAAAGGAGCAAGGGGTTTTCAGGATCACCAAATACCTTGCCGCTGAGCCCCTCCAGCCTTGTGAGGGCCAGGCGGACCCTGCGTATGAACTCTTCTCTGGCTTTGCTGAATCCATGGATCACCTCCCGGCAGCGAAACACCTCGGTGGTGATGATAAATGCCGGGGGTACCGGCAAATTCAGGCCGGTAAGGGTCACCAAATTATAGCCTTTATTACTCAGATGAATGAGATCATGGGTGTGAACATTGACATCATGGAGCATGGAAACCGTTTTTTCCGGATTATAGGACATGAGAAGATCCAGATGTCGTTCATCCAGTACATCGCGCTGTCGCTCCAGGGTCTGTATGATCCGGGTGATGAAGTGGTCCAGGTGCTGAAGCCCAAAGGTGGAGGAGATCAGATCCCGGAAAAAAGCTTCGGAAAGACCATGGGTGGTGTTCACCATGTCGTCGTCACACCACTTGGAGCGGTATCTGCCCAGAAGATTGTCCCGGCCGATCTGGGGAATGATGATGGAAAGATTGTTCTGGTGGATGTTGGTGTAGTTGGCGTAGATCACATCCTTGACCCCTTCTGAAAGCCCTCGGAAAATATCCAGGTACTGGGTGTAGGAAAACCGACGAATTTTCAGAGAACTGTCCAGTATGGAAAGATAGGTGTCAAGACGCCGGGAGGTGATGCCATCAATGGCCAGGGCCCGCATGAAAAGCTTCAGACAAGAGACAATCCGAAAAAAGGTGGCCTGGGTGATAAAAGACAGATTCACAGTGCCCGGCAATTTCTCAAGCAAAACACCTGCCAAATTTTCCATGCGAAAGGTGAGGCTCAGACTGTCAAATTTTCGTTCCTGGTACCGACCATACACCGAGGGGATATCCACCGCAATGTGACGCTTATGGTAAATGGCCTCTTTGGCGGGAAAGGTCTCGGTGGAGAGGATGATCTCTTTAAGATCTTCCAGACAGGTCAACAGGGCCTTTAATGATTTTTCTGTATTCCCGGCCTCCAGCACATCGGCCAGGGCCTCCATGCCGGAAAAGCCTTCTCTTTGGGCTTCCATGAGTTCCTCCCGAAGCTCCTGGAAACTTAAGTTATATTTCTGGTGAAGCAACTTGTACATCTGAACCATCAGATCAAACCGCCGTCGTTCCTTTGGGGAAATGTCTTTCTGGACGTCAAGGTATTTTTTCCGATCCTTTTTGTTCCATACCAGAAGATCTTCCACAGTATTGAACCGAAGTTCCTTTCCAATACGACGGCTCAGTCGGCACTGCTCATCAATAAAGGGGCCGGTTGTGGCCACCTCCTCCAGAACCTCCTGGGGCAGGATGGGTTCCAGCCTGCCCTTGTCCCGGGTTCTCCAAAAGATAAATATCTCTTCGATGAAATCCACAATCAGATTGGAACTTTCCACATGACTCTGCTTTCTCAAAAAATGGATGAGGCGATCTTTACGTTTGTGTATCTCATCCAGTTCGGTGGAAACGTATCGCAACTCCCCTTCGGCCCCGATTTCATTGTAAAAAACCGGCATTAATTTAGCAAACTGCTTGGCCAAATTATAGACAGGTTCAATGGGATGGTTTAAAAGGTGGGTGATATCCCGCTGGAACAGATCCGTATCTTTAACACAGGTGCCAGCAAGTTTTAGATGGATGATCAGTGCGGAAAAAAGGGTGGCACACCATTTGGGTTCCCGGGTGATCAGATGCAGCCACACCCGGATATTGGTCAGATGGGCAGGATTAGTGATGGGTTGCCAGTCCTCGTCAATCCCGGTCACACCGGCATGTTGAAATCCAAACCGAACTGCCTCCCATAAAAAGGACTCCACCATGCGGGAATTTCCCCGCTTAAACACCTCTTCCCCCAGGATCTCAATACATTTTAAGGAGGTATGGGGAAATTTCCTGACATTGACCTTTAACAACTGAAACGTGGTGAGCAAAAAGGCTTCAATGTCTTCAAACGGTTGTTGCCGGATCAACCTCACAAGTCCCTGGTTAATGGTTCGCAAGGTCTCTTCGTGGATGAGATAGAGGCCACTGGTATCCATTATTCTAAATAAAAACAATAATTTTTGATTTTCCAAGGCCATATTTGAATCCAGAAGACCATGGATCTTGGAAGGGGATTCCTCATTTTCTGAAACACCCGGTCGCCTCCGGGTGAGGCAGGCGGAAATCTCCTTGTAGGCCTTAACAAAGTCCACATGGGCAGGAAGGCCCATCAATCGGTTCAACCCGTTATTTTCATCGGTTGCAAGGTCAATGCCTGCAAGAGTGGAGCGATATTCTGTCAATGCGCCATGGGAGATGGTGTCAAACAATTCCAAAGTGGGGATATCATGGCAAAGATCCCGGCACTCGGCATGGAACCACACCACGGGGTCATCTTCTTCCAGCCAGTAACGATAATTATTGTCCAGTATAAACATCATGAGACGTGCCAGGGCACGATGATCAAGGGGGGACGGCATGGTTTCCTGCAATGCCAGCAGACGTCGGACCACCCGCTGCATGGGTATCCGGCCCTGCACCATGAACATCACCAGACCTTCATGGGTCTTGCCCAGCCGGATCAAGTTTTCAAACAGCCCATTGAGCACTGTTTGATAGTTAAGCAAATCTTCCCCGGAAAAAAGGGAGATAAATTTATCCACCCAGGCAAAGAGAGCCTCCATTAGACGGGCGGGGAGCCCCTCTTTTTTAATGGAATTTTCCAAAGCTTCCAGGTAAATGCCACTGAAAATTTCAAAAGCTTCAGGCCCCTGGGGGTGCCGCTTATAATGGCTACTGTTCTTCAGGGTAAAATTTCTCAGCTGTGGCAACAGCAATTCCCAGTTTCGAAAGGTATGGCACACTTCAGAAAGCAGGGATTCAAGCTGATTATGGATACCTCGGAAGTCCACCACAATGTCCAGAAGAAGTTGATATTTCGGTTGGACAATCACCTCTTGTGCGGTTTCCATGAGATTGGCCCGGAGGGCATCCGATGATTCAACAAACTGAGAAAATGAGACTCGCTCCATCACCCCCCCTCGGACATCATCATAAAGGTAAATATTCGGGTTGATAATGTAAATGTTTGGCGAGTGCCCCATATTCGCGTATTTGGGACTGCGTAGCATACTATTGCTATGTGAGCAGGCCCAAATAGGTGTGAATATGGGGTGTTCGCCGAATATTTACTCATAAAGGCTTAGTGGCTTCCATATACAAGATCAGATCCAGCATCCGATTGGAGTATCCCCATTCATTATCGTACCAGCTCATCACCTTCACCGTGGTACCAATGACCTTGGTGGATAATGCATCCACCACAGACGAATGGGGGTCTCCCTGGTAATCCATGGAGACCAGGGGAAGATCAGAATATCCCAGATATCGACCTGATGCCGCTTTCAAGGCCTGATTGACCTCTTGCACTGTTGTTTCTTTCTCCACCTCCATTACCGCATCCACAAGGGAAACATTGGGGGTGGGGACCCGCACGGCAAGACCGTCGAATTTATTCTTTAATTCTGGAATGACCAGGGAAACGGCCGCCGCAGCCCCGGTATTGGTGGGAATCATGGAAAGCCCTGCGGCCCTGGCCCGCCTCAAGTCACTGTGGGGAAAATCAAGGAGCCGCTGATCCCCGGTGTAGGCATGGATGGTGGTCATTAAGCCGCGTTTAATACCAAAATTATCCAGAATCACCCGGGCCACCGGTGCCAGGCAGTTGGTGGTGCAGGAGGCATTGGATACCACATGGTGCTCGGTGGGATCATACTCCTCTTCATTCACCCCCATGACCAGGGTTTTAATGCCGCCCTTGGCCGGGGCTGAGATAACCACCTTTTTTGCTCCAGCATCCAGATGGGCCTGGGCAGACTCCCCGTCCCGAAAAATCCCGGTACACTCGGCCACATAATCCACTCCGAGATCCCCCCAGGGAATATCAGCAGGGGATCTATGGCCGGACACGGCAATGTGACGTCCGTCCACGGTGATACCCGTGTCATTGCCGCTCACATCGCCATTAAAGGTTCCCATGACCGAATCATACTTAAGTAAATGGGCCAGGGTTTTATTGTCCGTCAAATCATTGATGGCCACCACTTCCACGTCAGCAAAGGTCTTATCTTTACCAATGGCCCGAAAAATATTTCTGCCGATTCTGCCAAAACCGTTAATACCAATCTTTATGGTCATACCCCACCTCCTGTGGTTTTTGAGTTTTTCACACTTTGAGTTATAAACCCAACATGGTGCATAATCAATTAATTAATGAAAAATGCCAGGGGAGTATCAACGAACCAGCCGGGCCATCCACATGGTAAGCGGGGAATAAAAGGTAATAATGAGAAGATCTATGATCAAAATACCCAGAAAAGGCATCACTCGTCTGCTCACCGCCCCCAAGGAATCCCCGGAGATGCTGCACGACACAATGAGACAGATACCCATGGGCGGGGTGAGCATGCCAATGGAGAGATTGGTCACCACAATGACGCCCAATTGGACCATGTCAATGCCCAGTGAGGGCAACATGGCCGTGATCATGGGTACCAGCAGAATCAAAGCAGCTGTGGTTTCCACAAAGGTACCGGCAATGAGAAGAACCGTATTGATTAACAGCAGCAGAAGCACTGGATTATCTGTGATCCCCATGAGGGTTCCTGCCAGGGCTCCGGGGAGATCTTCCATGGCGGCAATCCAGCTGAAAACCGAGGCAGTGGAAATAATAAACATAACGATTGATGCGGTGACAGATCCATTTCTAAAAAGATGAAAAAGATCCGTTACCTGAATTTTTTTGTATATAACCATGGAGACAAACAGGGCATAGGCAACGGCCACCGCTGCAGATTCAGTGGCGGTGAACACACCGGTTAGAATCCCGCCAAGGATGATCAACGGTGCACCCAGCGCCAGAAAGGCCCGCTTAAATGTAACAAAAATATTTTTCAGAGAAAATCGGGTATCCGGGGCGTAGCCCCGACGCCAGGAAACAAAGGTGGAGACGGCTATGAGAGATACGGCTATGAGAAGACCAGGCAAAATCCCGGCGGCAAAAAGCTGGCCAATGGAGGCTCCGGTGAGAAAACCAAAAATAATCATGGGAATGGAAGGCGGAATCACCACCCCCAAAGAGCCCCCTGCGGCCTGCACCGCCGCAGCAAAATCAGAATCATATCCAGAACGTTTCATGGCGGGAATCAATACCGCCCCCACGGCAGCGGCATCTGCTGCGGCCGAACCGGAAATTCCGGCAAAAAACATGGCAGACACAATGGTGACAGCTGCCAGGCCCCCGGGCAGCCATCCAGCCAGGGCATTGGCAAAATCAATAAGTCTCTGGCTGATCCCGCCGGCTTCCATGATCACTCCGGCATACATGAACAAAGGGACCGCCATGAGATGAAAAGAGTCTGTGCCGGAAACCATGCGCTGGATCATCACCATCAGGGGATAGTCCCCCTGAACAAAAATGGTCACCAGGGATGAGACCCCGATGGCAATGGCAATGGGGGTGTTCATGGCAAAGAGAAAAAACAGGGTAATAATCAACAGCGACGCGGTCACAATACCATCCTATCCATATGATTCTTTTCATTCCCCTTGGATGGCATCCAGCAGAAAGCGCACACCATGTACCATGAGAACCACACCGGCCAGGGGAACAATGCCCATTAGAACCCATTTGGGAAGGGACAGGGCCGGAGAGATCTGAAATCTGACAAACCACGCAAAGGCCGCACCCTTCACCACCATGACACCGAACAGAAGCAAAGAAACCATGTGGATTCCCACCGTTGCCACCCGTTGCCAACATATGGAGAGCCTTGCAAAGCAGACATCCACACCGGGATGGACCCCCTTGTGGTATGCCACCGAAGCCCCCATGAAGGTCAGCCACACCAGAAGATACCGGGCCAATTCCTCGGACCAGAACAAGGAATGGTTAAGGACATATCGGGCAAACACCTGGACCACCACAATGAAGGTCATGGCAAAACCCATGGCAAAAACCAGTATTTCAACCCTGCGGTTTACCCCGTCACTTAAATTTTGAAAAAATTTTGTCATGTTTTGATTCCAGATCACCCGAATTATTGGGTGGCCTCAATCATCTTGAGTAACAGTGCATTGACCCGGGGATCACTGTAAAGATCCATATTTTTCAAATCTGCCACCCGGGCCCGGAACGCCGCCACATTGGGATTTTCTTCAATGATCATACCCTTCTCCCCAAGCATTGCCAGACGACCCGCATCCTTGGCCCGGTTATCTGCCCGTTGGAAGAGAGCCGCATCCTTTATGGCACCGGCAATTAGGATCTGCTTATCAGCGGAAAGGCTGTCCCACCATTTTAACCCGGCCACATCAATGTGGGAGGAGTAGACATGACGGGTCATGGTCATGTACTTTTGAATCTCATAGAACTTGTAAACCTCCATCACCCACAGGGGATTTTCTTGGCCGTCAATGACCCCCTGCTCAAGCTCCGTGTAAATGGGCCAGGGCATGGGGGTGGGGTTGGCCCCCAATGTCTGCCAGATGGTTTTGTGCAGGGCCGATGCCATCACCCGGATTTTAAGGCCCTTGATGTCATCGGGATACTTCACCGCTCTTTTACTGTTGGTGAGATTTCGGAATCCATTTTCTGAAAAATGAAGCCCCTTAAAGCCAGAGGTTTCAAGGCTTTTAAAAATTTCCTGTCCCAGGGGGCCGTCCAGAATAAGGTCTGCCTGGTCGTTATCCTTGAATAAAAAAGGATAATTCACCACCCGGACAATGGGGTCAAAGGTGTCAAAAGGCCCTGCAGTGATGATCCCCATTTCCACGGTTCCCATCTGAATTTGCTGGAGAATCTCTGTCTCATTACCCAGGGAAGCGGAGTGAAATATCTTAACCTTCATTTCTCCATGGGAACGTTCTTCGATCAATTCTTTAAATTTGTCTGCCACAATATTCTGGGCAGAGCCTGGTTTTGTCACAACAGCCAGCTTGATTTTCATGGCTGCCGAAGCAGTACTGGAAAAAACGAATAAAATCAAAAACAAAATCGCTATTTTTTTCAAACTACATCCTCCTTGGTTTGGCATTCTTCATTTACCCCGTTAAGAATGACCTTTTTTTATTTTTCTTTTTCAATGAGACCTTTAACAAACCAGCGCTGCATGAAAAGTACCACCAGTACCGGCGGCAACATGACCAGAATGGCCGCCCCCAGGGCCAGGTTCCATTCCGGCAGATCATCGGCCTGGGGAATGAGGTTCTGCAATCCAATCACCGCTGTGGTCATTTTGGGATTGGTGGTGACGAGAAGGGGCCACAGGTATTGATTATAGCCATAGACAAACTCAATGACCACCAAGGCAGCAATGTTGGTTTTGGACAGGGGAAATAAAATCTTCCGAAAAAAAGTCATGGGGGAGGCCCCATCCATCTTGGCCGCCTCACACAACTCTTCTGGCACCGTTAAAAAAAATTGCCGAAACAAAAAGGTACAGGTGGCCGATGCCACCAGGGGAAGAATCAGCCCTGTATAGCTGTCCAGAAGACTCCAGTCCAGGGCCAGTTCAAATTCGTTGGTGGTGAACCAGGAAATCACGGCATTCAAATGCAGGAAATCCCACACACTCTGTAGGGGGCCAAGCACATTGGCAGCCACCTCATAGGTGGGCATGATCCTGACCTCCACCGGCAACATCAGGGTGCAGAACACCGAGGCAAAGGCCACGGCCCTGAACCGGTAGTCAAAGTAAACAATGGAAAAAGCACCCAGAATGGAAATGGTGATCTTCCCCACCGTGATGCCCGTTGCCATGATAAAAGAGTTCATGATCTGGGTCCCCAGATCCCCCCGGGACCAGGCCTCTTGCATATTCACCAGAAACTGATCCCCGGGAATCAGGGGCATGGGAACCCTTGAAACATCTTCCAGGGTCTGGGTGGCGGCAATGAGGCTGTAAATAATGGGAAATCCCACAATGAGAATACCCACGATAAGAAATACATAGGTAAAAATATCCAAAAGCGGTGTACGTTCAACCATAAAATCAACCCGTATATTGTACTTTCTTTTCAACAAATTTAAACTGAATCACCGTGATGACTATTATAAGGGACATGAGCACCACGGACTGGGCCGACGATGAACCCATGTTCAACCCCACAAATCCATCCTGGTACACCTTGTAAACCATGATATTGGTGGAACCTCCGGGGCCTCCCTGGGTCACGGTGTGAATCACCCCAAAGGTTTCAAAAAAGGAGTAGATAATATTCATCACCGACAAAAAGAAAAAGGTGGGAGACAACAGAGGAAAGGTGATGGCCCAGAACCGCCGCAAAGGGCTTGCCCCGTCAATGGCTGCGGCCTCAATCAAGGATTTGGGAATGGCCTGCATACCCGCCACAAAAAAGACAAAATTATAACTGATCTGTTTCCAGGCACTGGCCATGGTGACCATAATCATGGCATCGCTTCCCTTTAATACCGGATTCCAGTCAATGCCCAGCCATTTTTTAATGCCAAGGGCCACAATCCCATAGGACGGATGCAGGAGAAAGAGCCATAATATCCCGGATATGGCCGGGGCCACGGCATAGGGCCAGATGAGCATGGTGCGTACCACCGCCTTGGCTTTGAGTGCCCGATTGGCCATGGTGGCAATGAACAGTCCAAGGGAAAGGGAAACCCCGGCCACCAGCATACTGAAAACCAATGTGATCATGATGGATTTCAGGTACAGGGGGTCTGTGAACAGTTCAATGTAATTGTAAAACCACACAAAGGTGCTGCGCCTGCCAAAGGGATCACTGAGAAGAAAGGACTGTATCAAGCCCTGGATGGCTGGCCAGTAAAAAAAAGTGAGGGTGATGAGCAACTGGGGCAGAATCAGCAGGTAGGGAATATACTTTGATTTAAAAAAAGATCGTTTAATCATTGGCAAACATTTTATCACCCGCTTTCTTTGATTGGAACGGATGCCTGGTCTATGCAAAGATTATTGACAAAAGAGGCTTGATTATAACACCAGGTATTACAAAAAGCTGGGATCAGGCACCAAGGTTATAACCAAGCCTTTCCATGACGAGCCAGTAATTCTGTTTTTAAAGCACTATGTATTTGTTATTTATTTATACGTTTTTTCAAATGTTCTTAATTGGATATTGCTCCTGGAAACGGCATTGTCTAAGGCCTCCTGGGGCGTTTTGTCACCATTCCACACCTGTTCAAGCTCTTCGTTGATAATATTTCTAATCTGGACAAAGTAGCCCAAACGCAATCCCCGGGAAATTTCCGTGGGAATGGCCCGGTTCAACTGTTTAATGCCCACTTCCTGGAGGGGATTTTCAGTATAATACCCCTTGGATGTGAGATCATTATATGCATTTAAGGTGATGGGAAAATAACCGGTTTCTTTGTGCCAGTATTCCTGCATCTCGTTGCTGGCCAAAAATTTTAAAAATGCGGCAACGCCTTTGTACTCTTTTTTGCTGTGCCCCTGGAGAACCCACAGAGAAGCCCCTCCAATGATGCTGTTCTGGGGTTTGTCCATCCAGGTTTCCACGGGAAGGGGAGCCGCATCCCAGGTAAAGTCATTCACCGCTTTTTTCAACTTTGCAATGCCACTGATGGAATCAATGTAAAAGGCCGCATTCTGCGCAATGAACTCCGCCTTGGGACCCTGATATTTCTGACCGCCATACATGAAACGCTTGTCATCAATCCACTGTTTCAACCTGGCAATATGGGCCACCACCTTGGGGTTATTGATCTTCAACTCACAGTCAAGCCCTTTGTAACCATTGGCCTTATCTGCAAACTCAAGGTTATGGATGGCGCTGTAGTTTTCAATCTGGGTCCAGGACTGCCATGCTGTTACCATACCTGCCGGGGCAATGCCCTGGTCCACCATTTTTTTGGTGATCTTTCCCAGCTGATCCCATGTGATGGGCTCTGATTTTGACAGGGGGGCAATGCCAGCCTTTTTTAACATATCCACATTGTAGTACATAATAGGTGTGGAAGAATTAAAGGGCATGGACATGAGTTTTCCATCGGCATTCATATAATAGGAAAGAACTGCCTGGAGATAATTGGTCCAATCAATGTCAAATCCGGCATCGGTCATGAGCTGGTGCACCGGATAAATGGCACCGGAAAGCATCATGGTCTGGGTGCCTACTTCAAACACCTGGAGAAGATGGGGCTGTTTCTTTGCCCTGAAGGCAGCCACTCCGGCATTCATGGTTTCATCGTAATTACCTTTGTTGGTACCCACCACCACATAGTCTGATTGGGAGGCGTTAAACTTTTCAATCATGGTGTCAACCACCTTACCCCGAGCACTTCTCATGGCGTGCCACCAGTTGATGGTCACCGGTTTGGCAAAGGCAGATGCCGGGAATGTCAGACAGACAGCCACAATAGCCAGAATCAAACTCTTTTTAATTCTCATTTTTCCCCCTTTTCTTTTTTTCATAAAAATAGGCAAGAAAACCCCTGAGTCTTCAGCCCAGGGAATGAATTGCCGGATTGTGTCAACCAAGCTTGCAAATTACCCTGCAAGCCTCTGAGCCCTTACTCAAATTGTTGACTTATATTTCAGCCCAAGACAACCACACCTCCAAGATTTAATGCTTTAACCAAAGGGCGTCAAGATTATTATGAATATTCCAAAAAAAGAGTTGCATAATTAATTGATTTATTGTTTTTTTATGACACATAAAAAGTCCAGGCGCACACCCGAAGAAAGACCCTGAAAAACAACATAAACTAAATGAAAAAACCAACAGCGTTGCTCTGTATTATGATAAAGATCCAAATAAACAGGCCATAAAATCCCATGGCAGTGCCAACAAACAAAAAAAGGGCTTGGTCATAAAATGGGCCACTTTGAACTGATTTTTTTTGATCCAAAAATAAAGTCAGTAATTATAGGCAATTGACTATAGCACATTTTCAGTCTCCGTATAGTGGCTCACCTTATGACCAACCCCAAAAAAAAGTTAAACGGAAAATTTAAATGACAGAACTTAAACTCGATCAGGTCGTAAAAAGATATGGCAAAACAGAGGTGCTGCACGGCATCAACCTGGATATAAAGGACAAGGAGTTTCTGGTTCTGGTGGGGCCTTCCGGGTGTGGAAAATCAACGCTTCTCCGCATGGTGGCAGGTCTTGAGGTCATTTCAGAAGGGACCATCTCCATTGGCGGAAGGGTGGTCAATGATCTGGCACCCAAAGACCGGGGCCTTGCCATGGTCTTTCAGAACTATGCCCTGTATCCCCACATGGATGTATTTAATAATATGTCCTTTGGTCTCAAGCTGAGGAAAACGCCCAAGGCGGAAATCCAGGCAAGGGTTCAGGAAGTGGCACAAATATTAGGCATTGAAGAACTGTTGGAACGAAAACCCCATGAACTGTCCGGAGGACAGCGGCAGCGGGTGGCCATGGGCCGGGCCATGGTACGTAAACCATCGGTTTTTCTCTTTGATGAACCCCTTTCCAATCTGGATGCAAAATTGCGCATTCAGATGCGGGCGGAAATCAAACGCCTCCACCACCGGGTGGACTCCACCATCATCTATGTGACCCATGATCAGGTGGAGGCCATGACACTGGCTGACCGTATTGTGGTATTAAAAGATGGGTACATTGAGCAGGTGGGAACTCCCATGGAACTATTTACCCAACCAGCCAACACATTTGTAGCAGGGTTCATTGGAACCCCCCCCATGAATCTTCTTCCCTGCCGGGCGGCAAAAAAAGAAAATGGCTTTGTGCTGGCCTTTGACGGCGGCCTTGAAATTCCCGTTCCCCCAAGGGATAAGGGAGAAATAACGGATAGCCAGGACCTTATCATGGGAATTCGAACAGAAGAAATTTTTCCTGCCGAAGAAGAGGATTCCTCACCAGAAGCATCCCGGTTTCAGGGAATCGTTGATGTAGTGGAGCCTCTGGGCAATGAAACCCAGATCCATGTGGATTTAAAGGGTGTAAAGTTCATTGCCCGGTGTGAAAGCCGCGTGGTGGTCCAGTACCAGGATAAAATTGATCTGACCATGAACCTTAACCAGATGCATCTCTTTGATGCCCGAACCACCCTGGTGGTATATTAATTAGATCTCCTGGTTCAGGTCAGAGGTTGATTACGTGCCAGAATGGTGAGGATTTCATCGATATTATGGGGGGCAAGGGAACTTTCCATGCTACAGCCACCAGCGCCGGCATGACCGCCCCCCCCATATCGGGAAAGCAGATGCCCGATATTTACCTTGAGCCCCTCCGCAAATATGCTCTGTCCAATGCTGACAATGGTGGTATCCCGGTCCTGCTCATCGTATCGTATCTTGACGCTGGCAATGACATCGGGATAAAGGCAATAAACTGAAAAGCGATTTCCCGAGGGTACTGCATCAAGATCCCGAAAATCTGTTACGGAGATATCACCTTTAACAATAGTGTAGGCCTTTAAGATATCCACATAGGCCTGATTTTCCAGAACCACTTTCTCACACCGGACCTTGACTTGTGGATCTTCCATCACCGTTTTAATGGTATGGTTCCGCAACAGGTGAACCAGATGATTCCAATATGACGCATCTGCACCATTGCGATTTTTAATGGTCATGGAAAGCAAAAGATAGGGATATTTTTCAGGATAAAGCACCTGGTCCATGTCCAGTAGGGCTGCATCAATGATATCCGTCCACCGCACAAGATCATCAAAATCTTTATTCAGTCTTCCCTTTTTCTTATAATATTCATAAACCAGTCCGGCAGCAGATGGGGCAATCCGAAACAAGCCCTGGGGCAGCTGTTCCATATCGTTGGAAATATGGTGATCAAACCACAGGGTACAGCGGGGATCATAGGGAAGATTGGCCACAATATCCCCGACCCGGATCTCAACATTGCCACTTTGTATCTGACTGGGTTCAACCCATTTTATGGGTTCATCAATTTTTTCTGTCTCATAAAGAAAGACTGCGCACACAACCCCGTCAAAATCGGGTCTGGTTACAATTCTCATGGGTATCAAATCCATTTATTTTTAGGTTTTGTTCTAATCCTGGTCACCTCGGCGCCACATTTTCATATAACTGCCACAGGCAGACCGCATGGGGGACCTGGGGCCTTCCACAACGAAAAAACGAAAAATCTTTAATTCCAGCACGTGGTGAGACTTTCATATAACCGCCACGGGCGGACCTTATTGGGGATTTGGCCTGCCCACAACAAATATAGAAACTCCAGTTATTAC
>CAKZLA010000293.1 GCA_937124525.1 uncultured Desulfobacterium sp.
GAGTGACTTTTTGAAGTTTCTCTTCATTTTTTTAACCTCTTTGGTGGGTTTAGTTATTGGTTAAATTTAGCACTCCCCGAATAAAATCGTGCTTGTAGTCGGATCGCGGGCGCTTTGATTCTGTGACAGGGCATCATAAAATGCCAGCTCATGGGTAGAAAGCCCAAGAGATTCCCCCCGTTGATCGGCCCGTTTAATGTCCTTGGCAAGTTTGATCAATTCGTCTATGACTTCAGCGGAGGTGAGAAGTTTGTTCTGATATTTTCTGACTGTAGCATCTAAAAGCTCTAAAAGCTTTCTGCTCTGGACAAGATTGGTTTTCTTTCTGGCCCTGATTTCATCATTGATAAGTTTCTTTAGCAATTCAAGGGCAATGTTTTTGTGTGCCATGCCTTTGATTTCTTCCATAAATTCATCGGATAAAATTGAGATATCAGGTTTTTTAATCCCTGCCGCATCAAAGATATCAATCACCTTATCAGACACAACAGCCTGATCAACCACCTGGCGAATGGCTGTTCCAATTTCTTCGGATGTTCTGTTGCCTTCTTTTATACCGAATTTTTGCAGCCTTGCTTTTACTGCCTGGAAAAAAGAGACTTTTTCCTTGATTTCCATGGCCTCGTCAGAAGGAACGCTTAAGGAGAACGCCTTTGAAAGTGCGGTCACTTCATTGACAAACCGATCTTTTCCGTTCTCGATGCTGAGGATGTATTCTTCTGTTTGCAGGATGATGGATAATTTTTCTTGCATTTGTGCAGAAAAATAAGCCCCATATGGCATCTTTGCCAACATCTGTTCAATTATTTCAAGTTTTGCCAGCATCAGGTTGATGGCATCTTCCTGGGTTTCAGTGGGCTTGCCTTTTCCGCCACTGGCCGTATAAAAAGAAAGCGCCTTTTTTAACTCAGAGGCGATCCCGATATAATCCACAATCAAACCGCCGGGCTTATCAAGGTACACCCGGTTAACCCTGGCTATGGCCTGCATCAGGCTGTGCCCTTTCATGGGTTTGTCTATGTAGAGAGAATGCAGACACGGGGCATCAAATCCAGTGAGCCACATATCCCGGACAATAACAAGCTTAAGCGGGTCCTGGGGATCTTTAAACCGGTCTGCCAGAATCCGTCTCTGGGTCTTGCTGGTGTGGTGTTTTTCCATTTTTGGTCCGTCGGATGACGACGCTGTCATCACCACTTTAATACCCCCCATGTCAAGATCCGGGTTATGCCATTGTGGCCTGAGTTTTATAATCTCATTGTAGAGTTTAACCGCAACACGCCGGGTCATGGCAACTACCATGGCCTTGCCTTCGAACACGGTGAGCCGTGTTTCAAAGTGAGAGACCAGATCCTGGGCAATATGCGCCACTCAATCCTTTGATCCCACTATTGTTAAGTTATTTCCTCTGATAACAGGGATTCCTTTATTTATAAAATACTTGGCTGAGATGTTCGAACCAAATGGTCCTGAAATGAATGACCTTTTTGGTAGTTCCCCAAGTTCTTCCAATCTTACTAAATCCCAGCCAGAAGGAATCCTCCCAATCTCCGTCTCCTGCCACTCACTCATCCCTCACCCCCATCATCAATCCCTTCCTGGTCTATAAACAGTCTCAATTTTTCTTCAAGCAGTTGCTTGTCCGGCAGATAAAGCTGATACTTGGACACAAAAAGCTGGTTGGAAATGGAACCTGTGGCATATTCCACAAGGATCTCATCCTTGTCAGCGGCCAGGATAATGCCGATGGGGTCTTTGTCATCCTCCATATTTTCTTCACGTTTGAAATAGTTGAGATACAGGTTCATCTGACCGATGTCCTGATGGTTGACCTTGCCGCTCTTTAAATCAATGAGGACAAAACATTTGAGGATTCGGTGATAAAATACGAGATCGGCATAATAATGGGTATTGTCCAGGGTCATACGATACTGCTGGCCCACAAAGGCAAAGCCCTTGCCCAGTTCCAGAAGGAAATGGCCCAGTTTGTCGATGAGAGCGTTTTCAAGTGATCGTTCACCTATATTGGTGTGCTCCGGGATATCCAGAAATTCAAACACATAGGGGTCTTTGAGGATATCTTTTGAGGTCTCAATGGTCTGGCCCTTTTGCGCCAGGGTTGCAATATCTTTCTTATCCCGGCTCAAGGCGATGCGCTCGAACAACGACGAATTTCTCTGGCGCTTGAGTTCCCGGACCGACCAGGCGTCGGACAGGCATTGTTTTTCATAAAACGCCCGGCCTGTATCATCGGAGATGGAGAGTAGTTCAACATAATGGGACCAACTCAATTTGCCAGACAGTGTCTGGCGTTTTGGATAATGGACATATAAAAGGCGCATGTATTGCAGGTTTGAGCGGCTGAATCCTTTGCCGTACTTGTTTTTTAAATCCTTTGACAGGTTCACCAGAAGTTCTTTTCCATATTCCGCCTTCAGGGTACCGGCCTGCTCAAATTCCACAATGCTTTTGCCCACCTGCTAATAGGTGTTAACCAAAATGGTGTTCACCTTTTTTACGGCCTGGGAGCGGCCTTGTTCCAGCAGTCGTCCGATATCCCCCACCAGGGAGTGATAAGATGTGTCGGTGGGTATATTGGGGGGTATATCTGTGGGTGTGTTCGTCATATCTCAAACCCCACTTTGGACAGCTGTTTTTTGATTTCAAGATCCAGGCTTTGCGCCTGTTCCATCTGTTCTTTGAGCTGACCGGTCAGGGATTTCATTTTATCTTCAATTGTCTTCTGGATTGGCATCTTCATATTCCCCCTTGCCCTCCAACAGTTTTGCATAAAGCTCTTCAAAGGAGTCTGAAATATACTTTAGAAAAATCAACCCCAGAACAACATGCTTGTATTCCGAAGCATCTATGTTTTTTCTGAGTTTATCTGCTGTCAGCCAAAGGATTTTTTCAAAGGGTTGATCTTCTGCTTTCTTTTTTGCCATTATGTTGTGCACTCCTGCATAAATATATTCACCGTTTAAAACCGGTTGGTATGTTAGACTGACGAACGAGGTGATGCAAGTCTCTTTTTAAAGCGCTTCTTTTCACAGACAAAATTTAAGATTTTTTCATCAAGCCTTTTCAAAAGTGCTTGTTTATTTTGTACATCCGCAATTGTTACGCCAAGATCGCAAAAGCGCGGGATTTGATTTTTGTGAACACATGGGATTCGAAAGTACGGATGATTCGATCAGCGATATTATCTTCGGAGTCATTCTCACCTTTGTCAGATATCATTCAAAAAAAATTATTTGACTCACTTTTAATTATATTTATATTTCAATACCTTCGCCAATTTTGTTTCAGCCCACATTTAAATCCATATGTTGATAGATATATATTTTTAAATACAGTATATGGTGTTGATGTTTGCTGATTTTAAACCTATTTTAAATTTGGCGAAGGTATTGGAAGTTAGAAGGGCTTTTATTTACATGGCATACCATGTAACCGGGCGCTTGAAAGGAGCTATCACTCAGATAAACTTTACCGGATGAAAAAATGTGTGTGGTTCCAGGTTAAGAGATATGATACAAGCACAGGTGGTATGGGGTTTGAACAGGAACCGGAATGTGCAGAAACGAAAGATTAACCATTGACAGGAATTACATGAATAACGCGGTACACAATAAGATTGTCTCCTTTATCTGGACCATTGCCGATGACTGCTTAAGGGACATTTATGTCCGGGGAAAATACCGGGATGTTATTTTGCCCATGGTGGTGCTCAGACGTCTGGATAGCCTGCTGGAGCTCTCCAAGGAGAAGGTGCTGCAGGAAATGTCCTTTCAAAAAAACGAAATGGGGCTTGTTAAGCTGGATGAAAATGGGCTTCAAGATGCCTCAGGCTACGTATTTTATAATACCAGCAAATGGACCTTGAAAAACCTTTTCACAACGGCCACCAATAATCAGCAGATTCTTAAGGTCAATATGGAGGATTATCTTTCAGGCTTTTCTGCCAATGTCAAAGAAATCATTGAAAAATTCAATCTTAGATCGCAAATCCGTCACATGGCTGTCAAGGATGTGCTGCTGGATGTCCTTGAAAAATTCACCTCCCCTTATCTGAATTTAACCCCCCATGACAGAGAAGATCCCGACGGGAATCCCATGCCCGCCCTGACAAATCTTGGCATGGGATATGTCTTTGAAGAGCTGATCCGTAAATTCAACGAAGAAAATAATGAGGAGGCAGGAGAACATTTCACCCCCCGGGAAGTGATTGAACTGATGACCCGCCTTACATTTGAACCGGTAAAGGATCATATGCCCCCGGTCATCACCATTTATGATCCAGCCTGTGGCTCCGGCGGCATGCTCACTGAATCCCAGGCCTTTATCAAGAATGAAACCGGGCGGACAGCGGATGACAGGTATATTTATCTCTACGGCAAAGAGATCAATGACGAGACCTATGCCATCTGTAAATCTGATATGATGATCAAGGGTAATGATCCCGAACATATCCGTCCCCACTCAACCCTTTCCACGGATGAGTTTGCAGGGCATAGCTTTGATTTTATGCTATCCAATCCTCCCTACGGGAAAAGCTGGGCCAGTGAGCAGAAATTTATCAAGGATGGAACCAATGTCATTGATCCACGGTTTAAGGTAACCCTTAAAGATTATTGGAGACAGCCCCAGGATGTGGATGCCGTCCCCAGATCCAGCGATGGGCAGCTCTTGTTTTTGATGGAAATGGTCAGCAAAATGAAGTCCCCGGACACCAGCCTTTTTGGTTCTCGCATTGCCTCGGTCCACAACGGCTCCAGCCTGTTCACCGGGGATGCGGGAAGCGGAGAGAGCAATATCCGCCGTTATATTATTGAGAACGACCTTCTGGAAGCCATTATCCAATTGCCCAACAATCTCTTTTATAACACCGGCATCACCACCTATATCTGGCTGTTATCCAATAACAAAGAAAACAAGAAAAAAGGGAAGGTCCAGCTCATTGATGCCTCCAGGTGTTTCCAGAAGTTGAGAAAAAACCTGGGCAACAAGAATTGCGAATTATCCAGGCACCACATCCGCGATATTGTCGCGGCCTTCCGGGGACTGAAAACCATAGCGCCGGAAAGGGATGAAAAGGGAGCGGATACCGGTCTCGGTGCCAAAGTGTTTGAAAACAGTGATTTTGGGTACCATAAAGTGGTCATTGAACGGCCGGACCGAAGATTTGCAAGGTTTACCGAGGAACGCATTGCACCTTTACGCTTTGACAAGGCATTGGCAGCACCCATGCAATGGATATATGAACAATTTGCAGATGCCGTCTACACCCCGGGTACGCTTGCCCATCATGAAAAACAGATTTTGGCCTTTTGTGAGGAAAATGGCCTCACATTGAATGCACGGAGCCGCAAAAAGCTCTTCAACCTGGATACATGGGAAAAGCATTTAAAATTGGTTGCAGCGGCCCAGGGCTTGATGGAAACTGTGGGGAAAGATGAATTTAATGATTTCAATCAATTCAAGGTTCTGGTGGATAAGACTCTGAAAGCGTTGAAATTAAAACTGTCTGTCACGGAGAAAAAGGCCATTTTAAATGCCGCGTCCTGGTATGATGAAACTGGCTGCAAAGTCATCAAGGCAAAGGTTAAACTGACCGGTGACAAGCTGGATAAGCTGTTGCACCACCTGGGGTGCAAAGAAAGAGATCTAGCGGATTTCGGGTTTTATCCAACAGAGGGTAAAAAAAGGGAATACCTGTCCTTTGAATCCTGCTCAGACCTTCGTGACCATGAATCCGTACCTCTTAATGAAGATATCCATGACTATTTCAGGGCGGAAGTGGCTCCCCATGTGTCAGAAGCCTGGATCAACCTGGATTCGGTGAAGATTGGATATGAGATTAGTTTTAATAAATATTTTTATCGTCATAAGCCGTTGCGCTCCATGGAAGAGGTTGCCAAGGATATCCTGGACCTGGAACACCAGGCTGAAGGCTTGATTGCTGATATTTTAGGACTTGATGTGGCAGTGGTGTCAGGGGTGGGTCATGACTGATCTGATATCCATGATGCCAAGATACGAGTCGTATAAGGATTCCAGGGTGGACTGGATTGGGGAGCTTCCTGAGCATTGGCAATTAACACCAATTCGGTCTATTTTTAATGAGCGAAATGAAAAGAATACTGGGCCAATAACTGATTTTATCCTATCCGTTACTAAAGATCGAGGTGTTATCCCATATGATGAAAAAGGAGCAATTGGTAATAATAAATCAGAGGATATAGAACGGTACAAGATTGTATATCCAAACGATTTAGTGATTAACAAAATGAATGTTGTAATTGGCTCATTAGGTCTTTCGAAATACTTTGGAGCATTAAGCCAAGTCTATATAGTTTTGAGAGCAATGTCTAAAGATTATTTCATTAGCTTTTATAGTTACTTATTGATGAACGCACCTTTTTACTCTTCATTAATAAAATATTGTACTGGAATAATGGTGCTACGTGAAAGCCTTAAAAAGGATGAATTTAAAAAATTAGTTTTACCAATGCCCCCAATAAGAGAACAAACTTCAGTCGCCAACTTTCTCGACTGCAAAACTGCAAAGATAGACCAAGCCGTTGCCATCAAGGAAAAGCAGATCCAGCTCCTCAAAGAGCGCAAACAAATCCTGATTCAGAAGGCTGTGATCCAAGGCCTTGATTCCAATGTTACCATGCGTGATTCTTGTGTGGAATGGATCGGTGAGATACCAAGACATTGGGCTATAAAACGATTTAAAACTCTCTTCTCTCAAAGTAATTTGCCGACACTGCCAAATGATGGTGTTGTTACCTCATACAGGGATGGTGAGGTTACTTTGAGATCGAATAGAAGACTTGGTGGATATACAGAAGCTATTTTAGAGCAAGGTTATCAAGGTATTCGTAAAGGCCAACTTGTTTTAAACTCGATGGATGCGTTCGAAGGTGCCATTGGTGTATCTGATTCCGACGGTAAATGTACCCCGGAATATGTCATTTGTGATCCAATTTTAGATGATGTGTTGCCCGAATACTTTGCCTATCTCCTGAGAGAAATGGCCCTCACAAAATACATTCAAGTTATCTGTAATGCCGTTAGGCAACGGGCGGTGAGAATTCGATATAATAACCTTAAAAAAAGATTTTTGATTGTGCCACCAGTGGAAGAACAAATAGTTATTGTATCCTACATCCAGACCCAATCCGCCAAAATCGACAAAGCCATTGCCATACAGGAACAGATGATCGAAAAGCTCAAAGAATATAAAGCCACGCTGATCAATTCAGCCGTGACCGGAAAAATTAAAGTGCCACAGACAAGAGAATCCAAGGCCGTGGCATGACAAGAGGATAAGCCTTTGACAGATGACAGCAGCAGCATTCAGATTTATCGGACAAAGGACGGGGAAACCCGGGTGGATGTCCGGTTTGAAAAAGAAACGATCTGGCTGACCCAGCGCCAGATGGGTGAGGTGTTTGATACCACGCCGGAGAATGTGCTGATGCATCTGAAGAATATCTACAAGACCGGAGAGCTGGAGCAAGATTCAACTACTAAGGATTTCTTAGTAGTTCGATCAGAGGGTAAGCGCAAGGTAAAACGGCAGCTAAAGCATTACAACCTGGATGCCGTGATTTCCGTGGGGTACCGAGTGAATTCAAAACGGGGCGTGCAGTTCCGGATCTGGGCTACCAAACGTCTGCGGGATTACCTGCTGCAAGGCTATACCATCAATCAGCAGAGATTTAATCAGAATGCTGCAGAGCTTACCCAAGCCATTGCCCTGATTCAAAAGGCGGCCAAATCCCAGGCCCTTGCCACGGACATGGGGCGGGGCTTAGTGGATATTATGGGCCGCTATATGGCAACCTTTTTGTGGCTCCAGCAGTATGACGAAGGACTGCTCAAAGAACCGGGAGGGATTCCTGGCGGCATCCTTCCCACACCCAAAGAGGCCATGACATCCATCCTGAAGCTTAAAAAACAATTGATGGCAAAAGGCGAAGCCTCAGGACTTTTTGCCAACATGGCCCGGCCGGACAGCATTGAAGCGATTTTTGGCAACCTGGACCAGACTGTATTTGGGGAATCTGCCTATCCCACCATTGAAAGTAAGGCTGCCCATCTCTTATATTTTGTGGTGAAAAATCACCCCTTTACCGACGGCAATAAGCGCAGCGGCGCGTTTCTATTTGTGGATTTCCTCAACCGTAACGGTTGCCTTGTAAAGGCCGATGGTCAGTCCGTGATCAATGAAACTGGCCTTGCAGCCTTAACGCTGCTGGTGGCCGAGTCTGCTCCAGATCAAAAAGAGACCCTGATTAAACTCATTATGAACCTGTTGTGCGAACCGGAATCTAAAATCTGAATCTGAAACAGATGTTTAAGGAGTCCCATGGTCAGCAAAACCAATGAACAGGCCCTGGAGGCCGCCATTGAAAAAAAATTGACCGGCACATGCCTTGAAGAATTAAGGGCCAATGTCACAGATATTCACAAGGTGGAGGAACCCCAGGCTCCCTTTGGCACCCACCATGGGTATGAACTGGGATATCATCAGCATTTCAACCCCAGGTTTGCCATAGATGAGAAAAAATTCTGGGCGTTTCTTGAAAATACCCAGGAAAAAGAGCTTGAAACCCTGCAAAGAAAGAGTCGCGGAACCGATGAATGGCAGCGCAAAATCCTGGAGCGCCTGGATCGGATGATCAAAACAAGGGGACTTTTAAACCTGCTTAAAAAAGGCTTAAGTGTGGATGATGCCCACTTCACCCTGATGTATCCGGTGCCCCTTGCCAGCAGTGCGGATCAGGTACAACAGCAGTTTAAAACCAATATTTTTTCCAGCACCCGGCAGGTGCATTATTCCCTGGACAATCCAAACGAATCCATAGATCTGGTCTTGTTTATTAACGGCCTTGCCTTTGCCACTCTGGAATTGAAAAATCCCTGGACCGGCCAGACGGCCAGGTACCATGGGCAGAAGCAGTACCGCTCCCAAAGGGATAAAAGTCAGCCCTTGCTCCAGTTTGGCCGGTGTCTTGTCCACATGGCCGTGGATACCGATGAGGTCTATATGGCCACCAAGCTTGCCGGGAAATCCACCTTTTTCCTGCCATTTAATAAAGGGCACAATCTGGTGGCGGGAAATCCTCCCAATAAAGACGGGCATAAATCTGCCTACCTGTGGGAAGAGGTCTTCAGTAAAGACAGCATTGCCACCATTATTGAGCATTTTGTCAGGCTGGACGGAAAACCAAAAGATCCTTTATTTAAACGGACCCTCTTTTTCCCACGGTATCACCAGATGGATGTGGTCCGAAAACTTATCTCGCATGTCACTGAAAACGGGGTGGGACATACCTATCTGATCCAGCATTCGGCAGGGTCCGGTAAATCCAACTCCATCACCTGGGCCGCCTACCAGCTGATTGAAACATATCCCCAACACCTGCAGGTCCATGGTGCAAGAGGATTGGAGCAACCGCTTTTTGATTCGGTGATTGTGGTGACGGACCGGCGCCTTCTGGATAAACAATTACGGGAAACCATACGACAATTTTCCGAAGTGAAAAATATCATTGCCCCGGCGTACAGGGCTGCGGATTTAAAGGCCTCATTGGAGCAGGGAAAAAAGATCATCATCACAACCATACAAAAATTTCCCTTTATCCTTGACGGTATCAGCGACTTAAGCCGGAAAAATTTTGCAGTGGTCATTGACGAGGCCCATAGTTCCCAAAGCGGTTTTGCCCATGACAACATGAACCGGGCCATGGGTACGCCAAACAGTGAAGACGATGAGGGCATGGATGCCCAGGATAAAATTCTGAAAGCAATGACAGAACGTAAAATGCGGGGGAATGCTTCCTACTTTGCCTTTACGGCCACCCCCAAAAACACCACGCTTGAAAAATTCGGGGTTGAGCAGTCGGACGGCAGTTTTAAGCCCTTTCACCTCTATTCCATGAAACAGGCCATTGAAGAGGGATTTATCCTGGATGTCCTGGCCAATTACACAACGTATAAAAGTTATTATGAGATTCAAAAATCCATAGTGGACAATCCCCTGTTTGACAGTAAAAGAGCCCAGAAAAAACTCAGGGCCTATGTGGAACGCCACCAGCAGACCATCAACATTAAATCTGAAATTATCCTGGACCACTTTATCCCCCAGGTGGTAACCCCCAAAAAGCTCAAAGGCAAAGCGAAAGGCATGGTGGTAACTCAGAATATTGAAGCCGCTATCCGTTACTACAAAGCCATCAGCCGCCAGCTGGCGCTGCGTGGTAATCCGTTTAAGGCGGTCATTGCCTTCTCTGGCACAAAAGAAGTGGACGGCATTGAGTTCACCGAAGCCGATATCAATGGCTTTGGCGAAGGCGAGACGAAAGACAAATTCGATACCGATGAATACCGCATTCTGGTGGTTGCAAACAAATACCTGACGGGCTTTGACCAGCCGAAGCTCAGTGCCATGTATGTAGATAAGAAATTAACGTCGGTGCTGTGTGTTCAGACCTTGTCGCGGCTGAACCGTTCTGCACCAAAACTCGGTAAGAAAACCGAAGACCTGTTTGTGCTGGATTTCTTCAATTCAGTCGATGACATTAAACTCGCCTTTGATGATTTTTATACCTCGACGTCGCTGTCTGAAGCCACCGACATTAACGTACTGAACG
>CAKZLA010000294.1 GCA_937124525.1 uncultured Desulfobacterium sp.
TGAAAACAGGTGATTGTTTGAATGTGAATTCAGCATTCGTTGTTCATACATTAATCAATTCAATTGGAAGTGAGGATACTTATGATCTGATATTATCGGAAAATTTTAAGAAAAAAGACCAATGGTTGTTTTTTTATTTCAGTGATCTTCCTGGAAGTGAAATCGATGAAAAAACCACAACATTATTATTTTCTTTATTTGAGACTGCAGATCATGAAAATTTTATTTATTCATTGGACTATCTTTTAAAGTATGAGGAGGCTCAAAAAGGATTTATCATAGATGTTTTTCAAATTATGCTGAATCGAATCAATCAGGACGATCTTTTTGCACATAATTTGTCAGGTCCCTTTAGTCATTTAATAGAGTTTTGTAAACAATTGTTCAAGATATTTCGCGGTAAAATAGAGCTTCTTGAAGATATTTATCTTGCGCTATGTAAATTGGAAAAGCATTTAGATTTTGATGCCTCTATCTTCTCAAAATTTATCGATAATAATCCAGATTTTATAGATAAATATATTGAAAGCCGATTTTCGACACAAAAGTGGCTTTCAAAATATGACGATAATCGTGACTACTCTGTTTTATGGAAACGTACTGACTATTTAAATGTCATTAAAAAAATAGTGGATTTTGTTTTTCAAAAAGATATAAGGAAATACTCATTCAGCTACATTGAGGTTTTTTTTGATAAAGGAGTACATCCTCAAGATGATGAAAAAATAGTAGAACTGAGTGCAGACTCAAAAAATGATGGAAAAAATCGTTAAAATGGTCCAGAAAAGTGAGGGAAAAAGTAAGGAGCCCCCTCACGTTCCTTGGCCGGTGCGTTGATGGTGGGGCTCCTGCCACATTAACCAATGGCGGGAATCATGATATCATTAGACGTACTTACTCAACAATCGTTATTTTCACTTCTTCATGAAATTGACTTGGATCTGGCGAGGCAAACCAAAGAACGTGGCTGCCCTACTGTGAAGGGCCGTTGCACTATGCCAACTACTGGCGTAAACCACGTGGCGGCCCTGCAGATCTTGAAAAATTCTTTGACCTTCGTTACAGCCTTTGCTGCGGGAGAGAGGGATGCCGCCGGCGTACCAAGCCTCCATCAGTCAGGTTCTGGGGTCGCCGGGTGTATTGGGCTCCTGTGGTTTTGCTGCTCACCGCTCTCCGTCAGGGAAAAAATCCGGATGTGACCCTTGAACGCCTGAAGGGAATTTGCAAGGTCTGGAGATCCACAGTCAATCGCTGGAGGGATTATTTTTTAGACATTTTCCCAGACAGCTCCACCTGGCGCCGGCTTTCGGGGCATTTTCTGGAAACGAAAAGGGATCGCCTGATTCACGATCTGCTCTCCAGCTACTATCAGAAGATACAACCATCGGAATCAGCACTGGCCCAATGCCTTAAAGTTCTTGCCATGGGACCTTGAAAGCCACGGTAATTAAGGGTTTCCATTTTTGAGAGCCGGCCACGCAGAAGTTGGGCCGATTTCAGGAGCGGATCAATCTGTTACAAGGTGTCAGCTCACGATTTTGCCCCCGTTTGCCTCCATGGAGGAGGCCGGAGGAAGCAAAATTGAAAGGAGAGACACCATGAGCAACACTCAAGCGCCTATTTGGCGACGCTGGGGAGAATTTCGTTTCTCAGTGATAGGTGAACTGTTTTCCAGCCCGCCTGCCAAGGGGCAGTTGCAGAAAGAAATTGAACGGCTTTCACGAAAAATTTATAAGCACCCCATTGACGAAGACCGCAAATTCACATTGGGTGCATCGACCATTGAACGGTGGTATTATAAAGCCAAAACCGCTGATGATCCGGTAGCTGTTTTGGGGCGAAAACCTCGTTGTGACGCCGGGATACGCTGGTCCATGCCCGAAGCTGTGCTGGACGCTTTGAAAACTCAGTACCAAACGTATCCCCGGTGGACTGTTCAATTGCACTACGACAACCTGAAAGCTGTGGTGCAAAAAAAGCCTGAATTAGGAAAATTTCCCAGCTACAAGACTGTATTACGGTGCATGCGGGATAATGGCTGGTGGAAGTCCAGTGAACCGGCCCAGCCGACTCCAGGGCAAGTACAGGCCGCCAGGCACCTTGAAAACAGGGAAGTGAGGGGGTATGAAATATCTTTCCTCCACGGCCTCTGGCATCTTGATTTCCACCATGCAAAAGTTCGCATTCCGGATGCCTCCGGTAACTGGCATCAGCCAATGGTACTGGCAATCCTTGATGACCATTCCCGTATTTGCTGTCACCTGCAATTTTATCTGGCCGAAACTGCACAGTGTCTGATCCATGGACTGGTCCAGGCGTTTATGAAGCGGGGGATGCCCAGGTCATTGATGACCGATAACGGAGCGGCAATGCTGGCAGAAGAGACCACACAAGGGCTTGCCCGTCTGGGCATTGATCACAAAACCACTTTGCCTTACTCCCCGTATCAAAACGGTAAGCAGGAAGTTTTCTGGGGCCAGCTTGAAGGACGTCTTCTGGAGCTGGTACGCAAACACAAGGATCTAAAACTGTCCTTTTTAAATCAGGCGGCCCAGGCCTGGGTCGAACAGGATTACCATCGCAAATTCAACCGGGAGATAAAATCCACCCCTTTGGATCGCCTTCTTAACGGTAAAAGCGTTGCCAGGAAAATCCCGGAAAGTGAGGTACTCAACCTTGCCTTCACACGCAGGGTGACCCGTAAGCCAAGGCGCAGTGACGCCACTGTCGCTGTCGGTGGTATTCGCTATGAGATGCCGCACCGGTTCAGCCACATGGAATCGGCTGTCTTACGGTTTCCCAACTGGGATAGAAGTCAGTTGACTTTGGTGGATCCCCAGACCGATGCCCCCCTGGCACAGCTGTTGCCCCAGGACAAAACGGCCAATGCTTCAGGAAAACGACGGGTGATTGCCCCTGAAGCCTCCCAGACAGATCCTGTTGAACCACTTGAATACCCGGCGCTGCTAAAACAATGGATGGCCGATCACGCAGCCACCGGACTGCCGCCTGCCTATTTACCCATGGAGGAAAACACCATTGAATAATATTGATATCAAAAGTCTGTATGGTCTGAAGTATAATCCTTTTTTACCCAACATCCCTGAAGAGGCGCTTTACACGCTTCCTGGCTCACAGACGTTCGAACTTCGTATCCGTTCCATGGCCCAGCAGGGCGGTTTTGCCTTGATTACCGGAGAGCCCGGATTGGGCAAAAGTAAGACCCTGCATAAAATGGCCTGCTGCCTGGAAAAAATCCCTGATCTTGCCGTCGGGGTTATGCAGCGTCCTCAAAGCAAACTGGGAGACTTTTACAGGGAGCTTGGAGAGTTGTTTAATGTGGCGCTTTCTCCTGCCAACAGGTACGGAGGGTTCAAAACTCTTCGAGAACGCTGGATACATCATTGCCAGAGCACTTTGTTCAAACCGGTTCTGCTCATTGATGAGGCTCAGCATGTTTCAGATGAATGCCTGACAGAATTAAGAATCCTTCAAAGCCACCAGTTCGACTCACAAAACCTTTTGTTCACTGTGCTTTGTGGTGATAACAGGCTTCCTGAGAGATTTCGGTCTCCGGAACTGTTGCCATTGGGAAGCCGAATCGGCCCCAGATTGATTCTTGAACCGCTCACTCCGGATCAGCTACAGGATTATCTTCATTTTGCATTGGATCAGGCAGGAAACAGCCAGTTGATGACCGAGGGATTGATACGGACCCTGGCTGGGCACGCCGCCAACAATCTGCGGATTCTCAACCAGATGGCGGCAGAGCTTTTAAATACTGCCGCAGTGAAAGAGCTGCCCAGAATAGATGAATCTTTATTCTTCGAGTTGTTCTCACCCAACCGCCCCAGACCTAAACGGGAGTAATTTTTTCAGACAACCACCCCAAAATCATAGGACGATAATATGAGTATTTATGATGATCCTGATATTACATTAGACCAAATTTCCATAGAATTAGGATACCTGCTGCGTGATATAGCCGTTACAGGGCTTAGAAGTTTGAATCGGGAATATCGAGAGTTCAGAAAATTCCAAATGGAACAAGACAGAAAAGAAAGTCCCATAGACCAAGACGAATGGATATAACCAATATGCCCGGGCCCCATAGCCCGGGCTCATACCCATGGAAAGGATTTTATGGAAAATCTGTAATTATTTTAGCCATCGCTTGAGCCTGGCTGTTCTTGATGAATCGACAGGCAGATGGCCGGTCACTCCTTCCCCTAAAAATATCCCCTATCTCAAAGCCGAAAATGCAGGCGGCAGACACATCCTGCTTAAACCCGATTCTGATATCCAACCTTATTACATTCTTGTAGACGATTTAAACAGCAACCTGCTCACCCGACACCATCAATTAAAGCCGGGGGTTTTTAGACCCGGCAGAATGGTCACAGAAACTTCACCAGGCAATTATCAGGTGTGGATTCATAGCTCCCGCCCCCTTAACCTTGGTGAAAAACGGTATTGGTTGAAGAAACTGCACAACGACCCTGGCGCAGATCCTAAAAACAGATGGGGCAGATGCCCCGGGTTTAGGAACAGAAAGGAAAAACACAAAACGCCTTCAGGACAGTATCCCTTGGCAAAACTCATATGGGTTGATTGGAAGTGCCAGGCGAATGTCCCTGAAATTAAACTACCCTCCTGTTCGCAACGGGCTTTTTCCCATCAACCCCAGGGGGGAGTGTGTCATAAAAATGATATTACCCGGTCCCTTTATAATAAAGGTAACGAATCTGCTACTGATTTGGCGTATGCTTTAGCTCTCTATCGAAGAGGATTTCCCAGGGAAGAAATCTACAATCGTATTATTATGGAAAGACAGGATTGGAGCAATCATGCAGGTGGGCGAAGAAAAGTTCAGTATCTAACGAGGACCTTACTGAAAGCAGAAAAAATTGTCGGTTAAAATCAGATGCATTAAATTCTTGAGCATGCGTCCCTCATCTTTGTTGACTATCAATCCATCAAATTGCGAGTCCGCGCTCACTTTGACCACCCTTTTTGGCATTCTTCACAGCAAGGGACTGTAATAAGGTCTGATGCCCTGGGTTTTTTTGTTGACGTAATCCAGGTATTTGGCCGGTCCCATGACGGCCCCGCAGGATTCGCAATGAACCAGCTTCTGACGGTTGATCACGGTGCCGCACAGCATTAAAAGGCGCTCGCCATTTCGATCTTCCATGGTGATGGCGTCATTGGGACAATTGGCCACACAGGCCCCGCAGGCAATGCAGTTTTCTGCGGTTTTACGAAAATCTGTTTCACCAGGATTATCAAAGTCCATGTACCCAAACCTGAGGGCATCAATGCCCATTTTATCCCGGCACACCTCCACGCATTTGCCGCAGCGTCTACAGATATCGCAGCGCAGACAGCGTCTGGCCTCTTCTCTGACCATGTTTTCGGTGTAACCCAGCTCTGCCTGTTGAAACATGGTTCGTCTTCGATCAATATTTAGCATGGGCATTTCCGGCCGTTTTAATACCATCTTGGTACTGGCGGGCATCTCCAGGGGCCTTTCCCTTCGATAGCGTACGGGTACCTTGGGGACTCTGGGTTGGGGCATGCCGTTGAAATAACGGTCAATGGCCTCTGCTGCCCGTTTTCCGCCGCCAATGGCTTCAATGACCGTGGCAGGACCGGTGACGGCGTCTCCTGCTGCAAAGACCCCGTGCTGGGAGGTTTCCATGGAGGCCCGGGTCACCTCAATGGTTCCCCTGCGGGTCCATTGAACCTCCTTAAATTCATCCATGCCGTCGGTGTCCACAAATTGGCCAATGGCACTGATTACGGCATCTGCTTCCATGACATAATCGCTGCCCTCAACGGGCACAGGATAGAGGCGGTCACTGTCTTCTTTTTTAACAAGTTCCCCCCTCAGACAGTTGAGTCCCGTGACTTTTTCTCCATTTCCCACAATGGCGGTGGGGATGGTGAGAAAGGCAAATTTGACCCCTTCTTCCTCGGCGTGTTCCACCTCTTCCACATCGGCGGGCATTTCGGACCGGGTTCTTCGATAGGCAATGGTCACCTCTTTGGCCCCCAGTCTCAGGCTGGTCCGGGCCGCATCAATGGCAACATTACCACCGCCAATGACCACCACCCGGTCTCCGGGAACGGTGCGTTGGCCCAGGGCCACATTTTTAAGGAACATTACAGAGTCAACCACCCCTTTGTCCTTATATTCTTCTTCTCCATTCAGGCCCAGCTGATAAGACTTGTGGGCGCCAATGGCCAGAAAAAATGCGCCAAACCCTTCTTTTTCCAGGGATTCCAGGGTGGTGTCTTTGCCAAAAACGGTGTTGTAGCAGATTTCCACACCCAGGGCCGAGATCATGGCCACTTCCCGGTCAATGATCTCCCGGGGAAGACGGTACCTTGGGATACCCACCATGAGCATGCCACCAGGTACGGGAAGGGATTCCAGTATCCGGACCCCATAACCCATGAGGGCCAGGTAATAGGCAGCAGAAAGCCCGGCAGGACCCGCCCCCACCACACACACTTTTTTGCCGTTCAGGGGCTTTTGGGGGGGATTGGTGTACGAGCCGTGGGACATGGCCCGTTCTGCGGCAAAGGCCTTTAAAAATTTGATGGATACCGGGGTGTCGATTCTGGCCCGGACGCACATCATTTCACAGGGTCGGGTACACACCAGACCACACACCCAGGGAAGGGGGTTGTCGTGGCGAATCACCTCAATGGCTTCTGCATCCCTGCCTTCGGCAATGAGGGAGAGATAGGTGGGGACATCAATGCCAGCCGGGCATGCCATCTGGCAGGGGGAGGGGGCCAGCCGGATACAGTCCATGGATGCGCAGTTACCTGTTTCAATGTGGCTTTCAAACACCGGTCCGTGCTTTTCCAGGATTTTTTTTAGATAGGTACCGGTTTTAAGCCCCTGGGGATTACCGGGGTTTTTGAAAAATTCCGCCACCCTGGTATTGACGCCATTCAGATGGTCTTTACCGGCATGGCCGTTGGAGATCTCTTCCAGCAATTTTAAAATTTCTTCTGAAATTCGTATGGTTCTGGGCTCTGTCAGTGCACCGGAATCCAGTTGCCGGGATAAGTGAAGGATGGTGCCATGAACCGGACAGACATTTTCAGCCATGTGAACTCCTTTTTCCATTGAAGATTGCCAGTGGGATATCGAGAAGTTCATCAGCGAGCGAAGCGAGTCTGTTGTAACTTCTCGTTAGAGGGAGCGAGCGAAGCGAGCTTCCCGATAACATGGGGTTATGATACAGAATTATCAAGGGCTGCCACCAGTTTTGCATGTCGTTCCCGTCGAATCTGGGTCATCTCTTCCACCTTGCCGAATTTCAGGCATCCACTGATGCAGGTGGTGACGCAGGCCGGTTGCAGGCCTTCATCAATGCGATCCATGCAATAGTCACACTTCACTACTTTGCCGGTCTCCTGGTTCCACTGGGGGGCACCCCAGGGGCAGGCAGATACGCAGGTTTTGCATCCCACACAAAGATCAGGATCAATGAAGACAATGCCGTCCTTGCTTCTTTTCTGCATGGCACCCGTGGGACAGGCCGCCACACACCAGGGGGTTTCACAATGAAAACAGGGCATGAAAATATAGGATGTTCTGGGAAGTCCGCCAATGAGTTGGGGTCCCACCTGGATGATCTGGCATGGGCGGGGACCGGTGGGCAGGTCTTTATTTGTTTTGCATTGGATTTCACAGGTGCGGCATCCAATACATTGTTTTGCATCCTGGAACAGATAGTATTTACTCATTCATCGCCTCCAAACATAGACTCCAAAAGATTGATTTGCTCCGCTGCTGGTGCCGGAAAAATATTTTTAATTCATGTATGCAATAACAATACCACTTTTATGGATAATACAATGAAGAAGATGCAATATAGCTCAAAACCTATAAATTCTCACATCCCTTTAAAATTATTAATACCTGAAAAGTCAACTTTTAAAGTTCAGATTCAATGGAACCAAGCTTCCTCTGACGGGCAATGGGTCCGGCCCGGGGGCATGCACCACAGTTTTATCTAACCCACATGGCAGTAACCTCCGACCACAACAAAAGTTGAAACTTCAATTATTGCAGCCTGTTAGGAGGTCTTTGTTATAAAAACTGCCAGGGGTGGACATGATTGTTGCTCAGGCTCGCACAATGGTGCGCATTGATAATCTTGCACTGCATGATTTATATTGCAAAGAATCTTTTTCCTTTAAGATACCGGGATCTTCATTTCATCGGGTTAAAATGGACTGCAATGTTTTTTATGCGGTTCTATGGGAAGTATATAAAGGTGGCAAGGGTGTTGAAAATCTCTTGGAATCAGCTTAAGATATGAAGGCTTTGATTTCAACGTTGAGGATGGGGTTCCGCCCCATGAGTGCATTTGATTTTATCACCATTCTTGTGCTGGCCTTTGGGGGATTGGGGCTATTTTAAAGTTCACTTCGGGGAACTGGGGCAGATGATTCCAAAGAGAAATAGAGTCTTTCCTTGATGGGCCGGGCTATTCATGTTAGATTCAGACTCTTTAAATCGTTAAGACTTAGGAATGGATTATCAACATGCCCAATGCCATGGAGATTAACATAAAAGATGAAGTTGCAGCCCTGAATCTTGGTAAAAAAATTAAAAAACTCCGGACCATGAGGGGCTTTACCCTCCAGGCCGTGTCTGATTTGACCGGTTTGTCTAAGCCGTTACTCTCCCAGATAGAGAACAACATTGCGGCCCCTCCCATTGCCACACTCATCAAAATTTCCACGGCATTGGGGGTGAAGATTAGTCATTTTTTCCAGGATCAATCCATGGATCACACCCGCATCGCCGTGGTGAGAAAAGACCAGCGGTATGGGGTCCGAAAGCTGTCCCACCACAACTATAGTTCAGACATTGGATATCGCTATCAGTCCCTGGCCTATCCCATGGCAGACAAACAGATGGAGCCTTTTATTGCCGAAATTGAGAGCCGCCGGGATGACGAGCTGCTTTACAATAATCATGTGGGGGAAGAGTTCATGTTTTTGCTGGAGGGGGAGCTGGAATTTCGCACGGCAAAACAGACCCATGTGTTGAACAAGGGGGATGCTATCTATTTTGATTCCAGCATTCCCCATGCCGTCAGAGGGGTGGGAGGAATTGCAAAAATTCTTGTAATTGTCTTTACTCCCCGGACGTAATCGTGTAATCTCCATATTTAAGGATACATATCCAGAGATATAAAAACCTGGAACTGAGACCCACCCCCGTCGCCCGGGAAAGGTCCGGTTTCAGGTTTTTTGCATAGTGCCCGCCTTGGATTCGAAATAATTTTCAGGTTTTCGTTCAGACGCTACATAAGGCCCATGGTGGTGTCATGCCCAATGTGTTTTTTCTGGGGTAAAAGCACGGTGAAGGTGGTACCCTTATTTACTTCACTTTCCACGTTGATGTATCCCCCAAGCTTATCCACAATACCCTTGACAATGGGTAATCCCAGGCCGGTGCCGGTGATGAAGCGGGTTTTGTCATTTTTTACCCGGTAAAAGCGGTCAAATATTTTATCCATGTATTTGGCATCAATGCCAAAGCCATTGTCCATGACCCTGACCCGGATATTGTTTCCGGTGACATCACAGCTGACATTGATCTCTCCCCCCTCTTGGGTGTAGTTGATGGCATTGGAGATAAGATTGCCAAAAAGACTTTCCAGGGCCATGAAATCTGCGGTGATTGGGGGAATGGGGGATGCTGGTGGCGTGACCTTTAGGGTCTGGGTTTTTGCCAGGGCCCTGGCATTTAAAAATTCACCAATCCCTTTTAGAAGATCGTCAACCTTCACAGGGGTGGATTCCCGGGCCGATGAGATACCTGCCTCAATGCGGGAGAGGTCCAAAAGATCCCCGATGGTGGAGATCAAGCCTGCGGTTTTTTCCTTTGCCCGGGACAGCATGTATTGATCTTCTTCGCTGGAATCCCCGTCTTTTTCGTTCATCACTATTTTTAATTGCTCATGGATGGTGGAAAGGGGGGATCTCAATTCATGGGTCACCTTTGCCACAAATTCAGATTTTAACTGATCCAGGGCCTTCATGGCGGAGATGTCCATGATGTTCACCACCGCTCCCAGACACTCTCTTTTTTCCCCCAGCACCGGACGGCACCGGACCAGAATGGATTTCCCATTATGGACATCCATCTCATGGGCGGGGATATCGGTATAATCAATGTATCTTCCCCGGGAAATATCTAAAATCAGCTGGCACAAGGACTTGTCTTCAATGAAATCTCCAATGGGCAGCCCTGGTTTCTTGTCCGTGGTGATGTCCAGATGATGGTAGCATGCCGGATTGATGAGTACCACATTACCACTGGCATTGGTTACCAGGACTCCATTGGGAAGGGATTCAATGATGGTATGGGTCCGGCTCTGTTCCGTGTGCAGGTCTGCCAGGGTTCTTTTCCTGTCTTGGGCAAGTTTTTCCGTTTCCAGTGCCAGTTCTATTTTTTCCCTGGCCCTGGAAACGGCAATCCGGAGCTGCTCCGGTTGATAGGGTTTGGGAATGAAGTTGTAGGCCCCAAGTTTCATGGCTTCAATGGCGGTTTCAACGGTGGCATACCCGGTGATGACAATGACAATTATACCCCGGTCCATGGCCATGATGCGCTTTAACACCTCCAT
>CAKZLA010000295.1 GCA_937124525.1 uncultured Desulfobacterium sp.
AATATCGAATCAGGGAGGGGATATCCTCCTTTCGGTTTCTTAAAGGGGGACTTGGGATGGGGAAGACATTGAGGCGATAAAGAAGGTCTTGCCGGAAACGTCCCTTTTTGACCTCGTTTTTGAGGTCACGATTGGTGGCGGCAATGATTCTGACATCAACAGTGATGTTTTTTCCCTCTCCCACCCGGTTGAGTTCTCCTTCCTGGAGCACCCGGAGCAGTTTTGTCTGGAATTCCATGGGCAGCTCGCCTATTTCATCCAGAAAAAGGGTCCCCTTGTCTGCCAGTTCAAACCGACCCTTACGATTCTGGATGGCACCTGTGAAAGCCCCTTTGACATGACCAAAGAGTTCTGCCTCCATTAATCCGGCAGGAAGGGCAGCACAGTTGACCTTTATCAGGGGAAGATCCTTTCGACGGCTTAATCCGTGGATGGAGCGGGCAAGCAGTTCTTTTCCGGTTCCTGTTTCGCCCTGGATCAATACGGTGGTATCCATGGGGGCCACCTGTTCCACCGCTTTTAGAACCCGCCTGAAATTTTTACTCTTTCCAATGACTGTCCCATAGGTGTCCTTCAGGACAAGTTCCTGCTTGAGAACTATATTTTCATCCTTGAGCCGGATGAATTCAGTTTCCAGGCTGTTGAGGTAACTCACCAGAGCGTTGTCTTTGTTGTCCCTCTGGTCGGGAAGATAGATGAGACTGAAAATATAATGCTTTCCATTGTAGGTCACCAACCGGATGATCTCTTCAACGGTGGCAGATCTGCCGTTTTTTTGAATATAATCAAGTTCGACAACATCGCAACGGAATTTGGATTTCATTTCAATGAAGTTGGTAATGTGATTTTTAAAACGATGAAAGCTCTCATCGGGGAGCACATCAAAGGCTTTCATGGAAAGAAGGGTGTCCCGGGGATAGCCAATCAGCTTGCAAAAGGCTTCATTGACATAAAGAAAGTTAACATCTCCGTCGGTTATGGTGATGGCCCACTGGGATTTGTCCAAATCACCGGAAGAGACCTTTTCCCATAGAATATTGTCAAAACTGCACAGCCAGTACATTAAGATATTAAAGCCGTTGGAATTGGTCGGCATGGATCTTCCTTTTTTTAAAATCATCCATGAGAATACTCAATAGTCCTGAGTTCTCATAACTCTTGAAATCATTAAGGCCTATAAAATCAAACTTTAGTAAATATTCGGTCAGCACCCCATCTTCACCTGTTTTGGTCTGTTTACATAGCAGTAGTATGCTACGCAGCCCCAAACAGGCGAATATGGGGCACTGTCAAAACATTTACATAAGCAAACCTTAAGGTACAGATTCTATAATTTCAGGGGCTTAGCAAATATCCATGTAAGTTCTCAATAAATTTGGGCATTCAGGGATTCGTTTTGAATACCACCCAGCGTTAAAGAGCGGAACAGGGCTTTCTCACCCCTGGTTATTGAGATCTTACATATCCATACACAATATGCAGAGAACTTAGGATTGACGAGGAGCATAGAGTGATAAATTTTAGTTGTGATGAGATCATATCTGCAAATTATCCTTTTGACAAGAAGCCATTGCGAAGGAAAGGAAGGGGAGGGGGCTTTAAAAAAATGGGCATCGAGCTTAAAATTTTGAAAAATGTGGTTATCAAATTAGTTGGGATTGATCATAAATTCGGCCACTTTGAGCTGATTTTTTTCGAGTTATGAAATAAAATATTTAATTACAAGTCTTTTGCAATGATACAAATTTAGCATTTTTAAAAAGTGATCCATCTTATGATTAATCCTAAATTTTTAATAAAAAATATTGCCGTTTAATAATTACGTGCTATAATACATGTAATATTGTATTTATAGTGCGATCAATTCAATTGTAGTTCCGGTCAAATGAATTGATATTAAATTTTTACTTTAAATCCTTAAAAAACAGTTGATTAAGGTTGAAAATCGGTTTTAAATCATGTGACCGGAAGTATAAAGGGTGGTTCTGACGTCGACCAGTGGATGTGCACCAAACAGTAGACAATTAAATATGATGTTAAATTGTTGCTATCTGATCTGAGCTGTTAAAAGTGGCCGAGCTTAGAACCAAGCCCGGATATTGTTATCGGGCAATATATTGTGATGGAAAGTATATAGAGTATTTTTGCCGAAATAACCCTTATTAGAAAGGACCATTGAAATGAGTGTTTTTGTTGTGATGAGATTTGATCCCATGCAATGCGGGGCATGTGGAAATGGGCATCTTGATAAGATTTTCGTGGAAAAGGAAGCTGCGGAGGAATATGTTAAAAACTCAAACGATCGGCGGGGCGTCAGCTGGCAAATTAAGGAATATATGGTGGAAGAATCGGCAATGGCATGAATTTTTTTGCTGTGATTGGATCATGCCTCACCACTTAAATCCATTTTAAATATTCTCAATCATGTCTGCCCTGGATACATCGTAATGTTGGACCTACAACAGTATCAGCATTAAAAATACAAATATAAACAATATCTTCGCAATTTTGAAATTGGAAATGCACTCTCAGCGATGCTTAAAAGACGAAGGCTTGAGCCTGAAGAATTATTATCTGTTTGGGATGCTACTCAACAAATACCTGTTGATCTGCGTAGCATAAATATCCGTGAAGCATTAAAAATAGCATGCCAGTTTAACATTTACGCATATGATGCATACTTTTTAGAATGTGCAATTTCTTTACATTGCCCTTTATTGACTCTTGATCTACGTATGATTGAAATCGCTCAGAGTTTGAGTATTCATATTATAGAGGTGACCTGATGAAAGTCTATACATATTCAGAAGCACGTCAAAAATTTTCTACTGTCCTCAATATTGCGAAATCAGAAGAGGTTATTATTAAACGACGAGGTGGTGAAACTTTTAAAATTATATTTGCCAAATCCACCAAGTCACCTTTTGATGTTGCAGGTGTAAAAACAAAAGCAACAACTAAAGATATTTTTGATGCCGTAAAAGAATCTCGGGAAGGGGCTGCTGAACAAAATGCTTAAAAGTTTCCTTGGCAGATACGATTGGAGTAGCGGGTCAAACCGAAATTATAGATATGAGGTCAGGTGGCCATGGGTCAGTGAATCATTTGCTTGACTTTTTTTATGTACTGCAACCAACCGGCATCTTCCCATCGTTTGTGAATGGTACGTACCAGTTCATTGTTATCCCCAAATGAGATATGAATATCAGTTTCATGGGAATACTGGAGTTTCATGTTAAACCGGGGGATTGATATGTAAAGATTGTCGTGTCCCAATGCCCCATATCCTTTTTCCATGGCCTTAATCAAGAGATCTTCAAATTTATCAACATCCACAGGGAGATCTTCCCAGTTGTCGTCATAAAAATGAGATCCCCATGAAAATCCGTACAATACCAATACTTGGGATATGCCCAGTGCTTTGAACATCTTAATGTTGGTTTTCAGATCCTGCCAAAGATCTTCAGGTGACAGGGGATCTGTTACGATTTCTTTGTTCATGCTCTGCTCCAGTGATTGGAAAATATTTACGATTGGTGCTGATTTAGCCCACTCTGAAAATTTAGGAGAACTTAAGCTAAAGTTCAATAACGCAAGCCTGGCCCGTCCCCAGAGTGGCTGATGTCAGAATCAACCCCGAAAATTTAAAAATGAAAATTGACGGCTCATGAATTTTTAAAATGGGCACCTTTTATTTCGTATTTACTTTTTTCGCAAAAGATAAACCGCAGGCTTTGGTTTATAAAAAAGTGTCAACGAGAGTGAAATAAAAAGTGCCCGGGTGTCATCGAATATGAATTTCCATGGGTTTGTATGAAAATGTAGGCATACCTAACATTGTTTTTATGATTCATTGTAGGCAGGCCAAAGTTCGGCTATCGCCATAGGCTGGAATAATTTCAATCATTATTTTATTTGTAAGGCCAATTTCATAGGCTTTTCCAAAGTCTCATGTTAAAAAAGTGTCCCTATTTATGTTTGTAGCCCAAAGTTCCAAATACAGTACAGTCTGCCCGTGGCAGTTATTTAGAAGCGTCGCATAACGCCTGGAGGGTATTATACCTTTTATCCACCTGGTGCTGGAGGATGGCCATGTTCTCATCTTTAAGGTGTTTATATTTCCCCAGCAGGTCGGTCATCTCATTTATTGGTTTGGGGTTTTTGACCGTACGGGTTATTTTGAATTTACCCTCAACAGATTCCCATAAGGAGAAGTAGTTGGTTCTGACGGCGGCACGGCACACCTGGATGGAGCTGTCCATGGGGATCTTCCACCCCACAAGGCAGGGACAAAATACATGAAGATAAACAAATCCTTTTTTTGACATCTCCCTTGCCTTAACCAGCTTTTTGGCATAATCGTCCAAATGGCTCAGGGTGGCTGTGGCCACGTAAGGAATATCATGCATGGACATGACAAGGGGCATGTTTTTGGAGCCGGTGGTTTTTCCCTGGCTGTGGCTGCCCGCCGGAGTGGTGCTGGTGTTGGCCCCAAAGGGGGTGGCACTGCTTCGCTGGATACCGGTGTTCATATATCCTTCATTGTCATAGCAGATGTAGATCATCTTTTCATTTCGTTCGGCAGCCCCGCTCAAGGTCTGGAACCCGATGTCCTGGGCGCAGCCATCACCGGTGAAACAGACCACATTGGCGTCAATGCCGGCTCTTTGATAATACCTGGCAAGTCCCGTGGCGCTGGATGCAACGCCGGTCATGGTGCAGGCATAGTGGCCAAGTTTGTGCCAGGCCGCTGTGTTTTGGCCGTTCAGCACCGGTGCGGAGCAGGAAGGGGTGCCCACCAGTACGGTGTTTTCTCCCATCACCCTGGCCACGAATCGGGCGTTGAGTTCCAGGGCGCATCCGGCACAAAATGCCACACCCCCTGCAAACTGATCCTCGGCTTGAAAGTGTTCAAATACTTTGGGTCTTTTCTTTTCTATGGTTTCCATTTATTGCCCTCGCTTTCCCTATGGTAACCAGGTGACTTCCTCGTAGGAATTTCCCTGGGATGCGTTGTAGATGTCATCGACCATGCGACCGATATGTTCCTTGGTGATATCCATATTGGCAAGCCCGTCAATGAAACTTAACATGGGGACATCGCCGATTTTGGATGAAATGGCCTTGGTTTCCATATAAAGCGGTCCGCATCCCCAGCCAAAGCACAGACTGCGATCCAGTACGCCAATGGCTTTTTTACCCTTAAGGGCTTCGCTGAGTCGGCTGATGGGGAAGGGGCGATAGAGCCGAAGTTTCACAAGCCCCACTTTCATGCCCTGTTCCCGCTTGGCATCAATGATGGTACGGGCCGTGCCAACAGCACTGCCCGAGGTGACCAGAACAAAATCCGCATCATCGGTGCGGTAGCATTCAATCTGGCCCCCATACCGGCGTCCAAATGCTTCACCAAACTCTTCATCAATGGTGTCCACAAGGGGGATGACCCGGTCCATGGCGGCCATGTGTTTCTTTCTAAGCTCCACAAAGCCCATGCCAAGGCCATGGCTGCCACATCCAATGGCCTCTCCGGGAATCAGGGTGGGGCGTTGGGGCTGGGTTTTTAAAACAGACAGATAGTTATCCACCTCTTCTATGGCCGGGATATTAACGGCTTCGGCCAGAAAAGAGAGATAATAACCGTCGTAGTTGATGATCACCGGCAGTTGAATGTCATAATCTTCTGCCAGACGATAGGCCTGTATGGTGAGATCAAGGATCTCCTGGCCGGTTTCTGCAATGAGCTGTACCCATCCGGTGTCCCGCACGGAGATCATGTCCTGCTGGCCTGAACACACTGCATGTATCCCCGGGGGTTCCCGGTTGACGTTGATCATCACCACCGGGGCCCTGTAACCTGCCGTGTTGAACATGGCATCGTACATGTACACAAGACCATAGGAGGAGGTGGCCGTAAAGGTTCTGCCGCCTGCCATGGAGGCACCGCACACCACATTCTGGGCCGAGTTTTCACCTTCAACGGTGACGTATTCCGTATCAAGTTCTCCATTGGCATGAAACTTTGCCAATTGTTCAATGACTTCACTCTGGGGGGTGATGGGATAGGCTGCCACCACATCGGGGCGACAGAGCATGGCACCATAGGCAGCAGCCGCATTACCGGTGATTACTTTGATTTGACTATTCTTTGCTGGGGCACTCATTGGCATAGTCTCCTTCTGATTTCATGGTTATTGCACCCTTGGGGCACTCTTTGGCACAAACACCGCATCCTTTGCAGAACTCAAGGTTGGCCTTGTAAAATTCTCCATCATCCACCATGCATTGGGGGGGACAATAGGTGATGCAGATTCCACAGGCATTACAGATCTGAGTATCTACAATGGGACGTTCCGTTCGCCATTCACCTGTCTGAAGGCACAGAAGATTTTTATTGGCATAGGACCAGCTGGCTTGGGTTTCAAATATGCAGGCCTCTTTTTCGTTGATTATGCCCATGTCTGCACCTCCACTTCGTTGTAACCCCGTTCGGCATTGCGGATATTCTTCTTAAGTATGGACCCACTCAGGTAATCTTCCATTCCTTTGATAACAGCGTCAAGGGAGAGCCACCCCGTGGTTTTGGCAAGGGCACCGATGAGACAGGTGTTGGGAATGTCCCGGCCAATCTCGCACAGAGCCACGTCGGTGGCGTTGATAAGACCCACCCGTTCAAGGTTCTCAGAGGGTTGCTTTTCAAGGGGGTTGGGGCTGTTCAAAATTAAAACACCGCCGGGTTTCAGGCCGGTGAACAGGTTTTCAAGCCCCAGCAGGGTTGGGTCAATGACCATGAGGCAGTCTGGTGTGTATATCTGGGTTTTTTCCCGGATGACTTCTTCATTGAAGCGCGTAAATGCGATTACTGGCATGCCCCGCCGCTCAAAACCGTACATGGGGAAACTTGCCACATGTTTGCCTTCCACAGCCATGGCAGATGCCAGCATTTTCGCTGCCATCACGGCACCTTGACCGCCTCTTCCGTGAAATCGGATCTCTTTTCCTGACATTTTCACCTCTTTATTGTTATTTTTCTGAAATACTGGTATGCGGTACCCCAATTGATATTATCGTAATCGAATTTAACTCATCGTGTCAAGCATAATTTTAACCTTACAATCAATACCCTTGCCCACCGGGGGCCTGGGTTGTTTCTAATGCGTGTTTTTTAATATATACATGGCAGTAAGCACCTGGCACAAGGAAAAAATAAACTTGAATAATATCAATATTTTTGGACGGAATTTTATAAAAATTGTCTCTTCTATTGGGTGAACTGCCCAATCAGGCAGCTCCGCCATCTTGATTTGGTCACTTTGAAACTTCAGTGCAATATTAAAAACGAAAATTTTGTCCGTTAATGACATTGGCCCTCAGCGGTTAGTTTGGCCTTGATATCATTGATTAATTCATTCTTGTTTAATTTGTCTGCTTTGGTCAAAGGCATTTTTTTGATAAATTCAATTCGTTCCGGTAATTCCAGTACAGATGCCTTTTTTTCCTTTAAAAAAGAGATGATCTCCTGAAAGGTCAAGGTCTTTCCGTCCATGGGCTGGACATAGGCACAGGCCTTTTCTCCCATCAGTGGGTCCGGCATGGCAATCACCGCCACCACAGCCACATCCGGGTGTTGCTGAATGAGTCGTTCAATAACGGTGGCACTGATACTCTCTCCGGCCCGGTTGATCATCTCTTTTAATCGGCCGGTGAGGGTAATATATCCTTTATCGCTGATGCGGGCGATATCGCCGGTTCTAAAAAAACCATTCTGGTCAAAGGCTTTGCTGTTTTCCTGGGGATTATTAAAATATCCGGAAAATACACAGGGGCCTTTTATCAGCAATTCGCCTGATTTTCCACAAGGCAGTTCCTTGCCCAGAACGTCCACTACCTTGTAAATATCATGGGGAAAGGTGGGACGTCCCACTGTGCAGCAGATGGTATCATAGTCATCCACTGAACGGGTGATGCAGGTCATGCCTTCGGTGCCGCCATATCCATTGTAGAATTTCATCTGCAATTTTTCCATCACCTCTTTGACCATATCCGGATGGCTTGCGCCGCCTGCACTGTGCATCTTTTTCAGGGAAGAGAGGTTGAATTTATCCAGGCCCTGATATTGAAGCATTCGCTGGGCCAGGGTGGGAACCCAGACGATGGCCGTCACCTTTTCCTTTTCAATGGTGCTACAGATGGATTCATTGTCAGTTTTATCCAGAAGAATCATCTTCCCCAGGGTGATGATGCTGCCAAGAAACCCCTTGGTAAAAGAGAGGTCATGACCGATGGGCCCGGCGATTAAATTTATATCTTCAGTATGTTGATCCCAGGAAAGGGAGCAGTGTTCCACGCCACAGGCCAGGCTGTTGTGAATACGGGGAACGATTTTGGGATGTCCTGTGGTGCCACCGGTGGGGCCCATGTGGGCCACCTGCATGGGATCTGGGTTTATTTGTTCAATGGTCTTTTGAAGTGCCGGGGTTATGGGATTTTTTGCAATGAGTGTTTCCATGCAGGAAAATCCAGGTTGTGTGATCTCCCCCCGAACGGTGATGATGTTTTTAATTTCAGGATGCTCTTGGAGGACGTCGTTGACGATGGGCTGATAATCTGTTTTTTTATATTTCACCGGTACAATCCAGGCAACAGCACCGGTGAGTTTCACCAGATGGTTGATCTCAAATTGACGATAACGGTCAATTAATAGGACAGGGATGGCTCCGATTTTCTGACAGGCAAAATAGGCAAATATAAATTCATGCCAGTTGGGCAGCTGGATCAACACCCGGTCAAGGGGGTTAATGCCAAGTTTTATCATTCCTCCTGCCAGGCTATGGGTCTTTTCTCGAATTTCTCCATAGGTAAGGCGGGCTGTTGCATCCACAATGGCCTCTTTATCGGGTTGCATATCAGCGGCTCTATCCAGCAGATCGCCCAGGGTCATTCCCCGCCACCAGCCTTTTTTGATGTAGGTTTCAACATCCTCTTTTAAATAAGGTGTAACACCTTCCAATAATTGACTCATGGGTTTTTCCTTAAAATTTAGTTGATTTGATGATGTTGTGATCATTCCATCAGTTATTCCCAATCAAATTCAGAATAACTGTCTAAAAATATTGATATTCACACTTTAAACTTCACGAAACTACCTTGATAAATATCAATTACTATCAGACAGTTAACTGTCAATCGGGAATTGCTGTCATTCCATTAAAATCGAACGGATAAAATCCACTAATTCGTAAATATTCGGGTTGGTAATGTAAATGTTTGGCCAATGCCCATATTCCATATTCGTTTATTTGGGACTGCGTAGCATACTAATGTTACTCGTCAGTCCTAAGTTCTTTGCATGTTGTGTATGGAGATTTGCTAACCTCCTGAAATTATAGAGCCTGTGCCCTAAAGTTTGATTTTATAGGCCCTAATGATTTCAATGAGTTATGAGAACTTAGGGCACTTGAGTAATGTTCTGTGAGCAGGTCCAAATAGACGAATATGGAGTGCTGGTCGAATATTTATACTAATTCACCATGTCCGGCAGAATGGTTACAATAATGGGAAAGGCAATCATAATCGCCGTTCCCACAATCAGCGCAATTAAAAAGGGGGTGATTCCTCTGAATACAACCGTGATGGGTTGTTTGGCAATGGCACTGACCACATAAACATTGATGCCCACAGGGGGGGTGATAATGCCCATCTGGGAAAGCAAAACAATAATAATTCCAAACCATATTGGGTCATATCCCAGGTTGATGACAATGGGATAAAAAATGGGAATGGTGAGCATGATCAGGGCCAGAGCGTCAATAAAACAACCGCCGATGATATAAACAAAGCAGATAAGTGTCATGATGGACCACGAGGGCCAGGTGAGGCCGGAGACGATGCCAGCGGTTTCCATGGGAATCCGGCTCAATGCCAGAAAATGTCCGAAAATGGTGGCGCCGGTGATGAGCATTAATACCATGCACGAGATTCTTAATGTCTCATTTATGGCCATCCAGAGTCCTTTCCAGTCCAGTTTTTTCTGGACCATAACGATGATGAGAATGGCCATGGAGCCCACGGCACCGGCCTTGGTGGGGGTGAAAAAACCAAAAAACATGCCGCCCATCACAAATAGAAATACCAGAATGGTTTCCCATAGCTCCAGCAGGGAAAAAATCATCTCTTTGAAGGTAAATTTTTCACCGGGGGGGGCTTGACCGGGTTTTAATTTGCAATAGATGCTGATGGCAGCAAAGAACAATACCATGATAAAAATAGCGGGCAGGATGCCGGCAATAAAGAGCTTGCCAATGGACTGCTGTGTGGAGATGCCATAGATGATCAGCACCACGGAAGGGGGCATGAGGCTTCCCAGGGTACCGCCTGCGGCCACGCAGCCTGTGGAGATTTCCGGGGCGTATTTGTAGCGCTTCATTTCGGGCAGGGCAATGGTTCCCATGGTGGCGGCTGTTGCCGTGGCAGAGCCGCAGATGGCACCAAAGGCTGTGCAGGCACCGATGGTGGCCATGCAAAGGCCGCCTTCCACCCGTCCCAGGAATTTATTGGCCACATCGTATAACCGGCTGCTGGTTCCCGCATAAAAGGCAACATATCCCATGAAAACAAACAAAGGAATCAGGGTCAGGCTGTATGAGGAAAACACCGAATAAATATCCCGGGACAGAA
>CAKZLA010000296.1 GCA_937124525.1 uncultured Desulfobacterium sp.
TGGGCCGTCTACGGTTCCGGGCCGGGCCCATTGCCCGTCGGGGGGGCGGCATGATAGCCTTTTCAATATTCGTTGTGCCCGCCAGGGCATGGGTGTTTATATGAAACTCCGTCAAATAATTTGTAATAACTGGGGTTTCTATATTTGTTGTGGGCAGGCCAGATCCCCAATACGGTCTGCCCGTGGCAGTTATTGAAAGCATTCCACATTATCTGGGTAAATTTTCCATCAGCGGCTGGTAATACTCACCGATTTTCCCCTGGGATAATATTTCCGGATTTTCTACATGAACCTGACGATGTGAAATCAGCCATTCGCCTTTTATTTTAACGAGCTCATCTCTGTAGTTTCCGATCATCAAGGTATATACTTTCTCAGGACGGCTTAAAAACACCGTATAAAGACAAATGGACGTGGCATTATCCCCCATTGGCTCAATCACCGGATGGGATACCATATGCAATGCACCGGGAACATTTTCCCTTATGACCTCGGCGAGACGCCCCAGTGTTTTTTTCCCTATGAGTTTCAGACCAACATCCGCCCATTCCCAGATGGCATCTTCCGTAAAAATAGCTTCAAAACCCTTCGGGTCTCCTGTATCCAAACAAATGGCATACTTTGACAGGGTGTCTTTAATCGCTAACTTGTCAATTATAGTTTGCATATCCATGAAGGGCGCTCCTTTCTATAAGCGATTTTAAATTTATAAGCGGTTGCAAAATTCTGGCAAGAAGCCCTTTCGGGCTTCTCTTTTTTTTTCGAATCACTTATTCCGCCGGTCTTTCGTGCCAGTAATACTGGTTCATTCCAATACGATTCTTAAACTCTTCCGGAACTTTTGAAGCATCCTTGTAAAAATGTAAAATGCAGGGTTCTCCGGGTTTTATTTTTCTTTTGGCAACAAGGATGTTCTGGGCCTTTTCCCCACTGAACATGGAGGACCAAATCTCGACCATGGCGCAATGGGCACAGTAAACTGGCACATTTTCCTGTCCCCATGTTTCCGGTCGGGCCTTTTTCAGGCGTGCAAACCCAAAGGTGCCATCATAGGCGCCCTGGTCGATTAAAAAGCCACCGCTTCCGCAATTACCGAAGGTGACGATGAACTTATCGTCCTGCTCCTCTATCTTCAACCCGGGAATCATGGAATGGTGTCTCAAGATGCCGTCTGCCCATGCTTTCATATACTCTTTTATACCTACCTCTTTTCGGATGCGCTCAAGTCCCATTACCGGTAGCATGTAGCTGTCTTTCAGGGCTTCCACGGCCGCATCTTCTCCATATTTTTTTGTGATATGGCTCAAGAGCGACGTGACCCAATAAACATAATGATCATGAATCCAGTGTTTGGTCTCCTCGTTTTTTTCACACCATTCCTTGGCTGCTTTGATATCGTTTTTCTCAAGCGCTTCCAAGGCAAGCTGAATATGTGTTTTTGTGAACTCCTCCAACTCCTCATCAGTAAACAATCGGTTTTCATTGGACATGCAAATTACTCCTTTAATTTTGATTAAATGATGATGTCTTACTTGCAGAGCCGCTGAAACCCTGACAATGAGAAATCATCCTGTTTAACGAGTTTGTCTTCCAGTGTCCAGGTGTGTTCACCTTCAACATGCTGCAAGACAAGCGTAGCATGATTCTTTATTTCATCCACCACCCGCCAGTATCCCACCAGGTTTCCCTGCCAGGATTTGTCGGTACTTTCCAAAAACATGGCACTCATGTTCATTGTTTTCCAGTACTTGCCGGATCGGTCCCAGATTTGCTTATAAAGTCCGAGATGCATATCTTTATCGATCCAGTAAACCGTTTTACCGTAGTTGTAGTAAGAGTCCTTTGAGGTGCCTTCAATCACCCAGACGGGCCGCTTGACCCATACAGCTTTGGTATTCTCCCAGGCTGCGCCCTTATGGCCCGGCACTTCGAAGCCGAATTTCGGATAATCCGGTCCGTTATCTTTGGCTTTCCAAGCACCTCGTTGGTTTTTTTCCGCCTGTGAGATTTCCAGAGAAAGGAACTCCGCAAGGACTTCTTTTTCACCGATCAGCTTCCATTCAAACTCGGGTATCTTCCCGTCAAAACCGGTCCAATTGCCGTCATCTCTGGTAAAATCGGTTCCAAACAGGGCGTCGGATCGACCGGCCGGTGTCATGCGTCGAACCCGGCGAATGGCAGGAACGTATCCGAAAAGTGTGTCCGGCTTGTTTGTTTGAAATCGCCAGGTCATCATGGCGGTACCCGCCATATCGTAAGGCTCCGTAACCAGAATCAGGCTTGTGGTTTGATAATCTCCCTTATTCTCAAGCACACCACTGGGTGGGTAACCGTAGTAGGGCATCGCCCAGAATCGTATCTGAACATAGCGGTCCAGCTTATCCGGATATACCATTGTCAGTCTTTGTTTACTGGTATTCATGGGACCATAAGCGTCGCGAATAGTGAATCCGTTATGCAATATTTTTTGTACAATTTTGGGATCATCTTTGTTAAGGTCGCTCATGGGGAACGGCAAGCCTTTTAAAAATTTCACACGCTCTCCACTTTTGGCGTCTACAATTTCATCATTTTCATTGACGCCGTATTTTCCCAGGTTTTCGGTGAGAGATTTTCTGATCCACGGCGCCATATAATCCACCGGGTTAAAGTCGATGGTAGCTATATGAAACGTATAGTCTCCATTTTTCACCCGTGTCAATACGGCATCTGGAACCAAGCCTTCGATTTCCTGCCAGTTGGATTTATCGATGCTCTTGTCCAATTTACCTACCGCCACAGCCGGGCTGATTGATGAAAAAATCAGCAACATTGCGAACAGGATAACACTGATGGTTTTAAGTAATCTCATATCTTCCCTCCACTTATATATGAATTCGTTTTGTCATGTTGGTTGTGATGCCTTTTTTATTAAAACAACAAACTGACAGTAAAGGACAACTGGTCCCGATCTCTGTAAAAACCAAAGGACACATCATCCGGGCCGTCTGCATAGGCATATTGGACCGTCAGCCGCCAAGGGTCATAGATAAAGTTTACCTGGGGGAGAACCAGCCAGGCACTGCGGGGATCATAGGCCACGCTAAGCTGAGGATTGACTTTACCGTTTAGGTAATTGGTGTACATAAGCAACATGTATTTTTGCTCATATTCTTTTCTTTTCGCATAATCACCCGAGGGATAATCAAAGGCTGCAAGACGAATTCGCTCGTCGTAGTCCTGAATTTGTTCTCCATAATATTGCAACGTTAGATTGAACATGGACTTTTTATTAAGAGCCCGAAGCCATAAATTTTTATCCACGGCAACGGCAAAACGAAGGACATCCTTTGTCAGGACCTCGGCGTTCGGCACTGCCAGATTCGCTTCGGGGATAAACATGGGCTCGTCCCAGTGATAGGCCATTTCTACTCTAAGTACAGACTTAAGCCGTTGGTTGTAAAAACTCAGAGAACCGCCGGTGATGGTCTGTTTGGGATATAGCAGTTCCTGTACAGGGACACCGGAATCCAACACCAGCCGGGTCGCCGGTGAATCGTTGTATGTTTCATAATGGGCGATGGACC
>CAKZLA010000297.1 GCA_937124525.1 uncultured Desulfobacterium sp.
GCACCGGCCAGACCACCCCTTTGGCCCGGCGGATCCCCTGGGCGGATATGCGAAACATCTCCCAAACACCCTTTAAATTTTTAGAAACAGGTGTGGCGATTGGACGAAAAGCCTTAAGCCTTGAACAATGCACCCATGCCGGCCTGATCCTTGTCGACGAAATCGGCAAACTGGAAGTCCGGGGACTGGGCTGGGCTCCCTGTCTTGCGCCCCTGCTGGCCCTTTCCCAAACCGTTCATGTATGGATTGTCCGGGAACATCTGGTAAAAGAAATCCGCCGGATCTGGCAAGTCGCCAAAACAGAGGTCATCCATGTCAACGACCCGGATGCATTACAAAAACTGATAACTGCCTGTATAAAGGAATCGTAAAATGCCGCCGGACACACTTTCAGCCCTCTACTGGATAATTTCCGCATTCTTTTTTGTGGCGCTGGTATTTTTAGTGCTAAAAAAAATCCCATGGGCCGGGTGGGCTCTGTCTGCCGGAACACTGGCATGCGGCGCCGGCATCCTGCTCCTGATTATCACAGAGCAGAGGCTGCCCCTGTACGGTGCCTTTGAATCAGCCCTATACATGATTTTCATACTTTCCCTGCTTGAACGTTTATCCGGTCAATCCCTTAGATTTATAAACCTTAAGCGCAGAACCGGAATCATTACCTGTAGTGTCATGCTGTTTTTTCTGGCCCTTCAAATCAATGCTCCCAAACAATTCCATCCTGATAGATGGACACAGCCGTTCCACGAGGAAAAAATGCACCACCTACACCAGCCGAAGGACCCTTTGCGGATGTTCCATCATAATATATCCAATGGCTCCAGTTTGAAATATTAATCATAGATCTTTCTACTATCCCGGCACTATCATATGCAGCAGTAAACACTGCTGAATTAGAATTTGCTGAAAACAAGACAGCATAGCTTAACAAAACTAAAAGAATAAACTTTTTCATTTTAATCCTCCTTAAGCAATTAATTCCGTAAAATAGTTTATAACTATTACTTTTAAGAATAATACATAATTAAGGATATTTAAGCAATTTCTAAAAATAAAATATTTTTATTTCATAAGTATGAGCTTATTAGTTATTACTTCGCTACCTACCAACATTTTTGCAATATACACACCCGAGCTTAAGTCGCTTGCATCCCATTTTAATTCGTATGATCCACCTTCAAATTCCTTGTTTAGCAAACTTGCAACACACTTTCCATTCAGATCATAAATATTTAGCCTAAGCTTAGAGTATTCGGGAACCGTAAAACTGATATTTATAAGTGGATTAAAAGGATTAGGATATGCATTCATGAGAACATGATCAATTTCTTCGGGATATTCGACTATGGCAACTTCTTCTTTATTAACATTAAAAGTGTAGGTTTTATCTTTTAAAGCAGATTGATCATAAGCAAAAAGAATTTCACGCGTAGCAGGCCTATAATTATAAGTGTCAGAACCCAAATTTAAACTCAATGTCAAACTATCACCCAATTTCGCATTAAAATCAAATGTTTGACCATCAATAATTTGTGAAAAATTTGTATCTCCTTCACAGAAGAGTATAACCGTTGTATCAAGAACTTCATCCAGGTCAACGCTTATTGTGATATTGCTGTCAATAGGATCATCGATCATATTAAGATATTCGGCTGCTAAACGGTAACCTACCCTATTTAGAGCATCCCCATTAAAGTGCATATTTGTATTTGAGTAGCGCAGATCTAAACAATCATCAATATCTATGCAGGATGTATAAGATCTGTGATTGGAAATATCCATTTGCGCTGCGCGAATGGTGGGCTCATGCGGCGATGAAGGATTCCATGAAATTTGGACGCAAATAAACGGCAATTCAGGTAAATTGGAAGAATTTGTAAATTTAGCCCGCATTCTATCTACAAAGGTATATAGATTATTTGCATAAAGCGGTGCCGCTTCATTACTTTCGTCGCTTTCTCCCTGAAACCAAAAAATACCAACATACTCCGGTTCTAATCCTTTGCTTCTAAATCGAGTTTCCGCATTAGCATGCTTCTCATTGAACCATTGCCACGTGCCCCCACCTTCTTGCCAATTATCATATAAAGCTGTACCACTGTAAGATATTTTCATTACGGCTAAAGAATCTGAGTAATTTTTGTATAGAGTTCTTCCCAATAGCATTTCAAAACCAAAACCCTTATTGTATTCTTTGCAAAATGAAAAGCGTTTCCCAAATCGTGTTAACAATCCTAAGGTAGACAATCCGTATTCTCCCCCACTATATGCCAAATAATAAGGCATCATTAAATCCACAGAATCAGGGGAAATATAAAATTGAGGATGCCCACAATGCTCAGCATTGGACTGGCCACTTACAATAATGGTTTTTCTCTTTTGTCTGGATGCATGAAAGAATAAACTATCAATATCTGTATCACTTGCATGAATCACGACTTCGCTGGGTTCAAAAAGAATTTCCTGTTTTAACAGGTAATACTTTATTAATATCATTAATTCTTGACATTATTTTATTATTTTTTAATTATGAGTTCAATATATTAAGATTAGTTCTTAACATATCAGTTTGTAAATTAGTACTATTTAAGTTTTGAGAAGCTATTAAAACAGCTATATCTACAATATACTTATGAGTACTATCTATTAATAAACAATCTTGAGTTCCTATTAAAACTGTTCCATCAAGTTTTGTATATGTTCCTCCTGTGTAATCTCCTGCATTGTGAAGATAAGGATGTTTTTCTATAAAAGTGACATTTAAAGTATCTACACTAAAATCTTCTATATGAGGTTTTATTCCATTTTTATCAAAAGTTATATTTAATTCCCTCCATTCAAAAGAAGATTTGTTAAAAGTGTCATTTTGGAAGTTATCATCATGTTGCCTTACTGTAGGTACTATACTAATATTACTACAACTACTTTTAGAACAGATAGCTTCTGATTTTATATAAAACCAATATTCATCAGGAATTAAAAAATAATCCCCATTTCTAATAAAAGATGTTGTCTTAACAAGAGGTCTGATTTCTTCTGTATTTCTTGTGCCTTTTTCAAAACCTTTAATACTTAAATCAGATTTTCTTGGGAAAGCTATATTTTCCACAAATAATTCTAAGGCTAAATTAAGTAAGTGGTCAATTTCAGGGACAATTAAATTTCTATTTCCTGAAGAATCAATCTTATTTAATTTAGTCTTAAAATCATAGTGCATTTCTTTAATAGTCATAGATTACTATTTATTTAAAGACTTCATAATTTGAAGTTTTAAAGTTTGATTAATGTCTTTCATTAAAAATTCAGTAGTTTCTTCTAAATCAAAACCTAATGAAGTCTCGAAGTAATAAATACCACCTTTCTTTCTTTTAAGAACATTATAATAAAGAGCTTCTTCTACTAAAGATTTAGTAAGAACTTTATTCTTATCTCCCTTAGCTTCTTTAAAGAAATCAACAACATCTTTAGCTTTAGCTTCAATTAATTCATCAGTTACTATTTCAATAGCATCCTCTGATAAATCTTTAGTCATTCTTCCTCCAACTAATAAACAAAGAGAGTCTTT
>CAKZLA010000298.1 GCA_937124525.1 uncultured Desulfobacterium sp.
CCCCCCACCCCGCCCCCCCCTTTTTTTTTATTATATTTTAATATACAAGGATGCCCTTTATTTATATATTTTTTTGATTGCCTTACCGCCTATATTCGCTTTAAACAAAGCATAGTGCCGTTTGATTCGCTCAATATATGCTATGTCGATAAGCAATTTAGACTCAAATAATTTTAAAAATTGTTCCGCGTATCGTGATTGTTTTTGAGCTGGTTGCAGGATGGGTCCTTTCATCTCCGCAGCCATTTTTGATGGTAAGTAGGGCGACCAGGATAAATAAAAATCCAAATCTTCCCATCCATAGGAAATTGTCGCGGCATGGATTGCTTCATAGTCAGGATCTATTTGGAGCACGTCAAAATAAACGCGTCGGCAATCGCAATGTTTCTCCTCACAAAAAGAATCAACAAAAGCATATTCTCCATCTGGAATTTGTGGATCGTTTCTAAGCGTGATTCGGCGTGTTTCCTTTTCGGCTATTTCCGGAAAAAATTTCATAAAACGTTTAAAAATCATGTTTCAAATCCCTCATGAATTATCCGACCATGCATGGTCAATATTTTCATCTTGCCGATATCTATAGCTTTCTGCCTATTCATTCAGGCTGTTACTTATCTATTCTTGATCTGCAGCTTTCACGATAATCCTTAGGTAGGGTTTAACGTTTGGGTAACGGGCAGCAAGGGTTTCCAATAAAGTTAATTAAAAGCACATCATTCAAAAAAAATTTTTAACCTTTAAAAAACAAGGAGATCCTTGCTGTCCAGTTCACACGCTGGCTCGCTTTAGCTATATACGTTTTTACGATGTCCAACTTTGACAATCCAAATGGAAAGCTCGTCATCTTGAATGGAGTAGATAATGCGATATTTGCCGTATCTTAAACGATATCTTTCCTGGCCACTTAGTTTTTTACACCCAGATTGACGCGGGTTATCACCGAGAGATTCAATGCAGGTAAGAATTTTTGTTAAATCCTTATCCGGTATTGATTTAAAATCTTTCCAAACCGAAGATTTGAAAAAAATTTTATATACGGCCATCTTTTTTGAGCCTCTTAAGCATTTGATCGTAGCTGATTAAGGGCTCATCAGCTCTTTCATCAAAGGCAGAAAGGTCTTCACCATCCTCAGAAAGTGCTTCTCTCAATGCTTCATTGATTATCTCTGACATAGAGCGTGATGTTTCAAGAGATTTTAGTCGTAATGCCTGATGAAGGACTGGATCTAAATAGATGGTTGAACGTTTTGATAATGTTGCCATAATTTCACCCCCCAAGTTTTTTATATTGGCATTATAACGTTATGATGTTTTAATGTCAATATTTTGGAAGCCAACGATAAGGTTAAGCAGCGCCGAAACAGGCGGGCTAAGGACTTTGGGACAGCAGCTATAAGTGTGACCCGCGTGGTTCGACGTCTGCTTGAACCGCTTATTTTAGCATCTTTAGACGTCCAATAAGTCAATACCTGACAATTCTGTCATTCTCAGTGCAGAGTCAAATACGCACGAGTCTCTATAGTGATTATGTAAATCTTTGTTACTACATACCAAGCTGTTCTGTGGACAAATGTTAGTGTATGGGCAGGTGATTTTGGTACCACATCGGAGGCTACGCAGAATCTGGGCTGATACGGAATAGAGTGACCAAAGTCTATCGTATAGCTCCTAATCTGGACAAGCCAGAACCAAAAAGGTTTTCTGATTCTCTTGCCAAAATAACACGAAAACCAGAGATAAGAATCTAACCTGGACGAGCCAGAACCAAAGAGGCTTTCTGATTCTTTTGCCAAAATAACACAAAAATTAGAGATAAGAATCTAAAAAACCAATAAAATCATGTGCGCGTAGCGCTACGCTTTGCACAAAATATCAATCAGTAATCTCGCATGAAAAGAAATCAAAGCGTTGATTTTGTCGACCATTTCAATAGATCCATACTTTGCTTTAAACTCAATTGCTGTAATTTCAGAAATAGCTATGATCCTATTTGCCAAATCTAACGCTGTTTTGACAACAACATTTGGCTTCATGTTGATCTCTTCACTAAGAGAATCGAAATGATGCTTTTGAAGATGGCCAAAGTTTCTTTTCTTCCCGGCAATCTTCATCGGCATTCTTTTTGTAAACTGGGGATATACCAGCGTAGAAACTAAATCGTAGAATGGCGCAAGTCTTGTCCCATTTTCATTGTGAAGCAATGAAATATTTTTTGCGTGGCCATCGGCATTACCGATCAATCCATTAAACAAAATCAAATTCAAAAATTTCCTTGAATCCTCAATGGGATTTGAACATTCTCTTCTGATCAAATCAAAGCAGTCTTTTAAAGAATAGTTATATTTCTGCTGAGAATTTCTGTTCAATGCCTGGCAAAAATCTTCCTGAACAAGCCCAACAATACCTTGTTCATCTATTTTTCTGTCATAACGCTTTACAGCATACAATGAAATATCGCTGACTCTCAGAATATCAACATCAGGGACATAAAATCCTAATTTTTTAGCCAGAGTCATGCAATAGGCTTCATTTGCCACAACACCCTGCAAGTCTTTGACAGGAGTCTTGATGATATGTGTGGTCGGAGCTCCGTTTAAAGGCAGGTATATCCGGTTATTTTTGATATAAACTGGCAACTTCTCCATTCCCCTGCCAGGGAAAGCCTTCTTTCTTCTGCGGCCAACAACGGATTGCCCCCCAGCTCCGTTATTTTTTTTGCCAAATCCTTTTCTGAAAAAGGCTCGTATTTGTAATCAGCCGGGCCAAGGTGATCGATATCTGGGGGATAAAGAGAAACGGCCCCGGCACAATCCCCACCAATAGCCCTGAGCAAGGAAAATTTATCCTCCTCAGCAATTCCTAATTTTCGCGACAGAGCTGTCAATACCTTTGTTTCCGGCAGAAGATTTGTGAAATAGGAATAGCAGGTGTCTTTCAGGAAAGGTTCTTCCTGTAAGGGCAAAGAAATGGACAAATAAAAACTATCCTGCTCTCCCAAAAATTCTTTTGAATATTGAAAACAAAATCTATTTTGATCATCCAGCCAAAGCTCGCCAGCAGGGATACCGTTTATGTAAACATAAAGATTATCCATCGCTCAGGTTCTTTTTGACGTAGTTTATAATCTTTCTTTTAGATTTTGGTACCATTAGAGTTTCATATCCAAGGCCTTCAAGCACCTGCAATACTTTTCCAAGCTGAACAGTGGCTTTTCCATTCTCCAACTCAGACAAAAAACGTATCCCAACATTAAGATAACCTGCGGCTTCTGCTTGCGTGAACCCTTGTTTTTTTCTTGCAGTTTTTATCAGTTCACCGATATTTTTCGCATCCAAATTATAAATCCCCCAGCAATTATTCCCTATCGGGCAAATATCACAAATTATAGAGCAAAACAATTCTTTTTTTCCCGATCAGGAATAATTTCCATAAATTTGAAAAATTCAGCAAGAAATTTCCCGCTCGGGAACACGGGATTGATACTTATGGGGGAGAGATTACATTCGAGAGGTCATGATAATAAAATTACCCACTTTTGCATGAAGAATTCCGGATAGAGGCTATTGAGTTCATTAGCATTGAGTAGATTATTTCCCATGAACTCCCTTACAACAAAAAAATCCCCAATGTATGCACAAGGCACACACCAGGGATTTTTGATTATAACAATTCCAATTTTACACCGGACCCAGCCGGAAAAACACTACCCTTTAATAATACGAGGCAGAATCATCTGATGCTGGGGACAGATGGATTTGGGATTCTGATAGGCAGATCCGGTAAAGGCTTTCATATACTGACGAATATCGTCCATATTAACGATCTCATCCACGTATCCCACCTTGGCACAATACTTGGGCCGGGAAAAGGTCTTATAATCCTCCACCACCTTGTTCATTTTTTCAATGACCGGCTCCAGGGGATTACCCGCATCCTTTTCTTTTACCAGACGACGGGAATACATGGCAACAGCGGCGGTTTCGCCGTGCATTACATAGACTTCACTGGCGGCGGTACCAATGGAAAAGGCATTGGTATCATTGCCCTGGGGACCACCCAGGAGATAATGGGCTGCTGCAGACCCTTTACGTAAAAGCACCATCATCTGGGGAATACCCGACTGCTGAATGGAGTACACAAGGCTTTGCCCGATACCCAGCAATTCTGCCTTTTCTGCGGTGTCTCCCACATCAATTCCCGAGGTGTCCTGGAACCAGATAAGGGGAATGCGATCCCGACCGGCCAGGGTAACAAATTCGTTCATCTTGATCATGCCCTGGCGATAGAGCTTGCCACCGATGCCAGGGTAATCGGCATACTCGGGATACCCTTTACCAAGATAACCCTGGCGGTTTCCGATGATTCCCACCAGATATCCATCCACCTTGCAAAGGCCGGTGTACACTTCCGGGCCGTAACCGGGTCGAAACTCCATGCTTTCACTGTTGTCCACCAGGCGGGCCAGAATCTCTTCAAAATCATAGACTTTTTTCTGGTCAATGGGGAGCAGCTTGTAAATATCTTCTATGTCAAACCTGGGTTCTGCCGGTTCCGCCACCCGGAAAAACTTGGGATTGTAGGCCGGAATATCCTTCATGTAGTCTTTAAGA
>CAKZLA010000299.1 GCA_937124525.1 uncultured Desulfobacterium sp.
CCGGTGAACTGCCTCCCCTGGCTGGATAATCATGATGAAAACGTCAGAATCCCCCCGTCATGGATCAGCAGTTGATCTCTTGGAAGGCTATTTCAACCTGTCACCAAACCTTCCATATGTTCGCCTTTAAAAACTACGATAAGGAGCACCATGGTCGTTGAAACCCTTCCGAATAACCCCTATCTACTGCTGACCCCAGGCCCCCTGAGCACCACAAAATCCGTTAAAGCGGCCATGTTCCGGGATTGGTGTACCTGGGACGATGATTACAATGCCATTGTCCAGGAAATCCGTCAGAACCTCTCCGCTATGGCCACGGACAGCCCCGGTTACACCACCGTACTAATGCAGGGAAGCGGCACCTTCTGCGTGGAGGCCTGTCTCACCACAGCCATTCCCCAAAAAGGCCGGCTGCTGGTCCTTGCCAATGGGACCTATGGCCGCCGCATCGCCCGCATCGCCCATTGCCAGGGAATCAACCACCTGGTGCTGGACAGCGGTGATACATCCCCCCCGGATTCTGACCTGCTGGCATCCACCCTGGAAAAAGATCCAACCATTACCCATGTGGCGATGGTACACTGTGAGACCACCACGGGAATGCTCAATCCGGTAAAAGAGATCGGCGACATTGTTGCCCGGTTCAACCGGGTCTATGTGGTGGATGCCATGAGTAGTTTTGGCGGCATTCCCCTGGATATGGCAAATATCCATGCCGATTATCTCATCTCCAGTGCCAATAAATGCATCCAGGGGGTGCCGGGATTCGGATTTGTCATTGCCCGGCAGAACCTTCTGGCTCGGACAGAAGATAACGCCCGCTCCTTGAGCCTGGACCTGTTCGACCAGTGGCGCACCATGGAAGAAGGCAATGGGAAGTGGCGGTTCACTTCTCCCACCCATGTGGTCCGGGCATTTGCCATGGCCTTGTCTGAGCTTGCCCGGGAGGGCGGTGTGGAAAAACGCTGGCAACGGTATACAGCCAATCATCAGCTGTTGATCCGGGGAATGATACAAATGGGATTCACCCCTCTTTTACCCGACCAATACCAGTCACCCATCATCACCTCATTTCTCAGCCCGGATCATGGGGACTATGAATTTAAAAAATTTTATGTCCGCCTCAAACAGCAGGGATTTGTGATCTATCCCGGTAAGGTCAGTGATCTGGATACCTTCCGCATCGGCAACATCGGTGATGTTCACCCGGAAGACATTGAACGGCTCATCCAGGCCGTTAAAACCTCCATGTTCTGGCTTCATGAAACAAAGATGTAAATATTCGGCGCTGGCCAAACATTTACATTACCAACCCGAATCTTTACGAAAGGGGGATCAACTTCCCATCTGATTTCAGGGGAAACTACGGGTATTGCAAAGATAGACGCGGTAAAAATTTATGGCTCATGTTGTGTTTCAGGGTCTTATGGGGATGGGGTCAGGCTTGCGTTCTTGGCACTTTTTGCTGTAAATTCATTTAAGTACAGTCTTTTGACAAAAATACAATAACACAAGCCTGACATTGTTGGTCCACGAATTTATTCAAATGGTCGAGGTGTAATCAAACCTAAATAATGGCTATTGAAATGCTATCTTCTATTCACAGGTGATCTTGGATTATATGATGATGTAAAATCAATATCACCAAGACCGTCTGCTATATCATCCCATCTAACCCATTTAAAGTTGGTTCCAACATCATCGGGAGACGTTGCAGTATCTGTCCCATCCTGGGCGATGAATGCTCCATATGGGAAAAGATCGCTTATTGCAATATTTGTAACATCGATACTATCGGTATGCTGTGTTCCATCAATGCCCTCCATGTCATCGACAATAATAAAGGATGTCAGAAAATTATTTTTCACACCATTCTCAGTTCTGTCATAAACTCCGTAAACGGTATTCCCCTGACTTGAAATAAAAACATAACCGGTTCCATCATCCTTATAGTAGAGGGTCATACCTTCAAGGTCCGGTACCAGATTGTCATCTCCCTCTTCAGCTATCATATCATCTTCGCCAAGGGCAATATCTTCAGGTAAAACACCAGGTTCTGCATCAATGGTATAAATGCCGACACCTTCCTGTGCTATGTAAGCCTTTCCATACTCTTGGTCCACCACAATACCTTCAGCGTGTTCGTCATCATCATCCGCTTCAAGGGTTATTGTTCTCACCTTTGTCCAGCCGATGGTATCCCCATTTGCCACAAACTCAAATTGAGCCACATTCCAGGTTCCGTTCTGGGTTGCAAAGGCATAGAATTTTCCCGTAACAGGACTTTTATAAACCCCCTCACCATATGCGGTATCTTCTCCCGGTTCTTCTGCTTCAAAAAGCTCTTCACTGCTGTAATCGGTAATATCGACAATATATGGTTCCGTCTCTTGAATTTTATAAATTCCAAATTTGTTGTTGTTTCTGTCGGTAAAAATGGCAATGTCTATTGTTTCACCGTTAAGTTCAAAATCATACATGACATCTACATTGTTATATCTGTTTTCCTCTGGAAGCGCATCTATCAGCGTCTCACCATCTACGTCGTAGATAGAATATCCTGCGTTCTTCTGGGTTCCTATGACAAAACTCTTGCTGACATCGTCAGGGTTAGTCCAGAACGCCACATCATCTGCATCCGGACTGCTTATGGTGGATCTTGCCGTTTCAACAACCGGTTTGACGATAAAAGAGGTCTCTTGGGCAATATTGATATTGCCGGGAGTTAAATAGCCGTCTTCAGGGCTGTTTTTTGAATGGTCTGCAACATAGTAAATTCCGTCCAGTGTGCCATAGGTCCAAACGCTCAAGGAAGCCATGCGATTGTCTTTATAGCGGGTAGCGCCATTAATTGCGTATAAATCGTTATCTGCAATAACATCAGAATACGACGATGTTCCCCATCCGAAATTGTCAAGAATAACAGCGTCTTTATCAAGATCAATGGAGCCGTCATTATCCGTATCCAGATCATCACCTTCGGCAATGGCACTTTGGGGTGAGTAGACAAGAATCAGTGATGAATCGTTCTCTGTCAGTTCGCTTAAATCGGCATCTATTGATGTTGCAGCAGACCCAGCTGTAAAGGCAAATGCTGTATCCTTTATGATTGTGATCCCTGACTCCTTTGCACTGTAGCCGTTAAGATCTATACTAAAAAAGACGGTTCCCTCTTCATTGGAAATATAGACAAGGTAAATGGAATCGAAGCTCTGCGATGCGTTGGAAAGAAGCTCGATATATTTATCATCGCTATTAACGATTTCGTTTATAAGAACAAATGGAGCTGCTTTGAAATTATGGATTCCAGGTGAAAGTTTTGCTTTGGGAGGAAGATTTGAACTTGCTTCCAATGTATCATAAAGAAGCTCTTCTGCCATTTCTTCATCACTTTTGGCTGGATCTTCATAGATATCGCCGTTGGTCCAGGCCGTTAAGGAGTTGGCCGTCATATCATCATAAAAACGAGTGGCGGCATCTGGATCACTTGCCGATTGGCTCAGCACAACATCCCCATAAACAAAACCGTCGCCACCATCCAGGGAACCCACAGAATCAATTATTTCGGCATCTTTTGGAAGATCAAGAACACCATCGTTATTATTGTCAAGATCATCACCAATGGCAATGGTGGAAGATGTTTTGATAAGCGCATAGGTTACTGCATCATGCTCCAGAAGGCCATCTTCGTGCTCTTCATCATCCACATATGTTTTGATGAGTGGCTCGTTGATGATTGTTGTTTCAGGGCTTACAACATCATTGTATTGATCTGCATTTTTAATTATGATCAAACCATTTGAGCCAATGGCCACACCGTCCAGGTTGTAGGCAAAATCGACAAGCCCTTCTTCTCCCTCATCCCCATCTATAACAACAAGATAGGTATCATTAATGATCTTGTTTTCACTTCCGCGCAACTCAATATACTGGAGTGCATGGATATCTTCCGGAACATTTGATTTAAACTCGTTTAAAAGAATGGTTGCCCCATCCCCCCCGCCGCTGTTACAGCCCGAAACCAATAACGCAAAACTTAAAAACAAAACAGTCCACCTGAATCTGTGCATTTTTTCCCCTTTAGAAAAAGAATATTGATAATAAAAAAAATACCAATAGAGATTTGCCTGTTGCCTGAATTGCCAAAACAAATTCTTGGTATCAATCTTAATATATTGTAAAATTGTTTTGATTTTATTAGGTGGCGATTAAAATCATATTGCAAGCAATGGAACGGGTTGCGTTTATGATCACAAAAATCAGTTGGGTTAAAACAACAAGCTGTTTTAATTGATCAAAGAGGCGCTCTATCATTCATACTCCGTCCGTTATCACCATCGCCGGCTTTCGCTGTGCAGGCACTTTTTTTCAGTTTTCTGAGGAGATGGTGGATATTTTCAAACAGCTCAAAAAGATCACCTTTAAAGTCATTGCCCATGACGGCACATTGTTTCCCACCCGGGCAAAATATAAAGGATGCACCTATTCAAGCAAAACCCTTATGGTAAAATCAGGAATTGACTCCGAATACGGACTTCTTGAACAAAGGATTGAGTTTGACCTTGCAGGTCGACACAATCCTTAGTGTTATCTTGCTCAATTTGTGCGCTA
>CAKZLA010000300.1 GCA_937124525.1 uncultured Desulfobacterium sp.
AAAATTAAAACCTATAAATACAGGGTTAATCCAGTTTGGATTTTGCTTAAGATTTCATGAATTAACTATTGCTATTAAAGAAATTATTGAGTCTAATAGACTGGGTGATATTTATCACAGTAGACTTAATGTTGGCCAATATTTACCTTCTTGGCATCCTTATGCAGATTATAGAACTGAGTATTTTTCAATTCAGAAACTAACGACTCAGTCAAAACTTCCGAAGCTGGAACGATACCTGTTGCAAGAAGTTTCTCTAAAAAAAACGAACTGCTCATGGCAGAAGATATCGAACCGGCTACTTCTGACATACCCATGGAAGTCCAAGCTGAAGAAGAGAATAAATACCGCTTCGTACTGTCAACCGGTACGATGGGAATTGCCACTATGACGCAATTGGGACTGTCAGTTCTTACCCCCGTCAGTTTGCTGCTGACAGGATTCCTTTCGGCACGTATCTTTCAAAATTCGGTAAAAGCTGCTGTGGAAGAAAAGAGAATAAGCGTGGACATTCTGGATTCGACCGTCATAGGCCTATGTCTTGTTTTTAACCAGATCGCTGCTGCTGCGTTCATGGTATGGGGTCTTGATCTGGCAGAGATGCTGCTGAGCAGAACTACTAAGAAGTCGGATAAATATCTGACAGACATATTTGGAGAGCAGGTTCAGTCTGCCTGGTTACTGGTGGACGGTCAAGAAATTGAGATGCCGGTAGAAACTTTAAAAACAGGAGACATAATCGTCGTGACCACCGGCGAACATGTCCCAGTTGACGGTACTGTGACTGAAGGCGAAGCAATGGTCGACCAACACAGTCTGACCGGTGAGGCTACGCCGGTTGAGAAACGAGTAGAAGATGAAGTTTTTGCCATGACAGTGCTGGTGGCAGGAAAGATAAAGGTACGGGTGAGAGATACCGGTAAAAATACACTTGCGTTCAAAATCTTACAGATTATCAATGATGCATCAACTCACAAAGTCAGGCTCCATTCTATAGGTGAGAAGATTGCGGATAAAATGGTCATTCCCACCCTGGGACTGGGCGCTCTGGGTTATGCAGTCACCGGAACAAACGCTATGCTGGGGATTATCAATGCAGACTACGGCACCGGCATCAGGATCGCCGCACCCATTGCGCTGATGGCATCTCTGGGCGTAGCGGCGAAAAACGGCGTACTGATCAAAGACGGCAAAGTTCTTGAAATATTGAGAAACATTGATGTCGTGCTGTTCGATAAAACCGGCACCCTGACCTATGATGTGCCGGTCGTATCCGAGATTGTACCAGCCGATGAGACATATCAAATAGAAAAAATTCTTTTTTATACTGCCACCGCGGAACAGAAATTTTCTCATCCTATTGCAAGGTCCATACTCCGAAAGGCAGCTCAGGAAAACATCGTACTGCCGCCCCATGATGAATCACGATATCATGTGGGACTCGGCATTGAAGTTTTTGTTCACGGAGATATGGTGAAAGTCGGCAGCGCCCGATATATGGAACGTGAGAATATCGGAATTCCCCAAAACATTCGGGATGCACTGGAAAAGACCGGAGATAAAGGACATACGGCCATTCTCACTGCCGTCAACGGAAAGCTTGCCGGAATGCTTGAACTGCAATCCACCCTAAGAGACGAGGCGATTGATGTTGTCAGTATGCTGAGGAGCAGAGGCATCAAAGATGTTGTTCTGATTTCAGGGGACCATGAGGCGCCCACCAAAGAACTTTCGCATAGGCTCGGAGCTGATCGTTATTTTGCAGGTGTGCTGCCTCACGAAAAGGCGGATTATGTGAAACTGCTTCAGAATGAAGGCAAAAAAGTTATGATGGTGGGTGATGGCATTAATGATTCTGCTGCGCTCTCCTATGCCGATATCAGTATCTCTCTGCAGGGTGCGTCGACAATTGCTGTGGATGTGGCTGATGTGATATTTATGGACGGCACACTTAAAAAATTTGAATATATTTTTGAGGTATCCGACGTTCTCCACCTAAATGTCAGAAGAAGCTTTTTGATGATTGCCGTTCCGAACACCGTTTGTATTGTCGGCGCTTTGATGGGCGTCTTCGGACTTGCCAGTTCTTTAGTTCTGAACAACGGGTTCAACCTGCTTGCCGCAGCCAATGGGATGCTTCCTTATAAAGATGCGGGTGGCAAAGACAAAAACGGTAACAGAAAAAGCATTGCAGAAGGCGAAGAAGAATGCGGATAAGTTTACAAGTGTTGGACTAAAATTTTAGGCATCCTTCTCATCCTCACAATATTTAAAACCTGCCTTTTTCAAAGTATTTTCCAGAAGGATTCAGGCTGGTGGCGATGTCGTTTTCAGATAAGTGCCATCCGGTAGGCATCCTGCCTATCTTGACATAAAACTACACAGAACCCAATATTTTTTAATGACCACTTCCAAGAATCTTGATATTTATTTATAATAATAAATAGTTATATTTTTATATCCACAATCTAACATGATTTAATCAAATTTTGCACAAAACTTTATTTGCGGCCATAAAAAAACTTTATAAACCATGGTTTATAAATCTCATTCAAAAAAAAGTTTGACAAGATCATACTTTTTGTAGTTAGATGCTTATCATTCCAGCATGACTGCAATTTACTTCATAAAGTAAATCTCGGTCAACGAAAATGGAGAAATTTAGCGAATACTAAAACAGTTAAATTTTTGGAACCCTTTCTTAATTTTTCGTTTTACATCTTTCAGTGCAATGTTTTTGTTTAGCGGGGTCTTCTCCCCCACAAGAGTCAAGTACCGTTGTACCCATATTAAAGTATACTATAGCGTGTTTCGTCCTTGATCATCGTTTAGTCCATTTTGCGGGTTGATATAAACACAGAAGCACCTAACTATATGATAGTATATATTTTTACTATACTTAACTCTTTAAGCGCCGGATGGTATTGAAAAGGATTCACTGAATACCCGGACTTATTGAGAACTTACAAAAACTCAATCTAACTTGCTAAAAATATTAAAAATAAAGTTAAAAACAATGAACTGCTCTATAATTTTTACATATTTTTTCTGATTGAGTGCTCAGTCTTTTGGATCAAATACACCATTGGGGTGCATGGTTAAAACGTGTTGGCGTACAAAACAGGCATGGAAAGACCGATGCCTCTGCCTGAAGTACATCAACACACTTCACATGTTAACGGATTAATGAGGGAAAAAAATGAGTAATCTTTACGACGATGCTTATCAACAATCGATTAGTAATCCTGACGAATTCTGGGGTAAAGCTGCGGAAGATATCCATTGGTACAAAAAATGGGACAAGGTACTTGATGACAGTGACAAACCCATGTATCGGTGGTTTACAGGCGGTGAGATGAATACCTGTTACAACGCCCTTGATCTCCACGTTGAAAGAGGCAGAGGCGATAAGCTTGCAATCATCTACGACAGTCCGGTAACAAACACCATTAAAAAATACACATACAGTGAATTAAGAGATGAAGTTGCCAAATTTGCCGGTATTCTTGTAGCCCAAGGTGTTGTCAAGGGTGATCGGGTCATCATCTACATGCCCATGATTCCTGAATCTGCCATTGCAATGCTTGCCTGTGCAAGAATCGGGGCCATTCATTCTGTGGTGTTTGGGGGCTTTGCCGCCAACGAACTGGCCACCCGTATTGAAGATGCCAAGCCAAAGGTCATTGTATCGGCTTCCTGCGGTATTGAAGTGTCCCGGGTGATAAAATATAAACCCCTGCTGGATAAGGCCATTGAGTTGTCTTCTTCCAAACCTGGTAAATGCATTATTTATCAGCGTCCACAGGAAATAGCCTCCATGATTGACGGACGGGATATTGATTGGGATGTTGCCATGAAGGATGCACAGCCCGTTGACTGTGTCTCCGTGGCTGCCACGGACCCTCTGTATATTCTTTATACCTCCGGCACCACCGGCCAACCCAAGGGCGTTGTCCGGGACAATGGCGGTCATGCCGTGGCATTGAAGTGGAGCATGAAGGCCATTTATGACATTGATGAAGATGATGTCTGGTGGGCAGCATCTGATGTTGGCTGGGTTGTGGGGCATTCTTACATTGTGTATGCCCCTCTTTTAAAGGGCTGCACAACGGTTTTCTTTGAAGGCAAACCCGTGGGCACCCCCGATGCCGGTGTATTCTGGAGGGTAATTTCAGAGCATAAAGTTAAATGTATGTTCACAGCACCCACCGCTTACCGTGCCATCAAACGTGAAGATTCGGAAGGAAAATTGATCAAGGATTATGATCTGTCCTGCTTTAAAATTTTATTCCTGGCCGGGGAGCGCTCTGATTCAGATACCATCCAATGGTCTGAAAAACATTTAGATGTACCGGTTATTGACCATTGGTGGCAGACGGAAACAGGGTGGGCCATTGCTGCCAACTGCATGGGGCTTCATCATTTTCCTGTTAAATACGGTTCCCCCACCAAGGGCGTGCCGGGTTGGGATGTGCAGGTGGTGGATGAGTCTTGTAAACAGGTGCCTGCGGGAGATATCGGTGCTCTTGTTGTTAAACTTCCCTTACCTCCTGGGACGCTTCCGACACTCTGGGAGAATGATGCACGGTATGTTGAAGCCTACCTGGAGGAATTTCCCGGATATTATAAAACAGCCGATGCCGGTGTGATTGATGAAGACGGTTATATCTATGTAATGTCCAGAACAGATGACATCATCAACGTGGCTGGTCATCGTCTGTCCACGGGTGCCATGGAAGAGGTCCTGTCAGATCATCCGGATGTGGCTGAATGTGCTGTTCTAGGCGTTGAGGACAAGCTTAAAGGGCAGGTGCCGGTGGGCTTTTTGGTGCTGAATGCAGGCGTTAAAAGTGATGAAGCTGAGATTGTTAAAGATGTTGTCAAGATGGTGCGTGATCGCATTGGGCCTGTGGCTGCTTTTAAAATGGCTACCGTTGTTAAACGGCTTCCCAAAACCCGTTCCGGTAAGATTTTGAGGGGTACCATTCAGAAAATCGCAGACCAGAAAGAGTACAAAGTGCCTGCGACCATTGATGATCCTTCAATCCTGGGTGAAATGGAAGAATCTTTGATTAAGATCGGTTTAGGTAAGGGCAGGAAGTAGATTAATTGCTTTGTTTTATTTTTTAAATATTTAACCCATTCGGGCACCGCCACAACATGTTGTGGCAAATGCCCGGATGGGTTCATGTTGCAATTTTTGCATTTTTTATACTTCTCTTGGAATCCTTATCTTTGTATGGATATCAATGATATAAGATTCCTTCCTTGACAAGATACCCGTGCTAATTTAATCTTGGATATTTGATTATAATTTGTAACGAGATGCAAGGAAGTTATTCAAACTATCATGGCAGATCAGACAACACGCATTCCCTGGCAGAATGAAAAAGAATGGCAGGCCTTAACCCCATTTTTTGATACCATCAAAAAAGTCCACCATAAAGACTTTAATCCCCTGTATCAACGAGCAGAGACCATCCGGCAATTATTTAAAAGCCTTTCCCGCCCCATGGATGATCTGTGCGCCCTTACCTGCATCAATTGTCGGGATATCTGCTGCAAAAAAGCCACCATCTGGTTTGATTTCAAGGATTTGCTTTACCTCTATTTTGCTTTTGACAAACTGCCAGGTGCCCAGATTTCCAAAAATAAAGATCACAATGACCATTGCCAATGTTGTAATTTTTCAACCACTGGCTGTCTCCTGTCCCGTCTGGAGCGGCCTTTTGTGTGCACCTGGTATCTTTGCCCTGAGCAGAAGCATATTCTCATGTCAGGGGATGATGTCAAAGGCGAAGTTTTTATGGAAACAATAAACCGGATCAAAGGATTGAGAACAGAGATGGAATCCCAGTTTTGTTGGCTGTCGGCAGGAAGGCGATGCCTTATTTTTTAATTCCAGCTTTATTTATTTTATATCGCAATACCCGTTCACTGATGCCAAGGGCTGCTGCTGCCCGGGTCTGAACCCAGTCATTATCCTCCAGGGCCGCCAGCAGCATTTGTCTTTCCACCGCTGCCAGACGTTCATTTAATTTACCGGTGTATGTCTGCCGTTCCCGGATCATTGACGGTAACTCTTGAAGCCGGATGACCTTTCCCCGGACCAGGGTTCCCAGCCGCTGGATCAGATGCTCAAGTTCCCTGATATTGCCCGGAAAATCATATTTCACAAGCTGGGCCGAAGCATCCGAATGAAAGGAGATGTCTGTAAAATTATATTTATTAAAAAAATGATGAACCAGGGGCATAATGTCCTCCCGCCGTTCCCTTAAAGGGGGCACCGTCAATTCTAAAACATTGAGTCGAAAATAGAGATCCTCCCGGAACAATCCCTCTGTCACCATCTGCTTTAAATTCCTGTTGGTGGCCACAATGACCCGGATATCAACATGGATATCTGTTTCTCCCCCCACCCGGGTGATTTTTTTTTCCTGTAGGGTTCGCAATAGTTTGGCCTGGAGTTGCAGAGGAAGTTCCCCCACTTCATCCAGAAACAAAGTGCCCTTGTCAGCCAGTTCAAAGCGTCCCTTTCTCCGGGTTGAAGCTCCGGTGAATGCGCCTTTTTCATGGCCGAATAATTCGGATTCAAAAAGGGTTTCCGGTATGGCTGCACAATTGACCTCAATAAAAGGGGCATCCTTTCGATGGCCCATGAGATGCAGAAGCCTTGCAATGAGCTCCTTTCCCGTGCCGGTTTCCCCCCGGATGAGAACAGACCAGTCGGTGGGGGCAATGCGGTATACCATGGACAGCAGTTCCTGCATCCGGCTGCTGGTGCCGACGATGGTCAGGGGCAGTTTCTGGTGCTCAATGGATTCTGTCACTTGGTCGGATTCCGTTTCAATGGAGATTTCCTGTTCCATGGTGTGGATTTTGTCCAGGAGTTTTTTTAAATCAATGGGTTTTTCAAGAAAATCATTGATTCCGAGTTTCATGACCTTGACGGCGGTTTCCACATTTCCATAAGCCGTGATCATGATGGCTTTAACAAGGGGGGACAGGGCCTTCATTTTTGCCAGTACCTCATCTCCGTTCATGTCTTCCATGCGATGGTCCATGAGGACAAGCTGCACCGGATGGGTCTCAAAAAGGGCCAGGGCTTCTTTTCCACCGGAAGCGGTCAGGGTTTGAAATCCCTGTTTTTCAAGGAATCCCTGCAGCATATTGCATTGCATTTCCTCGTCGTCCACAATCAATATTTTCATGTTTTTTCTCTTGCTCCGGGATGAATCGTTTTTCCAGATCTCGATATACATTCCATCGAAAAAATGGGAACCTGTCTGTTGTGTGATCAAGCCATTGGAAGTGTTACATATACTAAAAAAACATTATTCCTATAATGAGTTTCCAGATGTCCGCCATGGGCTTCAATTATTTTTTTGCTGATGACAAGCCCCAAACCCGTGCCATAGGTCTTTGTTGTAAAATAGGGGTCCAATACCAGTTGGCTTTGTTCCGATGCAAGGGTATGGCATGGATTTTCAATGCGAATGATGTTGTCTTTCTCTTTTTTTGACAGCCTGATCTTAATGCCACCTCCATGGGGCTGGGCCTCCACCGCGTTTTTTAATAAATTCTCAAAGGCTTGGCCAAGGTGATTTGCATCTCCTTTCACCGTTGCTCCGGCATCAAGTTGAAAATCAAGGGAAATTTTGTATTCGGTACATTGGGGACGATACAAGACCCCAAGGGAGTCCAGAAGCGGGGCCAGAAGGATCTCCTGCTGGCCCGGTTCAAAGGGGTGGACATATTGTTGCAGACGGGTGATGACCCCATTGCTGCGCTCCAGCGCTTCTCTCATGCTGGTGATCAGTTGACGATGATCATCATCCAGGGCCCGGGACTCCATCTCCAGGCGTTGCAGCCCCATGCTGATGGCATTTAAGGGGTTTCTCATTTCATGGGTGATGGTTGCCGCTGCTCGGCCAAGGGAGGCTTGCTCCAGTTGTCGGGCCATTTTTCTTTCAAAGGTCCGGGTCTGTTCCAGTCTCTGCTGCTGCAGGCGATAAAGCCACCAGGATGAAACCCCGCCAAGGATCACCAGTAGAGAAATAAAGACCATGAGCTCTTTTTTAAGGGTTGCCATGCGATGGGAAAAATAGTTGGCCTCAAGACCCACAACTAAGATTTTGTCTCCCATGGTAATCCTGGTTTCGGAAACGGGTCTGCCGTTGATATGGATGAGTCTGGTGTCGTGGGAAGCGGGAAGGCGGGGAGTGTTTTGGCTTTCAATGGCCTCAAATCGTACATATTCAATTCCCTTCATCTGGCTCAGGCGTTTGATCAGGTGATTCACGGACTGGGTTTCCTGGATTTTATCCATTTGTTCTGAAGACATTCCCACAACAATGCCGTCATTTCCATGGGAAAATGGTTTTTGGATCAAAGGGGGAACCGCAAAAAGATAAAGATGGGAGTTGGGCAGAAATATCAGGCCATTGTCCTTATCGCCTATGGGGCTGTGCAGCCATCCCCGGGGACCTGCTATTGTTGATTTTCTCTGGAGGCTGAAGATGGTGATGCCTGCCAGGCCCGAAGCCTTGGCAAAGGCTTCCAGTTCCTGGGCCGTGAAGGGTTCCAGCTGATTCAGATAGCGGACAAATCGGGCGGCGTTTTCAAGGGAATGCCCAATCAGGGTTTCCAGGGCACCATGGTTTGTCAGGGAGTTGCGGATATTTAGCTCCACCACGGCCCCCAGAACCGTGGAGTGGGTTAAGGAGTGTTCTTTGAAACTTTTGTTGATGCGTTGGGTCTGCCAGTAAAAATTGCCCAGAAGGAGCACAATGAGAGCTCCAAAGACAAATAGAATACCTTTCCAGCTTGGATTCAGTTTCAATGGCTGCCACCTCCACCGCCGCCGCCGCCAGAACCGCCACCACCACCACCTCCTCCGTTTCCCCCACCCCCGCTACCCCCCCCACCGCCGGAACCATTACCGGAGCCGCCACTGGAACCACTGCCAGAGGTTTCAGAACCGGCATTTTGGCTACCGTTCTTTGCGCCTATTTTCCCTTTTGTGCTTTGTTTTTCCGTGATACCCAATGTTTTTTTAAGACGGGACATAATCCCGGTGGGGTCTGCACATCCTCCCCCGGCACATCCTTTGATGTCATGGGCCAGAAGCACATTGTGTGCGGTTTCTTCCCAGTGCCCCCATACGCGTACCTGGCTGCCAGCAGTGACGCATCCGGGCAAAACTGCTTGGCCCGCACGGCGTGGGAGGATATTTTCCATGGCAGGCCGAACCCGGATGCTTGCTTTGCCCATGGGAATACCTTTGGGGGCAGCTAACCGGGGTTTTTCTGTGTGCATCACAAATTCATTTTTTTTTTCATTTACTTCTATAACTTGTCCTGAAAGGAATTCCTGCGCGACAACCAGATGGGAAAAAATAAGGCCCAATAAAATCATAAATGAAAAAAAATAAAAAGGATGTGATCTTCCCATTTGTAAATTCCTTTGACGTCATTTAATGCTCAAGCCGGGTTTTGACACCACACCGGCCAGTTGAATAGCTTTGGGAATCAAGGAGGGGGGCCTGTGTCATCGGTTGATCACCAAACTCAAGTTTAACAAAACACGGTTTTTTTAGCAACCGGTTTGCAGTTAAGGAACAGTGGCGGCAGACGGACTGCAATAAAAAAGGCTGTCCCGGAGGGGCAGCCTTTTTTTTATGGAGGGCGTTGGAAAATGCCTCCCCAATATATCAAGATAAAAAAATTGGATCATCGAGTATTCAACTATCAGACGTTGGGGCAATCTCCGGTGCCAGTGCCATCTCCAGGACCATGTCCAGTGCCATCCCCAGGTCCGTTTCCGCCGTTACCAGTACCATCCCCGGGACCATGGCCGCCTTGTCCCGAGCCGTTTCCATTTCCGCCCCTGGCCAGGGTGAGTGAATCCAGCGTTGTCTGCATGGTGATGCTACAGTCACCAGGGCCGTTCCCAGTACCGTCTCCTGGACCGTTTCCACCGTTGCCGCTGCCGTCTCCAGGTCCGTGGCCTGCCATGGCTGGCAGGGTGATCATGAGCAATGATGCTGAAATCAGTGTGGCTTTTTTTAATGTGGCTGTGAATTTCATGAATAATCTCCTTGTTGCATGATTGATAATAACGGTTTCCCGTTGTGTAACTACCTGTTGTTATCTTACTAATACAGGAAGCATGCCAAGGAGAAAAAAATATTTTTTTGGTTAATATCAATTATTTATAGTTGTAACGTAAAAATATAGTGTGTGATAAACTCGACGGAAATCGTTATGCTCGACAATAATGTCGATGCTTTTTCGGGCTACCCACTTAATCCGGGATATTTTCAAGGCTTTTTATGTGGATAAGTTCTTCGCATGTCCCAAAATTAAGGGCTACTGAGAACCTTGATTTTAAAGGCTGTCCCGCCTTAAGTAAGTAGCCCTTTCCCGGGATGGGCAGGCTGGTGTCATTTACCAGCTAATTCCATTTTATAAGAAAATACCGGTAAACCTGACGAATTTCAACCTTTGTTGTGGGCAGACCAAAGAGCATACAAATTTAATAGCGTAGGAGGCAGAATCTATTTCTGCCCCATGTTGTGGGCAAATCAAGAGGGAGTTTCAATCTTCCTTGTGGGCAGGCCGGGTCCAGAATACGGTCTGCCCGTGGCAGTTATTTGGAAACGATGTCTGATTCCAGTTTTCCAGCAATGTCAAGGGCACTGTTCAATGCATCGTTGATATTGAACAGCTGGATTTTAAGGGTTTTTAACGACGCCGGAGTGGTTGAAATGGTGCTGGCACTGGACAGAACTTTGGATAATTCCTTTGATTTTCCAGAAAAATCAATGAGCTTTTTACTGAATTCGTCGATCTCTGCTGCCCATTTCTGCCGCTCATCCTGGGAAAATTCCATGGGGGCGTTTCCGGTGCCGTTGATCAGGTCATCTATTTGATAATCTTCTGGATTGGCTATGATTTCATACATGATATTCTCCTTGCCCGGGGGCGTTTTTTGTGGATAACTGTTTAACAATCCCATTCAATAACGTTTCGATTTTATTAGTTTATATGTGTTAAGTCAAGGACGAATATCTGGTATGTAAATTCTCATTTTGGAATTGTCGTATCAATATAATAATGAGGGGGCGCATTCCCATTATGGTAATATTTCTTGACTTGCCGTGGCGTTGGTTTTAGTGTGAATTTTTATAAAGGGCTCTGCATCGCTTGAAGAGACCTGTGGGAGCTGATTATCGGCTGAGAGGGGTTTGAATATTGTCCCGACCGCTTAACCTGATCCAGATAATGCTGGCGTAGGGAAGTTTCAGTGAATTATTAAAGTCCATTGAACCTGTTCCTGCTTGTGCCGGGAATGGGGCAATGGCTTTTTTTTGTGAGGGAAATAGAAATGAGAATACGTTATGGAGTGGTTCTTTTGCTGTTAAGTATTTTGGTAATGTGTGGCTGTTCCCGGGACAGTGAAAAGGAGGAGGTGACATCAACGTCTGTTGTATCTGCCACTGCAACGCAATCCCATGCACCAGAGGAGGTATCTGGGCCGAAAGGAGAGGGGGTGCAGGAGATCACTCTCATGACCCATGACAGTTTCAGTGTCAGCGCTGGGGTCATTGCCCTTTTTGAGAAAGCCCACAATGCCAAGGTGGTTTTTTTAAAGGCGGGGGATGCAGGAGAGGCACTTAACAAGGCTATTTTATCCAGAAACAATCCCCTTGCCGATCTCTTTTACGGGGTGGATAATACCTTTTTAAGCCGGGCGTTGGCCGCAGACATGTTCATCCCCCGCCCTTCTTTACATCTTTCTGATGTGGATGACAGCCTGGAGCTTGATCCCTCCCATGCTCTGGTACCCGTTGATTTCGGGGATGTGTGTCTCAACTATGACCGGGCATGGTTTAAAATCCATGACATACAGCCCCCCACCATGTTGGATGATCTGGTAAAGCCTCAATATAAGGGTCTTCTGGTGGTGGAAAATCCTGCCACATCCTCCCCGGGGCTTGCCTTTCTCCTGGCCACCATCAGCCGGTTTGGAGAAGATGGGTATCTTAATTTCTGGAAACAGCTTAAATTCAACGATGTATTGATTACCAGCGGCTGGAAAGAGGCATACTGGGGAAAATTTTCCGCAGCTTCCGATGGTGACCGCCCCTTGGTGGTGAGTTACGCCTCAAGTCCTGCCGCAGAAGTTTTTTATGCCAAGGAAAAACCTGCACAAAGTCCCACCGGCGTAGTTATTGGCCATGGATCTGCCTTTCGTCAGATTGAATTTGCCGGAATTCTTAAGGGTACAGACCAGGAAGCCCTTGCCGGGGAGTTGCTGGATTTTCTGCTGTCTCCGTCTTTTCAGGCTGATATTCCTTTGCAGATGTTTGTGTTTCCCGCCAATAATAAGGCAGTGTTGCCCGAGGTGTTCCAGAAACATGCCAGTATTACCCAGGAACCTGCCACCCTTTCATCTGATCTCATCCAATCCCGTAGAGACCTTTGGCTTGGCCAGTGGACTGAATTGATGTTGTAGACCATCCCCGTAATTTTAAAAAAACACTTGATGAGTTGGTTTTTTTATGGGCGGTTTTGTGGGAGCGCTTTGGAAAACAGGGATATCCCTGGAGGGTTTTATGATTAAAAGGTTCAGCATTTCTCCCGGGATACTGGCAGGGCTGATTCCCTTGGTGTTTTTATCCCTGTTCTATTTTTATCCCCTGGCAGGCATTTTTTTTAAAAGTTTTTTCAGCCAGGGGGATTTTTCCCTGTCAAGTTCCGGGTACCTGCTTCAGTCAAAACGCATTGCTGGCATTGTCTGGTTCACCATATGGCAGGCCGGGATTTCCACACTGCTGACCCTGGTTATTGCCCTTCCGTGTGCCTATGTCATGGCAACTTTTAATTTTCCATGGAAAAAATTATTCATGACCCTGGCCACCATTCCCTTTGTATTGCCCACCATTGTGGTGGCTGCGGCCTTCCAGGCCCTGGCCGGAGAAAAGGGGCTTTTGTGTAATCTGGCAGCAGAGCAGTCCCTTACCATGATTTTTGTGGCCCACATCTTTTATAATTTTTCCGTGGTGCTTCGCATCACTGTGGGGTTCTGGTCCGCCATCGGCCCCCAGATGAAGGAGGCTGCCGCCATGTTGGGGGCAACCCCTTTCCAGGTTTTTTTTAAGGTGACCCTGCCCCTTTTAAAGCCCGCCATTTTTGCGGCCTCTTTTCTGGTTTTTATTTTCTGTTTTTCAAGCTTTGGTGTCATTTTGATCCTGGGTGGACCTGGGTTTTCCACCATTGAGGTGGAAATTTATCGTCAGGCGGCCCACCTGTTTAACCTGCCCGTGGCTGCCATGCTCTCTTTGCTTCAAATAGTGATCACCTTTGCCATGATGTGGGTTTACACGGCCCTGCAAAAAAGGCTTGTCCAATTTTCTCCGGAAACCGAGGCCATGTCAGCCAGCATGCCAAAGGGTGGGGTGGAAAAATGCATGGTGTTGGGATGTGTGGGATTTATTGTATGTTTTTCCCTATTTCCTATGCTGGCCCTGGTGATCAAGTCATTGTGGTATGAAGGAAGGGTGTCCCTTGTTTTTTATCAATCCCTTTTTTACAATGTGTCGGGTTCCATTTTTTATGTGCCGCCCATGAGGGCCATGGGAAATTCACTGATGTTTGCCATGGCCACCCTGGGGATGGCCCTGGTGGTGGGAGGCTGCGCCGCCGTGGTTATCCATGGGGCAAAAGGGCGCTTTTCAAGCTTGCTTGATCCGCTGTTCATGCTGCCTTTGTCCACCTCCGCCGTTACCTTGGGATTTGGCATGATCATCACCCTGGATGCGCCGCCTTTGAATTTGCGGACTTCCCCCTTTTTGGTGCCGGTGGTACACACCCTGGTGGCCTTTCCCTTTGTGGTACGATCCGTGCTGCCAGCCATCAGATCCATTCCCCAGGCATTGAGGGAAGCCGCAGGCATGTTAGGGGCATCACCTGGCAGGGTCTGGGTCCATGTGGATCTGCCCATCATAGGGCGGGCACTCACTGTTGGGGCCGTTTTTGCATTTACCATCAGCCTGGGAGAATTTGGTGCCACCCTGTTCACGGCCCGGCCCGAGTATGCCACCATCCCCATGGCCATTTATGGTTTTCTGGGACAACCCGGGGCCACCAATTATGGACAGGCCATGGCAGTGTCTTCCCTCCTGATGTTAGTTACTACTGCCGGTTTCATGGTCATAGAGAAGCTCAGACCCCAAGGTTATGAAGGATTTTAACGTTAACACCTTGCCACCACCAATGTACCGGGGAACCAAAATGAAAATCCGGCCCGAAAGTTGAGATTTCATGAAAGAGTTATCATTACAAAATATTTCAAGTCACATGGGGGGGGAGACAATCCTCCATTTGGTGAGCCTGTCCATGGATCGGGGAGAACGTCTTTGCCTGCTGGGACCCTCGGGGTGCGGGAAGACAAGCCTTCTTCGCATTGTGGCAGGGCTTGACACCTTCCATGGGGGAGAGGTGCTGTTCCGGGGCAAAAACATCAAGGATCTTTTCCCCCATGAACGAAATTTCGGCATGATGTTCCAGGATTTTGCCCTGTTCCCCCATAGAAATGTATTCGAAAACATTGCCTTTGGTCTGGAGATGAAACAAAAATCCAAAAAAGAAATTAAACATCGGGTGGCAGAAATGCTGGAATTGGTGGGCTTGTCCATCCATGGAAATCGGCGCATCACAGAGCTGTCCGGTGGGGAACGCCAGCGGGTGGCCCTGGCCAGAACCCTGGCGCCGAAACCAAAGCTGATCATGCTGGATGAACCCCTGGCAGCCCTTGACCGACTGCTCCGGGAACGACTGCTGTCTGATCTTTGCACCATATTGGACAAAACCCGCATAACCACCATACTGGTCACCCATGACCAGCAGGAGGCCTTTGCCGTTGCCCATCGCATCTGCGTCATGAGCCAGGGCAGGGTGGAACAGATGGACCCTCCAGTGAGACTTTACAACCACCCAGAAAATCGCATTGTGGCGGATTTTCTCGGTTTTCAGAACATCGTTGAAAAGGGTATCTCTTTTACGGATGAAGGGCAAGTTCGCATTGCCCATGAAAAGGGCGTTGCTTATTTTACCATGCCCCCGGGGAACATGGGAAATAAAGGAAAGATCTCTCTTTTATTTTTGCCCGATGGGGGGACCATTGTTACGGCCAACACCCATAACAGGTCAGAAGAATATGAGCTTTTTGAAAGAGGCGATGGCGGATCAGGGGATTTTACTTCCCATGGAAAGGCCCAGAACACAGGACGAAAAGAGGTATTCACCCCAGGGGAAGATGGAGAAAAGAAAGAAAATAGAGTTTATGGTATTCTTGAAGAACTTTTTTTCCAGGGCAGCGTGGTTCGCATCCGGATAAACACCTTGTTTGGGGTCCGATTTTCCTTTGATGTGCCAGCCCGGGGCAGATTGCCTGAAAGGGGAGAGCTCGTGGAAATTGCCATCGATCCTGAAAGTATCCGGGTAATTCATGGGTAAAAACCGGGCAGTGCATGGTCAAAATCAGGTTGGAGCACATCACAGTGCATTGTCAACTGCATCGTTCAACATCAGTGATCCTGATATGAAGTGATGACAAAGCCCCAGCTAAAGTTAAAAACGCCATCCCCCATCTGGAAACAGAAGGATGGCATTTAACTTTTAACCAAGAAGTCCCATTCAAGATTATGAAGGCCCCTTAGATGTCAGTTTTTCCCGACGGAAGAATGTCGGAGAATTGATACTCCTCAACTTTTTTACCCAGACTCAGTTCAAAATCCGTCTCCCCCCATTGTTCAATGGTGAGAAACCGGGTTCCATCGTCATCTTCGTAGCACCATTGGATCATTTCACGACCCTGTTCTGCTCCATCTGCATGGAAATGTCCCCCTCCGGTCTCTTCCAGGTAAAAAATTTCACCTTCAAAGGGCAGGGTGTCGGGTGGGTCCTCTCCGTTTTTAAGTTGTGTGATGATAGACTGGTCCAGTTTTCGCAAAGGCACCTTGCGACTGAGGGACCAGAACATGTCATCATCATTTTCCATTTCCAGAAAAAAGGTATCATCATGGCATTGGAGCTGCCACTCATAAGTTATGTCATTATCTCCCCAGTCATAGGTGTTGGCCGCCAGCACCTCCCAGGTTTTCATGTCATAATCCAGGTAATACCCTTTTTTAAGGGTATCCAGGGTGAGACCGGACAGGGGGTCTGGTCCCTTGTTTGTCTTTTTTTGTTTAAAAAAATCCATTAAGCCCATGGTGAGTTCCAGGGATCAGGAGATCCCCATCCTTTTTTTAAGTTCAAGAAGATTTTCCGAGGCACTTGCGGTTTGTGCACCTCCCAGGGCCGCGTCAATCTCTGAGTCAATGGAGCCACCGGCGTCAGCGACTTCACCATATGCCTGGGCCAGGGACTCATCTTCTTCCACCCGGGCCTTCATCTTTTCCAGCATGCCAATGGTGGAAGAAGAATCAATGTTGGCCAGTTGGGCATTAATTTTTTTGGTGGAGGAGGCGGTTCTTGCCCGGGCTTTTAAGGTGATAAGATCATTCTCATAGGAGGTGATGGTGGATTTAAGTTTGTTCACCTTGGATTGAAGATCATTGCCCCTTGTTTCATGGGCTGTTGCTTCTTTCTCCAACCTCAGGGCATCTGCTGCATTTTCTTCTTTTCGATTTAGTGCTTCGGTGGCCAGGCGTTCTGCCTCGTCGGCTGGTATCTGATTGCTCTGCATTTTTTGGAGCAGCAGCATGGCTTTTCTTTCATAGTCAGCAGCCAGATGTTTTTTCTTGTCAGCCTCTTTGCGGGTGCGGATGCCAATGCCTTTTACCTCAGCAAGGCCATGCATAGCAGCGGTGAGATCTTTTTTAAGATCCCGGATGCCCTGCTCCGTCATTTTAATGGGGTCTTCCATCTTATCCACAAGTGAATGGGCGTTGGACTCACCTACTTTAAACAGTCTTTTAAAAAATGACATTGTATATCTCCTTAATTATTCATTTGTTTGGATGGGATTGGTCGTAACATCGAGACCACTCTGGGGAGGGGGCAGGCGATTGCCGGATAAAAATATACCGGTATGTGTAGGGTTTTTATTCATATTCCAGGCGGGTTTTTCCATGATTTAGCAGGTTCTATATATGGAAAAGCCCAAGTCAGAAAACAGAATAAAAAGACAAGCCAGCGGATATATTCTTTGACAGAAATCGTTTAGACATATTCCAGAAGTTCAGCACCATATTCGGAAAGAGCCAGGGTCAGAGAGTGGATGGAGCCTTCCAGTTCGTTGCGGTCAAGATTTTCCAGCTGAAGGGTGTCCCGGAAAATGATGAATTGCTCATCTGAGTCCAGCACAAAGGCACCATGTACCAGTTCCCGATTGAGCTGCAAAAGTCTTTTATAAAATATTTCCGTGGTGGCCGGCACCTTCATGATCACCTGTTCCAGAACCACAATGGGGGCCTCGCAGTCGATGACCATGTTTTTAATACCGTTTTCTTCGTCTTCCACCACCACAAGTTCTTCTGCGGCGTCCTCTTTGATGATTGAGATGGACATCTCCTGCAAAAATTCTTTAATAAGGCTGAATTTTTCTTCCATTGAGTTCTCCTTGTCCTTGTTTGATTAAAGTGGGGTCACCAATAATTTTCAGCTGATTTCCGGTCTATCCCATGAAATGACCATTAAGAAATCATCTTCATTAAGGGGATGGTCGTTGTCAGGGTTGGCCGTCAATGTTTTTCCCGACACATCCTCAATGCCGATGCAGATGATATTGTGTTTTTCCTTGAGTTCACACATCACCTGGAAAAAAGATTTTCCAACAAGATAAGGCGGGCATTTTAGTTTGTAAAGGTCGTGGCCGTATCTATTGCTCACCAGCTCACTGACCAGCCGGGTGATGCCATGATCAAGGGCCGCCTGGACCAGGAGATTGGTGGACAACTCCCCCACAACAATGATTTCATCGGCCCTGGCCAGCCGGCAATGTTCCATATTGGAAGGGTCCATGAGTTCAACACAGGTATAAAGATCCGGGCAATGGTTTTTGATACTCATGGTGGAAAGTATGGCTTTGGCATCCCGGGAATAGGTATCCAGGCTGTCATCGGACAATATAATGGCAGCCGATGCGGCATTGGCATTGGCTTTGTCAAGGGTTTCAGGTTCCACAAGGCCTTTGATAAATATCAGATGTTCCCCCTGTTCCAGGAGTTCATCCACATCGGCAATGACAACAATGGGTATGTTCCGGCACTTGGGGTCGGCCTTCATCTCTGAAATAATGGTTTTACCCCTGAAATTCCAGCCACAGATGATAAAATGATCCACGATATGGGTCTGCTTCATGCCTTGTCTCTCCAATAATCTGTTTTCAATAAAAATACCGGCAATGGTGGCCGTTACAAGCCCCAGAAGACCAATGCCGCTGAGCATGACAACGGTGGCAACAATCCTGCCGCCCAGGGTTACCGGGGAGATATCACCATACCCCACGGTGGTCATGGTGACAATGGACCACCACATGGCATCGAAAAAGGTGAGATCTTTTTCAAGGTAGCACAAAAGGCCGCTTCCCCCCACAATGACAACCAGAACAAAAACAAGTGCCCGGTGCATATTGTGATGTCGCAGTAATCGAAAAAACTTTTTAAAGGCCATGACAAAATGCAACATGGATGGGAATTCTCCTTGAAAAGCAATGTACCCGGTGATAATATTTTGTGTTTGCGGTAATAATACCTTTTCCCCCAAGGGGATGTGTAAGCCTACCATGGCTTTAAATATTTTAAAATGAGTGTGTGCAAATGGAACAGAAAAAAATAGATTTCTGGCAGGATCATTCCCTGGAATACCTTGAGATGGCATTGAAACATGATTACCAGGAGCGGGTGACCCATGCCGATGGATATGGCAAACGCACCGGAGAGTGTGGAGATACCGTGGAGTTTTTTATCATGGCAACCAATGGAGAAATTACGTCCATTTCCTATGATATTGATGGATGTGTCAATACCAATGCCTGTGCAAATGCCGTCATTGAACTGGCAAAGGGAAAACCCATGGAGGCCCTGTGGAACATCACCCATGAAGATGTGGCCGCTTTTTTAAAAACACTTCCTTCCCATGAAGAGCATTGTGCCCAGTTGGCAGTGGGGGCCTTTTATCTTGCCTTGAGAGATCTTGAAAAGACACGGGAAATCACTCCGGGACACGCTGCCGGTTAGGCCTTAGATCCACTCGATGTCTTTCAGTGCATAGGTTAACATCACCCGGGACCCGGGAAGCAATTTTGAATGGAGTACCGCTTCTGGGTTGACCCGGATGGTGAAGTTCATTTCACTGACCTTAATGGCCACAATAATATACCCATTATTTTTATCCCCCATGAGCCGCAGTACCTCCCCCCTGACTGTGTGATTGGTTTTTTGCTCCAGTTTACCAGGCATTTCCTGGATGGGTGGTTTTGCGGCCACGGTTTCCGGATGGTCTTTTTCCGGTTTTTCTTCCTTTGGGGAATATTCTTCGGCGGTGATTCGGATATGATCGGTTTTCAGCAGGGCAGAGGCGTTGGCATGGGGTGGGGCCGTTACCCGGAGTGTTTGTTCAGCCTCCGTGGTAGAGGAAGGGTAAAAAAAACCTTGACCATCCTGGACAAAGGGGCCTGGAATGATATTTTTAGAACCCGCCTGGAATATTTTGCCATGATACAATTGAAATAGGCTGTCGCAGGCGCCCTGGAGCCATTCGTGGTCATGGCTGGCAATGACAATGGTGGTTCCCCAGGTTTTTCTGGCGTAAAGGGCCGCCCGTCGAATCAGTGCGGCACTGTTTACATCCACACTGGCCGTGGGTTCATCCAGCAGCAATACCTGGGGTTTTAAAATCAGACGGGCTGCCATGGCCACCCGTTGTGCCTCACCTCCGGAGAGTTCATAATCCATTCGGTGGGCAAATTCCTCAAATGTCAGCCCCACCCGTGCCATGACCTCCCTGACCTGTTTGCAGACCTCTGGATCTTTTCGACCATGGGCCTTTCCCCTGATTTTCAGTCCATGGGTGATGTTGTCCTGCACGGACCGTTTTAGCAGATAAGGGGTCTGGGTCAACAGAGTAATGTTAAAACGTACCTTTGGGGAGAAGGGGGCTTCAACCTTTCCATTAAAAAAAAGGCTGCCTTTCACAGGTGGGGAGACAAAGGCCAGGAGTTTTAGCAAGGTGCTTTTACCACTGCCGCTTCTGCCTACAATCGCTACTTTTTGCTGTGCTTTAAGGGTAAAGCTGATATTAGCTAAAGCACTGTGCTCTTGGTATTTATAGCCAATGTTATTAAGCGCCAAAGTTGTATTGTTTTTATCAAACTGCATCTCAACTAACTCAGCGCTATTAGCTTCTTGCGCTGTGACTTTATCTTCCAGTGTAAATAGTC
>CAKZLA010000301.1 GCA_937124525.1 uncultured Desulfobacterium sp.
GGCGGTTCATTATGGAGAGACTTTTAAAGAGTTTCCCGTAAAAGTCAAACTTTTGTGGGTCCCCCGGCAAAGCCGGGGGTTTACTTTCAATTAATCATTGACAAACAATTTTTTATTTATTAAACATTGCTCATAATTCATCAGGAAGATGATATCGATTTTAAATCGAAAGAATCGAAATTTTTATTTGATTGATTATAGAATCAGTATCTTATGAAAACTTCGAACCAGAGTACAGTATTTATAATTTTATATATTAATGATGCAACCTGAAATGTGATGATCCAGTTTTTTTTGATTGTTCCATGGTGTTGTGTCTCAGTGCCGATAAAAAAATGCCACGAAGGCAACATACAGATGTAAAATCTGTCATGCCTTCGTGGCTTTTTTTGTGGGCATTTTTAAGACCTGGATTTTGACGGCATCGCCGATGTGACCACCATGGGCAATGATGCGGCATGATGGCCTTGAATACCACACAAGCCATTAGGCCCGTCTTTCACAAATCATCCAAGCTTAAATATTCACATTGTGGCGGTCATTGAAAATGGATACCCCACCACCAATGCTATAGGTCTTCTCAGATGAATTGAGTCCGTTCTTATAACCTGCATGGCAGTACTAACCTGCCACAACGAAAAATGAAACTCTAATAATTGCAGTATTTTAGACGGAGTTTAATATAAGTATTAAGGAGAAACTTGTATCAATTCATTTGATAGTCGCTATAACAATAAAAGGAAATAAATATGACAGATTTTTTTTCAATTGATTTTAGCGCATTCATTGCCAAAGGCGGCGTACTTGTTATTCCCATCCTGATCTGTTCCGTGCTGGCCTTTGCCATTTTTCTGGAGCGGTTGATTTACTATGCCCGGATGAGAAGTCGCGGAACCGGACTTGCCCAAACCGTTGTCCATTTGCTGGAACAGGAAAAAGATGAAGAAGCGCTGGAGACAGCGACCCAAAGCTGCTCTCCCATGGGAAGAATTCTTACCCAGGCCCTTGATGCCAAAGCCTGCAACAGGGAAACCCTGGAAACCGTCATTGTCAATGCCACATAGGAAGAGGTCAGAGACCTTTCAACCCATATCCAGACCCTTGCCACCATCGGAAACATTGCCCCGCTTCTGGGCTTCTGGGCACGGTCATCGGAATGATCAAGGCGTTGAAAGTCGGATTATTTATGAACGAATAAAAATGGAGAATTTAAAAATGAAGCGCTGTTTTAAAAATTTTATGTTGGTAACCCTTGTTTTCATGATTGCCGTGGTACAGGCCAATGCAACAGAATCGGATCTGAAACAGATGATCAAGCAAGGCATGGAACAGGTCCATGTTGAAAAAAGTACGCCGGATCTGCTGGTGGTGACAAATGCCCCCTATCTCAGGAAGGGCAACACCTTTGGCATTGAAAAGGTTCTGCTGCTGGAACAGATGACAGGCTGCACAACCGGCGGACAGAACATGCTGTTCTTCCAAAGGCCCCAGACAAATCCCCTGAGCATCACTTTGTTCAATAAAAGCACAGGTGACGCTGCCATAATCACATGGAGCGATGAAAAAAAAATAAAGGAAACAATAAATCTTTCCCTGCCAAAGATTTCAGAAAAATCTTTTTGGAAGAATAAGGACCGTTTTACCTGTGGTCCTGACCTTTTCACCATCGCGACCATTGCCGGTTCCTGGGCCATTGGTGCACCTTATGATTATTTTAAGTGCGCCGAACTGCACAACCATATCTGCCCCGGCGTAACCTCGGGATATCTCATGGCAAGGATGATTCAGAGGGACTATCCGCTGAAAAAAGGAGAAAAATACACCATTATATCCTGCCCTGTGTGGTGCAAGGAGGATGCTTTCATGGCCATGCTTGATACCACACCCGGCAAAGGCGGCATGATTGTAAAGAAATTGACAAAGGCCCAGAAAGAAAAAATTTCCATTGATAATCCTGCTGCCATTGTGCTCATTACTGATAAAAAAACCAGCACCGGAACCGGCATTGCCTTTTCTTTTAATTTTGATAAAGTCCGGGCCCTTGTTCCAAAGGAAAGTGCCAAACCCGCCATGGCCTTTGCCCTGTTGAAATACCTGGATCAGCCTGAAAAATTTGTGACGGTTGCTAACACATTTACAGTGAATAAAGATCTGTACGAAAAAATAGTTACAGCGGGCTCCAATCCCTATGAACTTGTCGGGTTAACCAGATAAAACCCCCCAGCGTACCTGATACGCCGAAAAAGTGATTGTAAATCTTCCTGGCGGCTGCGCTGCCAGGAACGCACTGCTGAACTTTATCCAGCGCCTGGCTGATGAAGCAGGGACTCGCAGATCAAAAAACACATCTTGATTATTACTCCATTAGGTTATAATATAACTTTATGAATTATGAGGTCAAAATAAAGAGAAAAATCCTCCGTGATTTAAAGGGGCTACCGGCGAATGTCCTGAAGTTGCTGTTCTTATTGATTGAAGACCTCAAAGCTGATGGCCCGGTACAAAAAAGTTAGCACAAGTTTTCATTCTTGGGAAAGGATACATACCATTGCCATTTAAATTATCGATATGTGGCATGTTGAACTTTCCGGCAAGGGGAAATCGAAATGGAGGTGTATTATGTTGGCTCTCGTGAAAAAGCCCCGTATTGAAATCTCTCTTCAAGGCGAAAATGTTGAAGAACTCATTGAGTGGATCAGTAAAAAATATGATGTGAACATTCTTACATCTGATCAGGATGAGAGCATTGCCATATTTCATTAAAATAAAATATAGACTCACATGGCAGATTTGCCTACCACAACTAAAAATCAAACTCTAATAATTCCAACTTATTGGACAAACTTTTCCCCCAACAGCCCCGCAACATGGGGGTCATTTTCGTCAAAGATCACCTCACCGGAAAACGCCACCATGGCGTGAATTTTTTGATACCCCTTTTCGCTGATGTATTTATCAAACCCCAGCTTATACCGCACCGCTTCTTTCCTTGAGTTGGTCACCACCATGGCCTTGGCCTGCCCGCCCAGCAAGCCCATGACATTGTATTTAAAATGCTCAACAATCACCTGCACCTTTTGTGAAATATTGTAATCGTGCAATCGCACCCACTGATTGAGCTTTGTCCTGGCTCTTTTACTTTCCACATCATTTTCGATGGCCAGCAAGACAAAGGGAAAGGGAAAGGTCTGAATGGTTACCCTTTTTTTAACCATACTATTCGATTTACTGGGATATCATCTGGATCAACAAAAACTATATTTTTATTTGAGATTTTACCTGAACAAACATTTGTAGCCCTTATTAGCGCCACTCCCTCCTCCCTATATTTTGGAGGTTCACCTATCCCATACCTGATTTTTGTTATATATTTGAGGGGCCTACTAATCCAATGCTCCGGTATTCTGCCCAACCATTCAACATCGCTATTTTTATATTCAGGATATGGTTGATATTTGCTCGTCATTATAGATGCACCTCATTGAGAAAGTCCATAATCTCAACGTTCACTTTATCCAGATCCGCATCATTATCCAGCAAATCCAGATATGCGTTGAAGGTATGGAAAGGGCTAAATGAACCTAAAATGTCATTTGCGTGCAAATTGGAAGCTATTGTTTTTGACATGAGAACGCAATTAAACTTATAACTTCAATGTTGGATTCTTCAAAGATGGCATTCATCCATGCACCTCTCTGAGTAAATCCATAATCTCAGCGCTAACCGCCTCCAGATCAGCATCAATCTCCGCCAAATCCCGGGGAGGCTGATACACATAAAAATGCCGATTAAAAGGAATTTCATACCCCACAATACCGATCTCCTGATCTATGGCATCTCTTTTGTCTGCATTTATCCAGGCTTCTGGAACATGGGGCAAAACTTCCTTGGCAAAATAGGCTTCGTTGATTTCGTTCACTGACTTTGAGGGATCAAGGGGGACATTTTCAAAATCTCGCAGATCGCCATTGGGTTTATATTCAACGAGCTTGTCATTCTTCTTAAACAAGCCGTAAACAGGATCAGCCTTGACTTTTTTATGGATCTTTTTTATCACTTTTTTGGCATCTGGATTTTTCCAGGACAAGGCAGCAATGATCTGTTTCTTTTCTTTGGCATCCAGCTTAACGCCTGTGGCTTTAACGGCAGCATCATAACCGTTCATATCATCATGTTGTTCTCTGCCAATGGCCTGTTGCAGTTCTCTTGCTTTCAGCAGGATATCTCGCTGGGTTAACCAGGTTTTGCTGTCCAGCAGCGTTTTGATCTGTTTTTCTTTCAGGGCCTTGAAGTCGGTTTTTATGGCTTTTCGGATATCTGCTTCATGTTTTTTTAATACGCCATATGCCTGGCAACCCTGGTCTGTCCACTCCTGCCCATATTCCGCATAGATCCATTTCATGGCCGCATTTAAAGGCTTGGGGGCAAAACGCAATTTACCGATGCGCTCATCACTGAACTGCCAGGATTCACGCAGGGGACGTTCGATGGTGATGCGGCGATAACCAAATTCATGGTGGTTAAAAATCTTGCTGGCAAAGATTTTTGGGGCGGCTGCTTTGGAGTTTTCCGATTGACGGCCGCGATTGCTTTTCTGTTCCAGGGGTTTATCCAGCTCCCGGGCATCAATGGCCTCAAAATTACCGGCACAGCGGGTAATGGTGGCAATGTCATCGTCATCCATTACATTTCGTTTGGAACCCAGAGATTTTCGCATCTTGCCGCAAAGATGAACCCCGTTGATCAGTTGCACCTTACCCTTGCGCTTTTGGGATTTTTTGTTGGACAATACCCACACATAGGTGGAGATGCCGGTATTGTAGAACATATCCGTGGGCAGGGCCACTATGGTCTCCAAGAGATCCGCTTCCAGAATATAGCGGCGGATCAGCTCTTCAAACACCAGGCCCATTTCATAGTTGGAAACAGCCTTGGGGCTCAGGTCGGTTTTTCTGACCTTTTGAATCACCTTATATAAAAGGTTGGCATCGTTGAGCTGGCCTATGAACTCGGCAAAGTTGAAATGTTCAAATATCTGTCGGCCATCCTTGGAAAATCCCTGGATGTAAGATTCCAGATTATCTTTGATGCCGGACTCACCCAGTTTGGAGAGATCCATTTTAGATGTGTTGAAAAATGATAAACCATTGGTGGCCCGGAGCAGGAGTTTCTCTTCTGCTTCTTCGGGAAGGTTCAGTTTCTGGATTTTTTCATGTTCGACCAGCACCGCCGCTTTGGTTTGTTCCAGCACCCCTTCCAGTCGGCGAAGGAGGGTAAAGGGCAGGATGATCCGGCCATACTGGCTTTGTTTGAAGTCACCGCGTAACAGGTCGGCCAGGGACCAGATATAGGCTGCGAGATTGTTTGCCCTTTGATTCATATATAGCTTGTTCCAATGGTCTTTTTTGTTGTGCCTTTAAAAACGGGCCGTTGTTTTCCAATGGAATCGAACGTACGCCGGAGGGAATCTTATGTCAAGTAAAAGGGGAAAATGATCATACTACGATCATGCTACAAATCAGGACGTTGGAACTGTCTGAAACAAATGGTAAATTCACATTTTTCATTGATAGCAGCCTAACCGGGAAAATAGGAATGCGCCCTTGAGATCTTTTCAAAGCATTCCCTATATTTTTTGGGAATTTCCTCAAAAAAGTATCAACTACTTTTGAGACAATATAAAGGATGACGATAATAGTTGCTAAAAAAAATATTTATTGATATGTGTTTTCGGTAGTCATAAATTCTCTGCACGCTTGTGCATATATTGGACAACCAATTGAAATCATTAAGCTTAAATTTTGAAGGTTCATTTTTATGGTGATAATGATTTGAACAGCTTATGAGAACTCATGACTTTGGCGTTGCAACTATATTTTTAAATACAAAACCACCCCAAATGGCCTTCGAGTCCAAATCTTCTTAAATGAAATATCTGCTCATAATACTCATTGCTTTTACCATTCCAGGTTTTACCGGGATTGCCAGGGCTAAAATTAAAAAAGTGGTATTACTCCACGGCCTTACAAGATCAAGCTCATCCATGAATACGTTACAAGAAGCACTTCAAAGCAAAGGATTTAATACATGCAATATTGATTATCCTTCAAGAAAATATCATATTGAAGTTCTTGCCCAGGACTATATTTTACCCCAAATCAAAAAATGCTTTGGAAGTCTCAACTCTCAAATATGCTTTGTAACCCATTCAATGGGTGGCATTATTGTCCGGTATCTGGCGGACAAAAAATTAATACCTCACATGGGCCGGGTTGTAATGCTCAGTCCGCCAAATCAAGGCAGTGAAGTTGTTGACAGGCTTGGTAAAATAAAACTTTTCCAAGTTATCAATGGGCCTGCTGGTGCAGAGTTAAGTACTGATAGTAAAAGTATGCCATTGCGATTAGGGCCAGCAAATTTTGAATTAGGTATCATCACCGGAAGCAAATCAATTAACCCAATTTTATCATTATTGATTGAAGGAAAAGATGATGGAAAAGTATCGATAGAGCGTGCAAAACTTCAAGGAATGGAAGATTTTATCATTTTGCCCTCTGCCCATCCGTTTATAATAAAAAATAACATTGCTATAAAACAAACAATACATTTTTTAAATCATGGCAATTTCCAAAGGAAGGAAGAATGAAAATCAAAACAAAAAATATTTTGAAATTGTGTCTACTGCCGTTCCTGTTTTTTTCCTGCACAATGGCGCAGACGGACCGGTTTGATCGGGCAGTGACAGATGCGGCAGTGGTGGAAAAAAAGGATATCAGTACCAATCTTGTGGCTATCATACCGGAAAACAAAGAACTTGTCTGGAATGCCGATAAAACAAAGCTCCTTGTGGTGACGTGGAAAAGCCGGGAGAGTTTTGAACAATTTTATAAAGATCAGACCCAAACCGACCTGTCGGAAAATTATGTGACCTGGGTGACTACGGCTCCCCAAGTAAAAAATTTTGCCAAAGCCTATTTAAAAAACAAACCCCAGGTTTCCAAGGCAGGGATAGACCTTCGCCTTAAGCAATATCTCGGGCTGAAACCCCAGTGGACCTATGATGTCTTTGTGGAGCTATGGGTGGCCCCCCAAGATCTGTTCCGGCCATGTGTAGACCCCGAAATTGACGATACGGCCTGCAATATTCAATTTTCAAAGGAAATACCCAAGGTGAAGGGGATATCCTGCTATCCCTGTTTTTACAAAAATTTGTATTTTGAGGATTTCAGGACCCGGCCGGGTGTTCCCTGGACCGGCATGGGATATACCTATGACTGGGGAAACCCGGAATCCCCGTTTGGGGCTGCTGAGTTTATCCTGGTGCCCGGCGCGGCATATGAAATTGCAAGAGTGGTAGATACCATGGATTATATCACTCAATGATCAAACTTTTTAGCTTGATAGCATAGTAATTTAAGAATGTTAACCCCAATGCAAAATGGACTTGATGAGGGATTTTTTTCAAATGCATCGTGGAAAAAAGCCCTCCCAAAAGAGTTGAGAGCAAGTTGGCCATCAATTGGCATCGGTCATTGATATAGGCATTGACCGTTGACTGATGCCCATTATCCCTCCCGGTAGTTCCGGAGGTCCTTTGGATAGGCTATTATTGGGAGAGGATGACCACTTGCTTGATATCTACCATTGTCGGTTTGCATTTTTAAATAAAGCCAAACCTGTTGAGAAGCAGAGGCGAAAAGCCACGTACCATTCATGATAGCACTGTAATAGGCATGGTGTTCTCATGTGTGATTGTTCAGGTAAACGCTGCCGCCTGCACAATAATTATCAATTCAGATTTATCGTTTGAACTGACGAATGCTACGCTTGAGAATGTGGATTTATCTGCTTCATTTTCATTTTTTGAAGATCAGGGTGGAAAATTGCTTTGGAAATTAGATAGTACTGGAGCAAGCCAAACTTCTTTATGTGTGACTTCCATAGAATCAGACTTATCTTTTTATATACCCAATGCGGCTCATAGTAACTCGCTTGAAAGTATGAAACTCTGGTTTAAGTTTAAATATTTTGGAGAACAGAATAGCTTCTTACTATGGGTTCTTGATGATTATGGTGTAATAGCTTCGGCCCCAGATCCACCTGACCAAATCGTTTCCATACCTGACTCCATGGGAATGACGTTTGTTTACTTAGCTCCCGGCACCTTTACCATGAGAGCCCCTTTGGATGAACTGGGCAGATATAGTGCAGATCACAAAGAGCATCAAGTCTCCCTGACCAAAGGATTCTACATGCAGGCCACCGAGGTGACTCAGGGTCAGTGGGAAGCGGTAATGGGCAGCAATCCATCATTTTATGATACTTGCGGTCCGAATTGTCCTGTGGAAATGGTAACATGGGATGAAATACAAGAATTCATAAGTAAATTGAATCAATCAGGAGAATATACTTATATGCTCCCCACGGAGGCCCAGTGGGAATATGCAGCCCGTGCAGGTTCAAATACAGCGTTTGCCAATGGGGTAATTGTAGAAACCGGACCGGATTACGACCCGAACCTGGATGCCATTGGATGGTACTTTTACAATTCGGATGGCAAAACCCATCCAGTCGCACAAAAAATCCCCAATGCCTGGGGATTATATGACATGCACGGAAATGTAGTGGAACGATGTCAGGATTGGTATGATCCTTATTTTGGTTCAGCAGATTTTGTTACAGACCCTGCTGGACCCTCAACAGGTAAAACTCGTGTTGTCCGGGGCGGCAGCTGGGCTGTCCATGCCGCGAGTTGTCGGTCGGCTGCCAGGGGTAGCTACTATCCAGGCGATACACTCGCAACCATTGGCTTTCGGCTACTTTTCTATCCAAATCCGTAAAAAAACAAGAAAAAAAAGAATCATCAAGCAACCAAACAAGAACGGAGTGAAGAGGAATTTATGGTGGTTGCTTGATGAGGCTACTCACCTAAGCCGGGACATATAAAATCAATGACTTGAATAGTCTTGATATGCATAGCTCGTCAGCCCTAAGTTCTGTGCATGTTGTGTATGGAGATTTGCGAACCCCTGAAATTATAGACCCTGTGCCTTAAATCTTGATTTTATAGGTCTTAATGGTTTTAATGAGTTATGAGAACTTAGGACTCTTGATGCATAAACAACAAGGCTAAAAATTGGGCATCCTTCATATCTCCTCAAAAGTAGTTGACACTTTTTTAAGGAAATTCCCAGAAAATAAGAGAGTATTTTGAGAAACTGTCAACCAGTGAAGGAAGGAAGCCAAAAATTGTCCCGCTTTAGACGGGTAGCCAAAAAAATCTGAGGCTCGTTCAGGCATCCTTCATATCCCCTCAAAAGTAGTTGACACTTTTTGAGGAAATTCCCAAAAAATAAGGGAATGTTTTGAGAAAGTGTCAATTAGTGAATGAAGGATGCCCTCGTTCAGCACCGCCCCCCCTTTGATACAAAAGTTATAAAGTACAGCAATCACCAAACAGCTGAGGAACTGCCTGCCCAGCGCGGTCTCCCAGAATTCAGATTCCAGACATCGCTTTCTTTTTAATACCCCCTTTAAATGACGGTAAACACTACTTTTGGGGATACCTGTTTGTTCACTCAATTTATAAACTGACTGCCTTCCTTTTTCGACAATAGATTGAATCTATTTCATGAAACGTTGTCAATAACTCATCATATTGAAGCCTTTTTTTCAGAGTTGGTTTTCCAAAGATTACACCTTCAAATGATAAAAATAGCAAATTCCGCATTAAGTGGGTAGCCAACTTTTGCTGCTGTTTCCGCCTTTCCAAGGATATTTCTTTATCAAAACAATTGTGAAGTAACCGGCATATGTGAAATAAAAGGCCTTTGTCGCACAAACTGCCTGTCCAGTTGAAATATGTTGATTGTTGAGTTTTAATAAAAGGAACGGAAATTGGAAAAGCATATCAAAAATTTTTTATTCCATTGCAAATTTGAAAAAAATCTAAGCTCTAAAACCCTGATGGCCTACGAAATAGACCTAAAACAATTTAAAATTTTCTGTACAAAAAGCGATACCAACCAAACTATCCAGGATGTGGACAAATATGCCCTCAAGCAATATCTGGAAACAATCTCACCGAAATTCAAACCTAAAACCCTCAAAAGAAAACTGGCGTCATTAAAAACTTTTTTCAATTACATGCAATTTGAAGATGAAATTGATATCAATCCCTTCAACAAAGTTAAAATAAAAATTAAGGAAGGCAAACGGGTCCCCAGAACAATAGAACCACGGATAATTAAACGGCTTTATAAGCATTTGTATGACAGGAAGAACCGTCTTACAACTGAATCCTATGCCTATTCCATAGTTGTCCGGGATATTGCCGTTCTGGAACTTTTATTTTCAACCGGTCTCAGAGTTTCAGAATTATCCCACTTGAAAATATCTTCCATGGATTTGAACAAATCCACCATTCGGATAACCGGCAAGGGAAATAAAGAAAGAATAATTCCCATCTGTAGCCCAGATAGCCAGAAAGCACTGAATTGCTATTTTAAAATCTACCGGAAAAGGATTGAGAACGCTGAGTATTTTTTCCTGAACAGGCTGAATAACAGGCTATCTGAGCAATCCATCAGATTTATGATCAAAAAGCATGTGAAGTATTTGAACATTGATATCAATATTACCCCCCATATGTTCAGACATTCTCTTGCCACCATGCTTATGGAAAACGAAGTTGATATTCGATATATTCAGGATCTCCTCGGTCACAGCTCCATCAGCACCACGCAAATTTATCTTTCGGTAAACAAAAAGAAACAACGCAAAATACTCACAAAAAAACACCCGAGGAACAATCTGTACTGACTCTTTATTTATGAATGATAACTAAATATTATCATGAGTAAAATATTAGGTTTGGGCGGCTCTTCACACGATTATTCAGCAGTTTTAATGATTGATGGTGAAATTGTTATAGGAATTGAGGATGAAAGGCTTATAAGACGCAAACATGCCATCAGTTATTGGTTTGAGATACCATGCCTATCTTCTGTAAACTATTGTCTTGAACACGCCGGTATACCATCAATTGATGACATCGATTTTGTGGTAGGAGGAGATATCCTACCAATTCGGACAATTCGTCATTTCCCACAAATGAAAACCGTTAATCATCATCTATTACATGCATTATCTGCCTATCAATTTTCTGACCAAAAAGATATGGCAGTCTTGGTTATGGACGGATGTGGTGCGTTTGTTCGCCGTTCAAATAAGATTGGGCAATATGAAAATAGGGAAACTATATCTTTCTATAGAGCATCTTTAAAAGAAATGGCGTGTCTTGGATCAACCGTCGGAAAAAGTCTAAGAGAAGTGGACGCTTTTTCAAGAGGTATTAGCAACTCTCTAGGGTATTTATATAATCTCATTACGCATCTAATTGGTTTCGGTAAACGCCAGGAAGGAAAAACAATGGGCCTTGCTGGATACGGAAGACCTATTTATACTGAACCCATAAGAAAGAGAGTCGGATTAAGCGATGATTTTAATTCCGTTTTCCAGATAGATCTGCCAAATGATGATTTGATTGCTGAATTAGAAGCCATTTTAAAAAAAAATAATGATAGTTTCGATACCCGGGCAGACTTGGCCGCCAGTATCCAATTGATTTTTGAAGAAGTTTTGGAACATTGTAGCAATCTTTTGCTCAAAAGAACCGGATGCAAACATATTGCTCTTGCCGGAGGATGTGCCCTTAACTCTTTAGCTAATGGTAAGTTAGAGGACAAATTGTCTTCCAAAGGAACCAAACTTCATTTATTACCGTTTGTAAATGACGCAGGTCAGGCCTTTGGGGCTCTCGCTTGGCAGGCAAGAAAACTTGGTCTGGAAAAACCAATACGATTTCGAGGAAGCAACGATAGTGTATCCCTTTCACATTGTGGATATGAATACAGCGATTCTGAAATTTTATCAGCTTTGAATAAAGCTTATCCAAGAATTGAGTTTTGCAAAATAGAAACTCCCGAGGACTGTCTATCCGCTATTCTTGCTTCTGATAAAATAATCGGGTACTTTGATGGAGGATCTGAATTTGGGCCTAGAGCATTAGGATACCGCAGCATTTTAGCGTCACCTGTGACGCCGCAAATTAGAGAAAGGTTAAACCGAGAGATAAAAGGCAGGGAACCATTTCGCCCAATTGCACCGATTATATCGAGAGATAAGTTTGCAGAATATTTCGAAGGACCTGATGATAAACCGTATATGATTTCAACCGCCTACGTAAAAAGAGGGAAGGCTCAGCAAATTCCTTCAGTTACTCATGTTGACCGAACGGCTCGAGTCCAGACACTAAATGAATTCCAGAATCCAATGCTTTACAGATTATTAAATGCATTCTACAGGGAATCGGGATGCCATGTATTGTGCAATACATCTTTTAACGGCCCCGGAGAGCCGATCGTGGAATCGCCTGAAAATGCAATTGATTGTTTTCTCAGATTAGGGTTAGATTTCCTTTATCTTCAGGGCTACCTTGTCTGGAGGCCTAAAAACACAAAAGTTATGGCCTGAATTATCCCCTTTAGTGAGCTTGAGTGGTTGATCGCTTTCAGCATACTTCGCCAGTCTTCAGGGGAATCATTCCAGAAAAGTAGAAAGCGATAAACCCGTCCCCACTCCAAGATCGTAATCGGATGCTGATGCAGGTTATGCTCACGCTCTGTAAAGATTTTTTTGATTTCCTCCACAGAAATCAATTCATCTTTAGAATAAACAAATTTTGAAATGTGAGTTGGACAGATCGCATATCCCTCTGCTAGGACCCTGACGAGACGTTCCCTAACAATTTGCTCTCTGCACTGTAAAATTGGTTCCAGTGTATGCAAGCCCTCATCCGGGGCCAATGATAAAGTTTGCCTCAAAGCATGTAACATTCTTAAAATCATCCCATAATCGTTTTCTTTGAGGAAACAGGCTATATATTCCTCAAAAAGATCAATATTTTCCCCTTTGAATACCAATGGATATGTAAAGCCATATGTTGCAATTGGATTGAAAAGGATCTCATAGGATTCCTCTGATCTTAAGAATTCCGGATGCTCTTTTAATGAGAACTCATTTATTCTATAAGAAAAACTGTGTTCAAATTGATCATTTGCCGCATATTGATAAGCAACACTTCCGCTGCAAAAATCTGCTTCTGAACGTGTCGTGCAATTCTCTAAAAGCTTAATGATGATTTTTTTGTATGCTTCAAAATCATTTCTTGCAATGAGGATAAAAATCGGTTGTAAAAGCAATTTTTCTATTCTATTACTCCTCTCATTTGTTAAAGACAAAATTGATTCACATAAAGCATCATCTACAGTGTCAGGACAACTGTTTATAAGGTCTATGATTTGATTAAAAATGTCCCTTGCTTCGGCAGGCCTATTAAGAAATATATGTAAATCAGAATACCCGGAGTTAAAAAGATACCTTGGCCCATAGTTTTCCAAAATATTTTTAAGTGTATCTTTTTCAGGAATTTTTGCCTTTTTCAAAGTATTTGTGATAAATTCTATGGCAGATTTATAAAGAGAATTTACGGTCAAATTAGAAAGTTTATGGGGAGCACATCTCGCTATTAAATAAAGACAAAGAAGTACAGACAGATTAGGCTTTTCATTGTGCAGTATAAAATAACTTTGAAGGTATTCTAATGTGATCTCATAATCTCTGTTATTTTCCAATTCTTGCCGTTGCGTATCAACCAAAAAATAGATAGCTGACAACGTCAGTGATGATGCCTGAATAGATTCTTGATCAATAATATCCCAAAGTTTTGTCGCCGTAATTCGGGAGCTTGCAGCAGCTTGGATTAAAATACTTTTTATTTTAGAGTCCGCTGTCGAAAAATACCATTCGATAAACAAATTTGAGTAATCTTCAGGATCAGACTGGGATACCATCAAAATACATTCGCTAATGATGCTACGAGTATCAATATTCGCTTTTTCGATACAGCCTCTTAATACACCTCGTGTCCTTGGAGATGTTAAAAAGAGCTTGATGACATTTTTAATATGTTTGCTCTCCGAGTGCTGGCTGAGCGTTTCCAAAAGATCGTCATGCGTAAATGAGATAAATGCAAGCCCTGTTTCAAAATGGGACATTAAATATCTGTAAATAAACAACTCAAGAATACGTTCATGGAAAAAAGCGTAGTAATCCATCCCCGCCTTTTGAGACTCTCGGAGAATACCAGAACGCAAAGCGATGTCCAGTAAAGATCCCATCCCATCAATTCTGGGTAGATCAGAAAAACTGCAACCATCTCGGGAAATTCTTGGGTCCAGCCATTTTACTGCAATTTTCTCCAAAAAGGGGAGCACATCGAAATCTTGATGTTTGTCCAAGCATGAACGAAGATAATTCTCAAAAATCTGGTGTAATCGCAGGCTCAGTGGCAATTCTTGGCCTGCATACGTTTTACAGATAAGCCGAAGCAGGATTGGTTCACTCAATAACGCTCTTGTTTCTGGAGAGAGCTCCTTCAAAGAGGATCTTACATGAAAATATTCAGAATATGCTTTGAATGCTGCCTCCGCATCTCTCCCAGAGTATTTTCCTATTTCGATTTCATGGGTATTTTTTAAATCTATTCTGAACTTTGCTCTCTTGCTACTTATGGCCCTCCAGACCTCACTACGACAGGTTATTATTATTTTAAAATTGTCAAGTCTTTCTTTAAGGAGTGAAGAATGGAACCTTGAGATATCTCTGAATAACAACTTTGTTTCATCTATTGATGCACGAGCTTGATCAAGTCCATCGATAATAACAAGAAGAATTGTATTCTTTTTTTCAAGATCCGATTGCATAAGGGACAAAGTCGGAATACTAATACTATCAATACCAACGGATTGAGCAAAAACTTCCTCAAAAGATAACTGAGGGCGGAATTCTCCTCCGACTTTTAGGCATACTGTGCAATTTATTTCACTTTTCCAGTTAGGAAAATAGTTTATTAGAGCAGGCATCAGAGAACTCTTTCCGTATCCTGAAGGCCCTATAAGCATTAAAAGAGAATTCGATTTTAAAGAAATTTCAATAATATCTTTTATAAGCTTATTTCTTTTTATATATCGCGGATCCTCAAAAGACAAATAATCTTGTACATCTAAGCAGGTCTGTGTTTTTTTTTCAATCTCACGAGCGTAAATATCATAAGGTTTAAACAATCGTGTTTTACCAATGAAAAATCTTGGATCAATATAACGAATAAGACTTTTCATAAACTCATCGAAGTAGTGCTTTTTCCCCGAATCTTCCTCTTGAATAAGTTTGTCCTGTATGGCTCCAAACAAAGGTTGCAACGAGGTTATGCAGTTGGGATTTACCCAGTAAAATTCTGGAATTCGAATGTCTTCATTATTATTAACATGTCGATTAAAGAAACGGGATAACCGCTTCTCAGACCCTGAATATCCAAAAAACATAATCCGATGATCAGACATAAGAAACTTTGCTAATCTGATTGTTTGTTTTGGATACGTGCCATCGTTTAATTCCCTCGATGTTAGGGAAACAATTCCCATATCTAAATCACCATGTATTTTATAAACAATGGTTCTTTTTTTTGCTATCCTTTGGAGCGACTCAATTTCTGGTTCAGCCAGGGTATGAATGATATATAAATCGTCTTGACTGCCGATACTTTTAGCCGCTTGTTCTAAATACTGGTCAAAATTTGTGGTGATTACTGAATTGACTGCGCCAACAGAACATAAAAGGGCTGTGCAAATATATCCGTCAGCAGGAATTCTTTTTTCAGGGAATGCATCTTTTAATATGCTGACTCTCGTTTGACTGTTTCTTATTTTTTCAAAAAGAACATCAAAAAAATTTTCAATATTATTAGTCTCAATCAGTTCATTACGAAACTCATTTTTATCCAAACCGTAATCATTAATGATTCTCTCTTTCAATTTAATAAAAGAATCCGCTCCAGAAGAGATAGAACATCCAGCTCCCAAAAAGAGGCAAATTTTGGCTCGGGGAGCAAAAGTTAACTCATCTTCAATGATGGTAGATAAAATTTTAGCCAAGTTTATTTTACTCATGATAATATTTAGTTATCCTTTATTCTTTGTGATGCTAACTCGAATGCCAGCGTTTTTAAAAATCCGAAAACATATTGAACACGCAAGCAATCCCAAATACAAAGCACATGAAATCACGATAGGCTAAACAATTTTATCAAATTTCCAACAAAACCAAATTATCGCATATCACTTGGAGAATCCAATTTTTTATCTTAATGCGTAGATAAAAAAACGATCATTCACGACCCATGAGCTGATAAATTTTCTGAGCTTTTTTACTGGGACGACTATTGATGGCTTCCCAGCGACGACGAAGCTCACTAAAAATGTCCTGCTTCAACGCATCTTCATCGACCTGCTGCCATGCCTCGGCAAGCGGCTTTCCGACTAAAAGATTACGAAGCTTGGGTTCATTGTGTTTTCTGGAAACCTCCTCAATGGTTTTGTTCAACCAAGCATCCACCTCTGAGGCTGCCTGAGATACCAAACTTTCATCCCTTTCTGGATCTCCATTTTTATCTTCATCTCCATCACGGATTAACCGGCCGTAACCGGCTGCGGTTTTTGCGCCGATCCCCAAGAAACTAAGCCCTTCTTCCAACGCCATGGCTATTTTCTTCATATTGGCCTGGTTACAGGTCCGGCTGAAGAATCTGAAAACAAAACAACTGCCGGCTCCGATGGTCAGAAAAAAGACAGGCACAGGATTTTCCGTTTCCATGGGAGCCCCATTTTCCGGACAGGACACCACCAAAATTTTCGCTCCATCCTCTGGCGGCACTCCTGTTTCTGATGCGTTTCCTGCTATGTATAAATCGGAATGGTAATAGGCTTGGTGATGGGTATTGACTATATCCGGCACCACTATGATGGGCTTTCCAGGATGAGGATAGGCATCCAGAAAAATAATATCCCCCAATGCTTTGTCATTGCTCAATTTCAGGGGTAACGATTTTGAAGTATTCCCTGATGTATCATCCTGGGGGATGTTCAATCCTAATTCTTTGCCTTGACCATGCAATAGTTGTTCTTCAGCCTGATGATCCAGGTCCACAGAATCTTCACTGCCAAATAACGCCCGCAGTTCAGAGGCCTTCCACTGATCTTTCAGGCTGTCGTCCCGGGCGTAATGACCAGCCATAACCCGGCACAGTCCCTTGATACTTGAAGCCGGGATATAGGGTATTCCGGTGGTGTAATCAATGGAAAAACCATTTTCCAAGGGATGGTCGTAGCCCAGGCCGCAGACCAGTCTCCAGGCAACGGTGAAGGCTGCCTCCCCCATTCCGGTCTGCCCCAAATCTTTGATAATCAGCTGCTGGCGGGAATGAATATCTTTCAACAGAGCCGTATCCACCGCCTGGAGATGTTTGGAAAACCCCTTCAAACAGGGATAGATATCTTGAACTTTCTGCCAAGAATGGCTTTCCGACTGTTTTTCCCAGATATCCAGATAACGGTCAAAAATCAAACTCTTGTTTCCAGGTACGGTGCCGTCTTTTAATGAAAAAAAAGAAGAGACCATATCCTTTTGGGGTGACAAAAATTCAGGTTCCATCATGCACCGCCTTTGCCACTGTTTACTGCCTTCAAGATGAGCTTTGCCTGCTCGACAAACGCCATGGCTTCGGCCTGGAAGGCCAGATAAACCTGTTGTTCCATGACAACCAACTCCTCTAAAAAATCAGCAAGAACCAAAGACTTGGGGCAGGAAAAGTCAGACAAAGGCATGCCCTGCTTGAGCCACTCAAAAAGCATCCTTAAAAAGGTATAGGCGTTGCTATTTTTTTCATTGTCAATCAAACGGGCCATCAGAACCACAAGCCCCTGACTTCGCAAGGCCACAGGAATACCCTGGGCCAGGGTTGTAAGCTCTTCCCGGTCTTTTTTTCCCCAAAGAAGCGCTCTTTGCAAGATAAAACGGCTGCGTGCCTTATTAAGGCGGGAAAACCGGGTATCAGACATGAGACCCCCCTTTGGGCGAAATCATCTCCCATATGCAAAACCCGTTACCAATGGTTTCATTACCGCCGATCTGGACCATGGAAAATTCATCCCAGAACTGTTTCATCACTTCCAGCGGTTTTGCCCCCTCACTGGCATCATCTTTCTTGCCGGTATTGTGCAGAGAAACCTGCCGGCGGTGCCCGGTAAAGGATATGAACAGCGTATCCGGCGGCAGATGTTCCTCATACCAGAGGTTATCTGCTGTTTTATTCTTAGACAGGACGGTCCGGGCAACCACGGGTATACTTCTTTGGATAAGGTCGTTGAACTCCTCATCCGGTATGATCACCAACCCGGTCTTCAGACGCCCGGCTGCTGCCGACTCAGATGCAGGAAAGAACTCACCCAGTTTTCCTGCAAAGGCTTCCACATCCGAATGGTGACTGACACTTTTACCATTATAGCAGAGGTCTTCCAGAACCAGAGTCTGACCATCCAGTGCAGGGTCTGCCACATATACCAAACCGCTTTTTATTTTCGGAAAAGGCAGATCAAAATTACCCAGCAGCCGGACATCCCGGGCAAGGTTTTCCAGAATAAGGGGACAGGTTACATGGAGAAAGGGACGGCTCAGACAGCGCACCGGATAAGCCACCATCCGCCCCTCTGTAAAAGATAGTGCCGCTGCCTTAAGATCGGCGGATTGATTGGATTTTGCCTCCTGGCTGGAAAGATCCGGTCCAAACAGGGTATTGACCATCTCATTAAACGTTTTATCCTTTCCAAACTTTTCATGACGTTCAAACATTTCCCTTGCCACCCCCTTCAAGGCTGTGGCCGGAAGAATGGGAAAACCGGTCACCACATTCCGGGCAATGGGAAGATCCACGCTGGAAGCGGTCTGGCCGATACCACAATGGGTGGGGCTTATGGTATAAATAAAATTCAGTCTCGCATCTTTCCAGATGCCTGTTAAAGGGGATGGATTGGCAGATGATGTCATTGGTCTACTCCTTTATTTTTCAGGACCGATTCCCACCAATGTGTGGCCAAAGCCGAAACATGCCTGGTCGGGATCTCCCAGCAGATGGGTGTTGTTCAGTTGGTTGCAGATCTCTTTTAAATGACGGGAATTTTCCCCTTTAATTTCCAGCAGCCACGCAGACCCGGCCGGAATATAGGATTGATTGCCCCGGGTGGTCCCTTTGGCAATGTCCATCCCCCCCAATGTCACAGGAGGACCGGTTATGGCGCTGATGCATCGGATGTAGGCACTCTCCTGAACTGCCGGATCTTTCCCGGAGAAAACAAGGGTAACCCGGCCGGGGAGACCATCCATGGCCAGCCGAACATGCCCGGGCAGCAAAGGACTTTGCTGCCTCCGTTCCGGCGGCACCATGGCGGCCGGGGTCAGGAGATAGAGCCAGAACAGCCCCAAATTGCCATCTCCTTCCGGCAGGTGCTGCCCCTTCAGCAGTGCAGTCCATTGGAAAACCGGAGACAAGGTCTTTTCAAACGCCACCAGCCGCCCCTTGCGCCCTGCCCCGCCCAGCCCCTTTGAAAAGGGATCTTTGCCCAGGCGATGATCCAGGGTACCGGAAAACCGGCCCCAGAATCCGCTGCACCCATCAAATCTCAGGTGTTCCAGACGGTATAACATGCCGTCTTCCGCAATATTGCCGTCCCGCTTCAGGGCAATGCCCGGCTGCACTTGATTGGTTTTCAAAAACGGGGGGTGACCTTCATGAATCTGCCCCGGCTTTATATTTCCATCTTGTCCAGACAAGACGTGAAATATGGCTTCTGCATCCATCCAGCCTGTCACCGGTTTATATCCAAACATTTCAGGCATGCCATATTGCCCGGGTTGACCCAGGGAGCCATCCGAATTCATATTGTTTAAATCATCCATATGGGGCAGTCCGTCTGGATAGATCTTTCCCGGAACAGGAGAGGAGCCCCTGCCCTTCCAGAACAAAAAACGGGGTGCTGGCAGCCAGGGTACAGTGCTGCCATCTTCAAGGAGTGCCGGAAAAGGCCCTTTAATGTGCCAGTCATCGGGCAGAGAATGGGAGGTCCCCACAAGTTCTGCCCTCTCTTGCCGGGCCGGGGCAGACCAATCGTCAAGGCTTTGATTCAGAGTGGCACCCCGAAGCAGATGACTTCTGATCATACCCTGGAAAGTCATGGGGGGCGGGGGAAACATGGAGCGTGAAAAACGGGTTTCGCCGGCATTAAACGGAGACGGAGCGCCAAAAAACAGCGGTTCCAAAGGCCGTATGAATATATCCGTGGTAACAGGGGTCATGATACTGCCTCCAGGGATGAAAGGGTCCGGGCCAATTGAAGTCCGTTGCCGCCTCCCCTTGTATGGTGTTCCAGGCGCCATAGTGCAAATGCGTCCTGCCCGGCCTTGGAGTCGGCAGCCTCTGTGGAGTCAAATGCGGTTTTAAAAAGTCCCCGGACAACGACATCGTCCAAAGGTTTTCCCGACTCCGTAAGATCTGCAAGCAATTGCCGGTACTCGTTGAGTTTGTAGGGAAGACGTTTGGGCAGAACACCGTTTTTAAAACCAGCCACCACCCGCTGGAACAAATGAACGTTGCTCTTTTCTCCGGAAGTCCAGGGCATGACAAGTCGCGTTTTTTCACCGCTTCTTGAAAAATGACTCATGGCGACGGATCTTTTCCCCGGCTCTTTTTTGGCCACCTCTTTCAGCAGAGTTTCGGACTGGTCTAAAAATTCTTGCAAAGGATGTTTGAAATGCCCCATGGCAATGCCGGCAGAAAGAGTGTTATGGCTGCCCAACAGAGGCAGCACTTCCCCAAAAGCCGGTTCATGGATCTGGTGGCTGCCGGGGCATGGATCCTGGTTGTCACTGGGGTAGATATAGGGCTGAATCTGCGAGATATCCCGGATGGGCAATTGAATGGCGGCAGCCGTTGTTTTCTGGCTGTCCTGCGCGACATCACCCTGTTTCGGCATAATCGGAATGAGAAAACGATCCCGTGCATGCCGGGGCAAATCGTGTGAACGGCGTGTATTCCGCCATCCCCAGGCTTGTACTTCAGACATGGTATCCAAAATAAAAGGGGCACAAAACAGCTGTTGAAGACGGGCGGTCATGTCCAGGGCCGATGCCGCCGGCACCATGGCCAGAATGTCGTCCCCGCCGGAATAGATCAGGCGGCCGGGGAACTCCATTTCCACCACCCAAGGGACAATACGGTGACTGAATACCGCCAGAGCTCTGGATATAAACGCATGCAGGGAAGGCCCCATAAGACGTCTGGCCGACAAAAGATCGGGCCAGCCAGCGGCAACGGCTCCCTTGTGCGGAGGCTGTTTCCGTCCTTTTATAATATCCACGGCTTTGGGATGGAGAACATCCTCCCAGGTAGCTCCGATACGATCTGGATCACCCAGGAGCAATTGCCCCATATTATCCCCGTCCATGCGGATCACAGCAATCCGGGTATTGGGCTCCGGTATACCCAGGCTTGCTGCTTTCTCCCTCAGTTTTACAACAGCCTCTTTCAAATCGGACAGTTTCTTCTGCTGATCGGACAGTCTTTTCTCCTGATCGGACAGTCTTTTCTCCTGATCGGAGTCATTTTCAAGTTTATTTTTCCGAATGATGATATCCAAGGTTTCTGGAAACAGAGACTGCTGGGTATCCAACATTAAAAATAAGCGCACCAAGTCGTCACTGTTATTTTCATCGGCTAACCGGGCCGTGGTGCGTAGGGCTCTGGCAAAATTTGTCTGCCCCAGATGAGCAGTACTCCAGGTCTTCACAATTTTTTGCAGATTTTCCTTCATTTCAGGCTGGTTACATATTCTTTCAAGATAATTTTGGGCTGCCAGGGTGGCTGTGGAGGGAAAGGGCACCCGGGGAACACCATCGTCAAAATCCAGTGTTTTTAAAGTTGAAGCAGGTCCAGCCCAAAGGGGGTTGATACCCGTAAGAGTTCCTGCCGCATCCACTCCGGCAACAACCAGAAATCGCTTGGTGGCACAAACTCCGCAAAGCCTGTCCTGGTCAAGGGGATCCGGGTTCAATTTTTTCACTTTCCAAAACTTTCGGGCGGCTCTGCGATGGGTATGAAGACGATTTTTTTCGTCTTTAAGGGAATAGATGGCCTGACGTCGACCGCATACCGTACATTTTTCTCCTTTCTGGTCAAAAATGCCATGCTCCGGAGATGTCAGTTTTCGCATGGCATGGCGGACCCGGAGTTGATGGTGGGTCAGGGCATAGTCAAAACCCCTTTCCAGTTGCAGGTAGTTCAGGCAGGTATGGGCAAAAACCCGCCTGGCCCGTTCATAATGAATCCAGGTATCTATCGGTACAAAGGGAGCCAACTGCTCCCTTCTATGGGCAATGGCTTCCCGGTCTTCTGGAGATGGTGGGTCTGTCTCCCGAGGACGTTGATTGGTTAAAGGATCCCCGTAAAAAAGGCTTGAAGACGTTTTTACTTGCTGTGCCCTGGACCACCGAACCGCGCTCCAGGTGGTGTGAAGCACGCCTTCCTGCTGGGCATCCCATAAATCATGCCAATCCGTTTCTCCGGTTACCTCCTGGTGGCTGGTTAACCACTTTTTAACCAGATCGGACAGTTCTTTCCATCGCTCTTTCACCGCTTTTTCTGATTTTTCAGCAAGTTTTTCCAAAGACACCAGGTGCCCCTTTTCAGTTCCCCGGGGCAGCACCGCTGTAAACATATTGGGCAGAACCGCTGCATAGGTAAACGGATTATCCACAGACTCCGGTAATGCTTCGCTCCAGTCTTTCCACAGCCAGATATCTGCCAGAGGATTTTCCCGCAAGTCCGGAAACAGGATGACGTCCGGTCCATATGCTTCAACCACCGGACGCATGGCATGCCAGATTAAATCAGACAATAAAAAAGAGCCCATCCACAGATCCCGGCTGGTCCGTGCCTCTTTGATGAAACGCCCCACCGGCCCGATTTCAAAACGGAACAGCCAGGGTGCACGGGGTGCTTCATCACCTTTGGCACCGGTTACAAAGGAGAGGGCACTGGCCAGGCGGGTATGCTCCCAGATGGCGTGATCCGGACATCGGGAATCCGTGGGCATCAGCTGCCAGAGCAGGCTAAATAGAGGATCATTATTCCCTTCAGAAGAATGACGGATGAGGGTATGACGCAACCTGCGCCATACCAACAGAAACAAAAGTTTCAACAGTTCGCCATCCTCCCACACATGACCGGAAGCAACCTGGGTGTCCTTGGTTTCAGCCAGTTGCTCCACCGCCTTATCCTGAATGGTGGTGATGTCTTTCTTTTCAAATACCCCGGCTGTGGATTCATCCACGCCCCCCTTCTGGATAATCAAGCGGCAACCGCCCGGTTCCAGGGGATGGGTAATAATAGGCTCCTTGGGCCATGAAATGCTTAACTGACCACCCTTACTTTGTCTTGCAGGAAAAACCGGCCGGTCGGCTCCAGCAGCGATCCAGTCAGGTTCTCTTTTGATCCATTTTATTGTTTCTTCTACTAATAATGTCAATATAGCTTTGGATACCGTCTCATGCCCACCCCTTTTTTCTCCTCGGAGTCCGGGCAGCATTTCATAGAGCTTGTCCGGTGGGTCATGGAGCAATTGCAGCAATTTTTGCTGCCAGAAAGCAGTGGTGTTCATGGGCTCAGGCATTGATCAAGACTCCTTTGAATTCAGTCTCTATCACATGGTCCAGAAATGCATCCATGGCATTGGCAGCATCCGGTACGGGAAAAAGCTTGCGCTTGTTTTTCTTCATTCGACTGCCGCTGTACTCATTTTTCGGATCGTTCGGGTATTTCCCCCCGGGCACGCTCCCGGCCAGCCGCAGGTAAAGCGGATGTAGACGATTGTTGATTAAGACAGGTCGTAAGGATAAAAGGCTTGCATGGCGATCTCCGGATTTAGGCAGAAAAACAGGACCCATATTATCGCCGTACCTAAACGCCAAAGGCAACCCAAAAGTTGCCCGGTCCGGTGTATGATCCAATCCTCTTCTACCGTGGAATTCGGCCTTCACTTTTTCATAATCTCCAGGATATTTGATGCGAAATTCCTGCATTTTCTGTCCCATATCGTCCAGACATTGAGCCCAATCCGTTTTTCCGTGGGACGCACAGGAAATAACAAACCGGCAATCTCCCCTCAAATGAGGGTGTGCAAAACTGGCTTTCTGATCTTGCTCTTCCACTAAAGAAGTTTGAAAAGATGAAAAAACATCTAAAAATTTTATATGCCATTGTTCAACTGAGTCCAAGGTATTCAACAATGGACGGTTCTCCATTTCCGGCCATGAAGGGGAGATATTTCCCCCTGTTTTTTCCACTTTCCAATCCATAAGTGCAAAAGCGCCAAAGCCTCTTTTGACACGGCTGCCTCCGCTACCCACATGGCCCAGCAGCCAAGCCGCATCAACAATACCCTGCCGGGTTTTCTCATCAGGAGTTCCAGGGAACAAAAGAGAAATCCGGAATCTGGCTCCGGGTTCTATGCCCTCGCGTTTCGGCCGAAAAATTTTTCCCTTTTTTCGGTTCTTATCCTGAAGGGGGAATGAGTATCCCAGATACGATAAGCCAGGATACCGGGATTTCTTGCCTTGGCCAATGCCGAATCGGGAACAAGTGCAACTGGTAACCTTCGGGGCCTCAATACTAATGATAAACGGAGCTTGCCCCCTGGAAGGATACCTGGGATGTGCCGCTGCCCCGAAGATATCGGCTTCCAGAGCCAGTTCCGCCGGATGTGCCGCCCGATACCAGTATCGCAGTAAACCTTTGAAGGCCGGTGGTCTGAGTTCCGGCATCTGGTCGGCATCTCCCATAAAAAGAGGTGTCAGGATTTCAAATGTCAGCACCAGTCGGGTAAACATGGCCCTCATTCCTTTATAAAATTGATAATGTTTTTTCCAAAGTTTCTAAATTCCGGATAAATTGGCTGCGTACTCCTTATCGTCATGGTTGTCTTCCGCAGCAAAGGTGTTACAATCAAATTCAGTACCAACACAACACCCATGTCGAAATTGAAACCAGAGTAGCAATAAACGCACAATTTGGAACGTTATTTCCATATTCGCAGCTATTGTGACATGTTTCATCTAAAGTCATGGATGCTGGAAACATTGCTTAAATAATAAATAATTCAAACCAATAGCATACGAAGACAATCAGTATAACTGTTTCCCAATAATACAGATGAACAATTAAGTTCTTAATTAGTAAACGAAATAGCATATGTCAACGAGAAAATCCCATATAACATATCATTTTGGATCAGATGAATAATCTGCGGGCAAAAAACAAAATTCATATTGGAATTCAGGATAGCAATGTGTTAAATTTTTTTTTACCTCTTGACCGGAAAGTCTATCCGTGGGATGAAAAAAGGAAAGGTTTATGCCATGGTGAT
>CAKZLA010000302.1 GCA_937124525.1 uncultured Desulfobacterium sp.
AATCCCCGGCACCCTTCATTCCTGCTTTAAACTTTCACAAGGTGGCTGACCATTTTCCGGTATTCGTCCTTTAAAAACTACAAAGTACTTTTGGGGTGACATAAAAGATGCCAATTTCCAAATCTTTAAATTTAAGAATGCAAAAGAAATACCTGCGATAGCAAAAAAACATTATTTTCAAAATAAAAGCAATATTGGGTTGATCATAACTTCGGCCAACTTGAGGTGGGGTCAGGCTTGCGTTGTTGAGATTTTTATTTAAGTTTGCTTTTAAACACAAGCTGTTGTCAAAAGCATGGAACCTGATAAAAGAGTCAGCCTTCAAGAACACAAGGCTGACCCCATTGCCCCAGCTCTCCTGCTACAAGGGATATGTCCTGGATATTTTATACCCATATGGATACCCCAAGTGGATATTAAATACCCAACTACAGCATTTCCACTCTGGAAGAGTATCCCAGGAAGTATTTAAATATAATTGTTTATTTCCAATACGTTAAAAAATTAATAAAGAGTTGGCACGTCACTTGCTTTAAAAAACACCAAGACGAAATCAATTTCCCTTTAAAATTTAACAATCAACATTAGTTTAACCAAGCAACACTACAATGCCAAGGAGGCACCATGAAAAAACAGACACTCGTGATAACAGCAATTATTTTTACCCTAATGACCATCACTGCAACCGCCTTTGCCGGAAACTACGGAGCCCGGAATTACAAAGGTAATGAGAACTGTCCCCGATACATGGAGTGCCCCGGACAGAATTGGGCCAGCCTTACCCAGGAACAGCAAACCCAAATCAAGGCCTTGCATCAGACATTTGTCGATGAAACCGCCAGCCAGAGAGCATCCATGGTTTCAAAACAAGAGGAAATCAGAATTTTCATGGAAACCAGCACACCGGATCGAGATAAACTCATCGCCCTGACCGGTGAACTTGCAAATCTGCAGAAAGCCGTCATGGCCAAAGGCATTGATTTTACGCTGGAAGCCAAAAAAATTGCACCGGAATTTCGCTTTCCCATGTTTTTCCGCAGCATGGGAACGTTTCAAGGAAAGGGCGGATTTCATGGCCATAAAAGGGGACAACAACGTTACCCACAGCAAAAGGCATGTCCAGGACAAAACGCTGCTGCCACTGTCAGTGAATAGAGGACATTCCCCGCACATGAGCACGCAGTCACTGGAAAAAAACGAATGATGTTCTCATCTGCATAACAAGAGAAATCCATCCCATTGCAGAAAGTGAGCCCCTCTGCCCTCTTTCTGCGATGGACGTTCTGGTGAGTCTTTATCCTGAAAGCCCACCCACCCAAGGAATAACCTTATGATCAAAGCCCACAATATTCTCGTACTCCCCTCCTATTTTTTCCTTGATCCCGTGGCTATTCTTTTGTACAGTCTTTATCTTTTGAGGGTTTGATCGAGGGAATCAACACCTTCTAAGCTAAAAACTCAGGGATTTTCAGCATCCTTCATACCACCTCAAGAGTACTTTACACTGTTTGGAGAATAATGCTCTGAAAATGGGGTTATTGCTCCAACAAATGTAAACTGGGAAATGAGGGATGTCGGATTTTCTTATCGGTTTGTAAATATTCGGATTGGTAATGTAAATGTTTGGCCAGCACCTCATATTCGCCTATTTGGTGGGACTTCGTAGAATACTAATGCTATGTAGCAGGCCAAACTTAGGCGAATATGGGGTGCTGGTCGAATATTTACGCCGGGTTTTATAAAAAATCATAATTGAATGTTGCTGATCAGGGTGCCGATGTGGCCAACATGAGAACCATCCCGGAACAGTATACAACAGGAACTGGAAATGCGTTTATTTGACAGCCATGCACACATTGATGATATCAGTTTTAACGGGGATTTTACCCAGACCATGGAACGGGCAGATGCGGCAGGGGTAAAGGCTGTCATGGTGGTGGGAATAAACCTTAAAACAGTACAAAAAGCCTTAAAGCTGGTGGAAAAACATGCAAACCTGTTTACTTCGGTGGGGGTGCATCCCCATGATGCCAACACCTGCACAGAAGAGGTCATGTCATCATTAAAGACCCTTGCCCGCCATGAAAAGGTCAAGGCCTGGGGGGAAACAGGCCTTGATTTTAATCGCATGCACTCCCCGGTGGATGTCCAGGAAAAATGGTTCATCAGTCAAATTGAAGCCGCAGATGAGACCCATCTTCCCATGATTTTCCACGAACGGGATTCCCGGGGCAGGTTGCTTGAAATTCTCAAATCCATGGATAATAAAAAACGACAGGGGGTAATCCACTGCTTCAGCGGCACCCGGGAGGAGATGTTCCAATACCTTGATCTGGGGTACCACATTGGCATCACCGGCATTGTAACCCTACAGAAACGGGGTCAATATTTAAGGGAACTTGTCCCCCATATCCCCCAAGACAGACTGCTCATTGAAACCGATGCCCCCTATCTGACACCGGCCCCCATGAAAAACAAAACCCGAAGAAACGAACCTGCCTTTGTAGCAGCGGTACTCAATAAAATTGCCGACATCCGAAACAATGATCCCCATGAACTTGCAGAAGTCATCTGGAACAACACTCTGAAACTTTACAAAATTCCAGAGTTCTCCAAAGTACCGATGTAAACCTCATCCCCGACTTTCCTGTTCCGATCATGGCTGCCGTCGGGGGGCGGCATAGTACCATTTTTATCACTTATATCAAGACATCATATGGCCCACCGCCTTTTCAAGGCCGTCCAGGGAAAGCTCAAACATGGGAAAAATGGATGCAATGGTCATGAGAGAATGGGTATATCCCCACATCTCACTGGGCACCGGGTTCAGCCACACCGCATGGGGAAAGGTATCAGCAATGAACTTTAATCGTTCAATGCTGGGCTTTCCACTACGTGTCTGGATATGAATAGAACCGTCCCGGGCCATGAGTTCGTAGGGGGCCATGCTGGCATCCCCCACCACAATAAACCGGGTTTCAGGGTCCATTTTCACAAACTCATCAATAAGCCGGGGTTTCCGGTACCGGGCCGGATCATCCCAGACACAGTCATAAATGGTATTGTGAAAAAAACAGGTTTTCACCTCCTTGAACTGGGACCGGGCATAATCAAACAGGCTTTGCACCACGGGGATATGAGGGTCCATGGACCAACCCCCATTGTCAATGGCCACCATCACCTTGAGTCTGTCCCTCAGGGAACGATCAAAAACCAGTTCAATTTCCCCTCCGTTTTTCATGGTCTGATAAATGGTCTCATCCACATTCACTTGATCCCTGGGGCCCGTAGGCACAAGGTTGCGAAGGCGTTTCAAGGCCTCTCCCATCATGGCCTGGGTCAGGGGCCCCCTTCCAGAATAATCCTTATATCGCCTTTCCCCTGCCACCTTTAGAGCGGATTTATTCCGGGACTCCCCGCCCACTCGCATGCCTCCAGGATGGTAACCGGAATGGCCCACAGGGGAGGTACCACCGGTACCAATCCACTTGTTCCCCCCCTCGTGCCGGCCCTTCTGGTCTTTTAAGCGCTCTTTAAAATAATCAATGAGTTCATCCGGGCTAAAATGTTTCAGGGTGTCGGGGTCAATACCCAGGGCGTCACTAAGCTGTTTGGGATCTTTCAACCACTCATCCAGCATGGACCGGGCCAGGGCATCAAGTTCAAAGCCCTCATTTTCAGGCAGAGGGACTCCCTCAAAATAAAAGGAAAATACTTGGTCATAGAGATCAAAGTAGCGCTCACTCTTGATGAGGATGGCCCGGGCACAGGTATAGAAATCATCCAGAGAGTTCACAAGCCCATGGTTAAGTGCCCGTTGAAGGGTGAGAAAGGAGGTGGGGGTAACAGGTATCCCCACCTCTTTTAGTTTGTAAAAAAAAGGAATAAACATAGTGGCTGTATCCCTGTATGCCATTGTATTATGCGTTGTGGCAGATTGATCTACCATGACCATTGTTTGGAAAGGGGCAACCTAAAAAAAGCG
>CAKZLA010000303.1 GCA_937124525.1 uncultured Desulfobacterium sp.
CAGGAAATTTTTGACACAATTCCCATGCCCGAAGAACCCGGTAAAGCTCTTCTGTGTGAACCTCTGAAAATTGACTGGACCTTCTATTGCCACAAATGTGATGGTATGGCTTCCATGAGAACCTGCCCCCATGGTAAAGACGACAGAGTCATTCTTTCCGGTACAAAATTGCGTCATGCCCTTTCCAACAACGAGGAAGTTGTGGATCACTTTGGTCGTGAAGAAGTGCTTGTCATCCTGCGTAAATACTATGCAAGCCTGACAGAAAAAGTTGAAGTCAAGCTCCAGAGCCATGCAGAAGGCTCAAAGATGTAAGGTTGTTTGCCTTGAAAGTTAGGTGTTAAAATAAAGAAGAGGGGCTTTTCCTTGTAAAGAGAGAGCCCCTCTTTTTGGTTTTCATCAGGCCTGTGTTCAACTATTTATCAGTGGTGTCCGGTTAGGTTTTTGCATGATATAAAAATGCAAAACAGTTAATTTTTTACTTGACAAACGGTAATCAAGCGGGCGCGCGCCTTGTTATAATCTATTATTATAACAAGGAAAATTCAATGACTACGCACCGGCGCAACGATCTAAAGGTAAAACTTGATGCTCGATCATTCCGACAATATTTATTGCCTCTACAAAAAATCATGTTCAGTGTTCCTGAACTTAAATCAAGGGGGCATCGGCCATTGCAAATGACGTTCGAAGACCAGCTCAATGCTTTATTGTTCTATCACCTCCAGGAGCATGAATCTGCAAGGGATCTTCACCAGTGCATGAAAGAAGATGACTTTGCAAGAGAGAATATCGCTCCTGATGGAGGTATCAGTCTTAGCAGTTTTTGTGAGGCCATTAATTCCCGTGGACTCGAACAGCTTCAATATGTCTTTGATGAACTTTGCAAAAAAGCACAAAAGGTACTGCCGGCACAACACTCAGATCTTGGGGATCTTGTCTCCATTGACGGCTCATTGATAAATGCTGTTCTTTCAATGTATTGGGCCGATTACAGAACAGGGTCAAAAAAAGCCAAGGGGCATTTTGGTTTTGACGTTAACCGTAAAATCCCGCTGAAAGTTTATCTGACAGAGGGAAATGGCGCTGAACGCCCATTTGTCAGTTCGATACTCTCCGAGGGACAAACCGGCATCATGGATCGCGGTTATCAATCCCACAAGGATTTTGACCTTTTACAGGCTGAGAGAAAACATTTTGTATGCCGCATTAAGACCAAAACCACGCGAACGATTATCTCAAAAAATAGCGTCAAGCCCGGCACTCATATTTTTTACGACTCCGTAGTTCGTCTTGGGACTCCGGGTGTGAATCAGTCAAAAACGCCCGTTCGAGTTGTTGGCTATAAAATTGCTGGCTCAACTTTTTACGTCGCAACGGACCGACACGACCTGACTGCTGAACAGGTGGCAAAGGTTTACAAACTTAGATGGGACATTGAATCCTTTTTTAAATGGTGGAAAAAACACCTCAAGGTATACCACCTGATTGCCCGAAGTGAGTATGGCGTGATGGTACAAATTCTTGGGGGATTGATTTCATACCTGCTCATGGCCATATATTGTCATGAGGAATTCAATGAAACGGTTTCCATCAAAAGAATCCGTCAGCTCAGAAATAAAATTCAAAACGAGCTGCGAGCCAGCACCACTAAGGCAAAATCAAATGATCGAGTTATCAAAGAGCAAAATAGAAAGCATGCAAAAACCTAACCGGACATCACTGGTTCACAATGATTCCCCCTTCAAGTTTTTACTGTAAAAATCCCTGCCGTTCAATCTTCGCTGTAGAAGGGGTCAGACAACCCAGTGTTCTCATCATACAAATAGCTATAAATAAAGGGTTTGACCGCAGGTTTAGCCATCTTTTTCTCCCGCCAGTGCTCAATTATCATGGACGCTCATAAATTTGTGGTGAAAACTTGGGGCGGTTATTTTGCCTTGATCAAGTCTTGCCCTTGGATCCAACCAACCTGTAACGGATCGTCAGAGCCACATACAGCCACCTTTATGTAAGGCGCTGATGGGTGCCTATCTATCTTTTTTAACTTAATGTGTTGCGATATCTGTATCGGGGAACGTAACTGCGCAATTTCAGCATGGGTGGCTTTGATTCTTTGCCAATTTTCCGTACTTAGGTCTATCTTTGGGGTTTGTGTACCTGAATCCTCAATGGGCGGAGCGTGCCAGATGAATGACAACCCGTTAGCCGTGCGTGCATGCGTTTCTGACGCCTATGGCACCTTGTTTGACGTGCATTCAGCGGTGCGCAAACACGCGGAGAAACTCGGTCCGGATGCCCAGGCCTTTTCCTTTGTCTGGCGGCAGAAGCAGCTGGAATACTCGTGGGTACGCGCCCTGATGCAGCGCTACAAGGACTTCTGGGAGCTGACGGAACAGGCCCTGGATACGGCTTATGCCCTTTACCCCTCGGCTGACACATCCCTGCGTGACGACCTCCTCAATGCCTACTGGACCCTCGACTGCTATCCCGAGGTGCCCGAGGTCCTGACCAGCCTCAGGGCGACCGGGTCCAAGATTGCGATCCTGTCCAACGGCTCCCCCGCCATGCTTGAGGCGGCCGTGAACGCTGCCGGGCTCACCGAACTT
>CAKZLA010000304.1 GCA_937124525.1 uncultured Desulfobacterium sp.
CGCTGGCCGCTTCCAGTGCCGCGAGCAGCAGCAGCGCCACGCCCTCCAGATTGGCCGCGCCCTTGATCGGAATGCTGCGCAGCACCTGACCGGCCAGGGACAATTCGACCAGTTGCGGACGCTTGCCGCTGACGGTGAACAGGGTTTTACGGTGGATGCCAAGGCTGGCGGCTGTTTTGGATTTTAGCCATCTATTGTCTTCCAGGGCCTTGGTAATGATTCGTTTTTCAAGAGCGGCCAGCATGTCGTTTAAATTTTTACCACCGAGGCCTGTGCCATCATCCATACCCTGGGGGGCAAGGGTCATATTTTCCTGGTTTTCCGGATCATGAAAGGTATCAAGAAATTCGCATTCATTCAATGTCACATAGCGATCCAGGGTATTTTGCAGTTCCCGGACATTGCCCGGCCAGTTGTGGTTGATAAAAGCGTCCATGACATGTTTATCCATGGGAGGAATTAAATTTTTGTCATATTTGGACAGGAAATGACGAATGAGCAGGGGCAGATCTTCCTTACGCTCCCGCAGGGGGGGAAGTTTAATGGGGATGATATTGATCCGGTAAAAAAAATCCTCCCGCATGAGCCCTTGGCTCACCAGTTTTTTTAGGTTCTTATTGGTGGCAGCCACAATGCGAAGATCTGGTTTTTTCAACTCATTGCCCCCCACCGGGGTAAATCCACCGCCTTCAATGCTTCTTAGCAACTTTACCTGTATATTCAGGCCAATGTCCCCAATTTCATCCAGAAAGAGGGTTCCCTTGTCAGCAATGTCCAGGAATCCATTTTTATCCTTGTCTGCTCCTGTGAATGCCCCCTTGCGGTATCCGAAAAATTCACTTTCGATGATATTTTCACTGATGGCAGCACAATTCACCGGGACAAATAGATGCTTGGAACGTGAACTTAATTTATGTATGGCACTGGCAACCAGCTCTTTACCCGTGCCTGATTCACCGCAGATAATCACATGGGCATCGCTGGCGGCAGCCCTTAAAATCAAATCGTACACGCTCTGCATGGGGGCGCTTTTGCCTATGATGTCTCCGAATCGATACCGATCCTTCATGACAGAACGAAGTATTTTATTTTCACTTCGATAATAATTGGCATTTTCAGCCGTTTTTTCTTCCTGCTGTTTTCGCTCGGTGATATCCATCATGATGGTCTGAACCCCGGAGATTTTATCAAACCGACTGTAACTGGGGGACTGGATGACCGAGTACCATCTCCCATCCCGGGGGCTTTTATCCTCTCTTTTGGACACCTCCCCCATGAATACATCCTTTAGCTGGCACCAGGGGCAGGGGAATTTAAGTCCATGGACCACGCGATAGCATTTCTCACCCACGGCATTGTACCCCACCCGGGCCGTCAAGGTTGTGTTCATGAATGTGATTTTATAATCCCAGGAGAGGGTGAAAATAAACCCTTCAAAGGCACTGACAATGCTTTTGAGCTGGGACTCGCTTTCACTTAAGCGTTTTTCGGCAACTTTTCGCTGGGTGATGTCCATGAAAGAGGCAATGCTCCGGGTGGTCCCGGGGATCATGCCCACTTTCATGTAAATGTTTTTAATATCCCCGTCTTTATTGAAAATCCGACACTCGTATTCGGTGGGGATGTTCTGGCTTCCCTTGCGTCTGCCATAGTGGTAATACTGCATTTTTTTGTTGTCTTCGGGGATGACAAATTCTGACCATCGCATGGCATTTTCGATTTCATTTTTCCCATACCCGGTCAGGGCGGCAAACTGGGCATTGGCAAAGAGAATCAGCATATCCTTGTCAATGATGATTGTACCTGTGCCCGTGTTTTCAAAGACACTTAGATACATCTCTTTTTCCTGGCGCAGATCCTCTGTCCGGGCTTTTATCAATGCCTCGGGGTCGTAGGGGGGGGCACAGTCTTGGTCAAAGGGTTTGTTCATGGGAAATATAGTTAACACGCCGCTGTAAAAAATCAAGTATTAAGAGTCGATGAACCATTCTTTTGCCATATTATTTTCCTCCAAAGGCAGCATCTTCCATTTCTGCTGCAACGGCATCGCCCCTGCGAATGGCTTCAAGACGTCCCCGGGTGATGGGCAAAATGGTGTTGATAAAAAATCGGGCCGTCTGAACCTGCCCCTGGTAAAAGGCGGTGTCTTTTTTCTTTATCCCGATTTTGGGCGCTGCCACACCGGCCCTCCACAACAACATCCATGCCATGACAAGATCGCCTGTTACCTCCATAAATGGATGGGAAAAAGCAAAGGCTTCAAGTACTTTACCAGATTGGGGCATGTGGGCAAGATGTTGGGCTATTTCCGTATATTCAGCAAAAAAAGTTTCCAGGGTTTCAGCCAGGGGCTGAACTGTGGCAACTTCCTTGGATACAGAAATCACCCGTTGAATCTGATCCAGAAAATGTTGAAACGGTTCGCCGTTGTACATGGTCAGTTTACGTCCCATGAGATCCATGGACTGGATGCCGTTGGTGCCTTCATAGAGCATTAAAATTCTGGAATCTCGTAAAAGCTGGGCCCCGGGCAATTCTTCTATGAATCCATAGCCACCATAGATCTGGATGCCATGGTTGCATATCTCAAAGGCCTTGTCTGTGACATATCCTTTGATGATGGGGGTTAACACCTCAAGCAGGGTGGAAAGCTGCTTTTTTTCCACCTCATCCGATGAAATGGCAATGCGATCATGGCACAAGCCGCCATAATAAACCAGGCTTCGCATGCCCTCCACCCAGGATTTCATCATAAGCAATTGTCTTTTTACATCGGGATGATTGATGATGGACACGGCCTTGGAACCGGCAGGATCTGTGAGTCCTTTGCTCTGCAATCGTTCCCTGGCATAGTTCACAGCATAGAGATAAGATGCCGAGGCATTGGCAAATCCCTGGAGTCCCACCATCTGACGAGCTTCATTCATCATCAGAAACATGGCTGCCATGCCTTTATTTTTTTCTCCAAGTAAGGTGGCCGTGCATTGTCCTTTTCCCCCCAGCTCCAGGGAGCAGGTGGATGAACCGTGGAGTCCCATCTTTTCCTCAATACCGGTGCACACCACATGGTTGAATTCGCCCGGGGTGCCATCGTCATTTAATCGGTATTTGGGTGCCAGAAAAAGAGAAATGCCTTTAATGCCTTCCGGGGCATCCTCCAGCCTTGCCAGTACGGGGTGGATAATATTTTCCGTTAAATTCTGCTCACCACCGGAGATGAAAATTTTGTTGCCCTCCAGGGAGTAGGTCCCGTCTCCATTATCCCGGGCAATGGTTGCCACCGCCGCCAGATCAGATCCGGCATCGGGCTCGGTGAGCAGCATGGTGCCTGCCCATTTGCCAGAAAGCATGTTTGTAAGATAGGTCTTCTTTTGATCATCGGTGCCAAAGGTCTCCACCAGCTTGGCTGCTCCGTGGGTCAAAAGATTGTACAACATAAAAGAGTTACAGGCCCCGTAAAAATATTCGTTGGCTGCCATGGCCACGCTTTTAGGCATGCCCTGTCCCCCCCATTGGGGGTCATCGGTCATGGCCAGCCATTCTCCATCGTTGTATGCTTCCATGGCCTTGTGAAAGCCTTCGGGAACCTTTACCTCGCCATTTTTAAACTCACATCCCTCGTCGCTGGGTTTTTGCAGGGGCAGCATCTCTTTCACCGCCAGATTTCTGGCTTCGGACACGATGAGATCAATGGTTTTTTTACCAAATTCGCTGAATTTTTCTGCCTTTGTTAAATTTTCAACTTCCAGTTGTTCATGTAGTACAAAATCAATGTCTCTTCTATCTGCAATTAATTGTGCCATATTAATTATTATCCTGTTATTTTAGGTACTGGGTACTGGGTACTGGGTACTGGGTACTGGGCGATGGACGATGGGAGCAAGCAATTACGCTGCTGCGCTGATACGATCCTTGCGATGCTGGTTGACCCAGATTTTCATCTGTGTGGCTTCTCGGATCAGCTCATCCCTGAAATCGGGGTGGGCAATACTGATGAGGGCTTCGGCCCTTTCCCAGGTGGATTTACCCTTGAGATTGACCTTGCCAAATTCCGTGACCACATACTGGGTCATGGTTCTTGGCAGGGTGACAATGCTGCCCGGATCAAAAACCGGTCTGATGCGGGAACTCACTGTGCCATCCTTGGCTGTCACCGTGGAAGAGAGGCAGATAAAGGATTTCCCCCCCTTGGAATGATAGGCCCCATAGGCAAAATCAAATTGTCCCCCGGTGCCGGTGATGTGCCGGAACCCTGAAGACTCCGAAGAAACCTGGCCATAGAGATCCACCTCAATGGCGTTGTTGATGGACACCACATTGTCATTGGCTGAAATATGGGATAACTTGTTGGTGTATCCCACGGAATAACTGGCGCATCTGGGGTTATTATCTATGAAATCATAGAGTTCCTGACTGCCCAGGGCAAAGGTGTAAACCATGCGTCCAGGGTCCAGGGTTTTTTTCAAATTGGTGATCCTGCCCGCCTTGAACATTTCCAGATAGGAATCTGC
>CAKZLA010000305.1 GCA_937124525.1 uncultured Desulfobacterium sp.
GACAAACTCAAGTCTGGGCGCAGGGAGTTCTTCGGGAATAAATTTACTGTAATCGTTGCTTCCTTTCTTCAACCCCTCCCATTTTTCAGCTACTCTTCTGATCAACTTTTGTCTGAGATTTTTTCCCTTAAGTTTTTCAGTTCCATCTTCATTCCATATGGATGCAAGAAGGCCTTCCTGCCACATTTCCAGGTCCGTTGCTATATCAATGATCTGTTTGATTTCCTGGAAGGAAAAACAGAATTCTTCTGATTTGTTTTTGATGAAGCGTCTGTTATCTGAAGATAATGAGGTATATACAACGTCATCTCTGAATTGATCTATTTTGTGTTCTACTGGACTGCTCAAAAATATGTGCTCCAACTAAATTTGTATGGAAATTGTCAATACAGGTCAATGGGTCAAAATTCTGCTGATAAAATCCTCAGCCCGCTCTGTTTGGGGGTTATCAAAAAAATCAGCGGGTTTGCCAGTCTCAATGATCTTTCCTTCATCAATTTCGAAGTTCAGGCATTGTTATCAAGTAGAAATCAACAAATTTATATGTTTTAAAAAACATGCTTTGATCCTTTTTGATTTTCAATCATGTTTTTAGACTAATCAACCATAACATATTGTAGTGTTGAAATTAATAAATACATAAAAAAAATAAGCGAATAGGGAGTATTAACATAAATAAGACCCAATTAAAATCATTGTCGCTGATGATAACGCTTTTGGAGCTCATCTCTGGGATAGCAGATAGGGTTGCCTTATTGGTGTTATTAATTCTAACAAGGCATAAAACTCCCAGAAATAATTGATGCAATAGTTAAGTTAGCTCAAGTATTTAAAATTCCGCTACGCCCATGGGTTCTCCGTAGCTTTAATGTTACCAATTGACCAAGTCATAAAACAAAAACCGGGAGCATAATTCCAGAACACAAAATAACCGGCATATCCCGCCGAATGGCCCGGACTCGGTTTAACATCTCCACTTCGGTGATCCAGGGCATGGTCATCATGAGTGCCCACGTTAGAGCCTTTGCAAAAACCCTTCATAAAGATATTTACATTTTTTTTACAAAAATAGCATGTGCTACGTTTAGTTTTACTGAAAATATTAATTATGAAAAAAATAACAATAGTATCTTTAATATTCCTTTTTTGTTCAATAGTTGGTTTTAGTCAACAAGACGTGTTAATCAACACAAAATCAAGTATTGTAAACTGGAAAGGCTCAATGCTCTTTAGTTTTGGCGGACATCATGGAACAGTTAAGTTTAAAGCTGGTAAAATTATTAAAACGAATAATAAAATTACAGGAGGAACATTTACTGTAGATATGAGTTCTATAATTAATACGGATGGCGATTATAGTGAAGATTTGGTAAGCCATTTAAAAAATGAAGATTTTTTTAATGTTGAACAATTCCCAACAGCTAAATTGGTAATTACCAAAGTTGAGCATCATAATAATAATCAATACATATAAATAACGATATTAAAAATTTAAAAATAAATTAAAATCAAAGCACCCTGACTTGTATTTCCATTTTTTCTCGATTATATGCTTGGGGTTATGACTTTACATAGAGAAAAAATAGCCGTTGTGGGTATTTCCGGAATTTTTCCCGGGGCCGGAGATGTAAAAATATTCGGCAAAAATATCATGGCAAAAAAAGAGGCCATTATTGATGTGCCACCAGAACGGTGGGCCATTCCGCCAGACCAGGTTCATTCCACCACCTATCTGCCGGACACCGTTGCCTCAAAGCGGGCGGGATTGATCACCGATTTTTCCTTTAATCCCCATGGTTTTGGCCTGTCTCCTGAACTTTTATTAAGCCTTGATCCCCTGCATCATCTGGTGCTTTCGGCAGGACAGCAGGCCATTTCCCATTGCCATTGCCCGGAACGACTCAAGACAAAAACCGGGGTTATTCTTGCGGCCATCGCCCTTCCCACCCAATGCACCTCGGATATTGCATGGCAAGTGATCATGGAAAACCGGGGCCATGGGTTAACCCGGGCCCAGGCCCTGGCAGCCGGGGTGGTCTCGGCGCCTGCTGCACTGCTGGCAAGGGCCATGGGGTTCCAGGGAGGCTGTTTTACATTGGATGCGGCCTGCGCATCCTCTCTTTTTGCCATTAAGCTTGCCTGCGATCAACTGACCTTGGGCCGGGCAGATATGATGATTGCTGGCGGTGTCTCCCGTCCGGATTCTCTTTATACCCAGATCGGATTTACCCAGTTAAAAGCCCTTTCTCCTTCGGGAAGATGTTCGCCCTTTGACAGGCAGGCCGATGGCCTGGTGGTGGGAGAAGGCACCGGTATGGTGGTTTTAAAACGCATGGCAGATGCCCTGGCCTGCGGTGATACCATCCATGGTGTTATCACCGGGGCTGGCTGGTCCAATGACATTGGCGGTAACCTTGTGGCCCCCGCCTCCGACGGCCAGATCAGGGCCATGGCCGCAGCTTACAAACAAGCCGGATGGTCCCCCAATGATGTCCAGCACATTGAATGCCATGGCTCTGCCACCCCCGTGGGAGATGGGGTTGAATTAAACTCCATGAAAACCCTGTGGGAAGACGCCGGTATTCACAATAGTAACAATGCCACCTGTGCCATCGGGTCTGTTAAATCCATGGTGGGCCATCTGCTCACTGCGGCCGGGGCCGCTGGATTTATCAAAACCCTCATGGCCATGAAGGTAAAACAGCTCCCTCCCTCCCTGAACTTCACAGCCCCGCCGGAAAACAGCCCCCTTTATCAAACCCCCTTTCGGGTACAGAGTGATCCTGAACCCTGGGTGCCCCATCCACTTTCCCGGGATAAATCCATTCCCATGGCCCGGCGTGCCGGCATCAGCGCCTTTGGCTTTGGCGGCATCAACGCCCATGTACTGGTGGAAGAGTTTCGAAAAGAGATACCCACTTTCTATTACACTGCTGATAATTTTATCACTGACAATGTGGATAAAAACAGTGACCATGAAGCCGGTTCCGGAAAACAATGGGCATCCTTCACCCATGAAACCGACGCTGGTATTACTGCCCGGGATTACAACAAAGATTCCATGAAACCCAAGGGTACACCATCCAAGGTCCATGAAAGAATACTTGACCAGCCCAACGGGGTTGCCGTGGTGGGCATGGCACTAACCACTCCCCGGGCAGCGGACATTGATACTCTTAAGGGATTGATGGTTTCACCTGAAGGCGACATTGCTTTCACGCCGGAATCCCCCGACTCCGGCACAACCGGACAGTGGATGGATAAGATCAAAACCTTTGCCGGGGAATTTCACATCCCCCCCAACCAGATCCCGGATCTTCTTCCCCAGCATCTGATTATGCTCAAGGCCGCCATGGCTGCCATTAAAGATGCAGGCATTGTTCCCCGTCCTCACAAGGACCAGGGGCTTAGAACCCGGTTTGGTGCAGCCATTGGCATTGAGTTTGACCATGGTGCCACAGATTTTCACCTTCGCTGGTTGCAAAACCATGGTGATACAAATTCCCCTGCACGGTATCCGACTGGACAAAAAGCTACCCCGGAATTCAGTATCCCCCCACTCACAGCCAACAGAACATTGGGCGCCCTGGGGGGCATTGTGGCCAGTCGCATTGCCAGGGAATTTCAATTGGGAGGCCCCTGCTTTACCCTTTCCGCCGATGCCAACTCCGGATTAAAGGCCCTTGAGGTGGGGATTAATGCCATACAGGCCAAAGAGACCGATCTTTTTCTATGCGGAGC
>CAKZLA010000306.1 GCA_937124525.1 uncultured Desulfobacterium sp.
GTAGACTTAATTGTGCCGTAATTTCTTTGCTAGACAATTGACGATGTTTTTTTAGTAATTCTAAAATTCGTTTATGTACTCTATCGTCTATAGGTTCATCTTCATTTTTATTGTTTTCTTCGTCAACAATTTTAACAAAATGAGGTTTAAATATTTTAATGTCTTCTTTCGTATTTATTCCATAATAATTTAACATCTTCACTACAATTCTATCATGTTTCGCCTTAATATTTCTCTTTTGTCTTTTAAGGTCATTAATCAATTCATCGAATAGGATTTTTAAAGATTCCATTATTTTTTCAACCATTTTATTGAAACCGTGGGGCAAAACCTGGACCATTACTTAGTGAAGCGGGGCAAGGATAAAAGCGTTATTGCGGGATATCCCTGGTTTCTGGACTGGGGCCGGGACAGTTTGATTTTCTGCCGGGCATTGATCCAGGCCGGGAGAATGGATGATGCAAAGGCCATTTTGCGCCTGTTTGGCCAATATGAACAGGGCGGCACTTTACCCAACATGATCTGTGGCAATAATGCAGAAAATCGGGAGACCTCGGATGCGCCCCTGTGGTTCTTTGCCAACTGCCGGGAACTGGTGGAACGGGATGGTGAAGATTTTCTCCATGAACGCCTGGGGAATCGTCCAGTAAAAGAAATTTTGATATCCATGGCCACCTCTCTTGTCCGGGGCACGGGCACCGGTGTTGTCATGGATCCTGACACGGCACTGCTCTACAGCCCCTCCCATTTTACCTGGATGGACACCAATTTCCCCGCAGGCACGCCACGCCAGGGATATCCCGTGGAGATCCAGGCCCTGTGGCATTATGCGCTCTCCTTTCTTGCAGGCATTGATACACCTTCCTGGGCCACGCTGGCATTAAAGGTGAAAAAGAATGTGCACCATTACTATTTTCTGGAAGAACAGGGCTATTTTGCCGACTGCCTCCATGCAGACCCCGGCACCGGCGTAGCCCAGGCCCGACCGGACGATGCTCTTCGGCCCAACCAATTGTTTCTTTTAACCTTAAGTGTTATTGATGACCCTTCCCTTACCATGCCCTGCCTGGAAGCCTGTATGCAATTGCTGGTGCCAGGAGCCATCCGGAGCCTTGCAGATCGACCGGTTTCCGTTCCCCTTCCCATCGTTTCCCATGATACGCTTCTCAATGACCCCCATCACCCCTATGCCGGAGAATACAAGGGCGATGAAGATACCCAAAGAAAACCAGCCTATCACAATGGAACGGCCTGGACATGGCCCTTTCCCGTGTTTTGTGAAGCCTGGGCCGAGGTGTATGATGATGCCCAGGGCAAAGAAACGGCCCTGGCGTTGTTGGGCAGTGCTTCGGAGTTGATGAAAAAGGGATGCGTGGGACATCTTCCCGAAATCCTGGATGGCAATTCCCCCCATGAACCAAGGGGGTGTGATGCCCAGGCCTGGGGAAGCAGTGAGCTGTACCGAGTTTGGATAAAACTTGACAAACCGGATGTCACAAGCATATGAGATGGTATGATTTGATGATGCGTTTCTTTCTGTCACATAATGGGGAATGGGTTAGGCTTGGCTTATGGGAATTTTTTCCAGGAATTCCCAATTTGCATAGATTTGAATTGATAACGCCCATAAACCAAGCCTGACCCCATTGCCCAACCAATTATGATGGCTGCTATGACCAACCACTCGATTTTCAAGCGGCCACCTGTTGGAATCAAGTCCAACACGCCACATGGCAGGCGTAAAATTGTCATTTCAAGTTGTTTTTTAAAAGGTAGGTAATAATGAAAAAATCAAAACCCCGTATTCTTATTGTTACACCAGAAGTAACATATCTTCCAGAAGGTATGGGAAATATGTCTAATTTCTGTGCCAAGGCAGGGGGACTTGCCGATGTGTCCGCGGCTTTGATCAGCTCATTGTTTGATTTGGGGGGGGATGTGCATGTGGCCCTGCCCGATTACCGATCATTATTTGAAGGATACCTGCCCAGCCTGTTTAATAAAGAGCTGAAACGCATCAAAGACCGCATAGAAGAAGAGAGAATCCACCTTGCCGAGGACCGGGTGTTTTACTATCTCACCCATGTCTATTCCGGCTACTATGAAACCAACCTCAAGGTCTCCCTGGCTTTCCAGCGGGAGGTGATGAACAACATTATCCCCCGGGTGAACCCCGATATCATCCACTGCAATGACTGGATGACGGGCCTGGTGCCTGCCATGGCCCGGCAATTGGGTATTCCCTGCCTGTTCACCATTCACAACATCCACACTGTGACAGCCACCCTGGATAAGATAGAGGATAGAGGCATTGATGCAGCCGCCTTCTGGCATCATCTTTACTACAAAAAAGAGCCTGAGTGTTACGAAGAGAGCCGGGGGCATAATCCCGTGGATTTTCTCGCATCGGGTGTGTTTGCAGCCCATTATGTCAACACTGTGAGTCCCACATTCCTCAGTGAGATCATCCATAACCGCCACCCCTTTGTGGAACCCTGCATCCAGCAGGAGCTTTCCAACAAATGGCATGCCGGTTGTGCCGACGGGGTGCTCAATGCCCCGGACCCTGAGTTTAATCCCGCCATTGACGAGATGCTGGTGTATAATTACGGACCTAAAAATCACCGCTGTAAAAAACTGGAAAACAAGCGCCACCTCCAGGACATACTGGGGTTGGAGATGGACGACAGTGCCCCTTTGTTCTTCTGGCCATCCCGCCTTGACCCTGTGCAAAAGGGGTGTCAGCTCCTGGCAGATATTTTATTTGACATTGTTTCCAGATATTGGGATGCCAAGCTTCAGGTGGTGTTTGTGGCCAATGGTCCTTTTCAAAAGTATTTTTTAGAGATCATGGAAACCCATGGACTTCACCATCGAATTTCTGTGAATGATTTCACCGAGGTGCTCTCCCACCAGGCCTTTGCCGCAGCTGATTTTTTGTTCATGCCCTCCACCTTTGAACCCTGCGGTCTTCCCCAGATGACCGGTTGCATTTATGGAACCCTTCCCATTGTTTTTGATACCGGGGGACTCCACGACACCATCCGCCACATTGATCCGGACAATGACAAAGGTAATGGATTTGTTTTTGGGGTCCATGACAGCCAGGGGCTTGCCTGGGCCGTGGACCAGGCCATGGCCTTTTACCAGCTTCATCCTGATGTCAAAGAAAAACAGATCTCCCGGGTGATGACCCAGGGAGTCCTTGAATTCAATCACACGGCATGTGCCACAAAATATATTGAGCTCTATGAAAAAATGCTTCACAGGCCCTTCATTGTCTGATCCCGGTATTTTCAATGACCCTGGTCTCCTGGCCCATAAAAAGGTGATTCAAAACCGCCTTGCCAGGGCCCGGGCCATGGAACAATGGGTCACGGACCAGGGCAGTTGCTCCCTGTACGATGTGGCCGATTACCACATGGTTTTTGGATTGCATTGCACAGATGAACACTGGCGATTCAAGGAGTGGGCCCCCCACGCAACGGCGGTGTACATCATTGGCGATATGACCGACTGGAAACAGGATGAACGGTTTTGCCTGACCTCCAGGAAAAACAATGGCATCTGGGAGGGGCTGTTTGATCTAAATACCTTTTGCCATGGCCAGCATTACCGGCTCCGGGTATTGTGGCCCGGGGGGGAGGGAGATCGTATTCCCACGGCCGCTGTTCGGGTGGTCCAGGATTCCCATACCCTGATTTTTAACGCCCAGGTCTGGCAGCCAGAACTTCCATATTCCTGGCAAAACAACTCCTTTATTCCATCGGATGAACCATTGCTCATCTATGAGGCCCATGTGGGTATGGCCCAGGAAGAGGGCAGGGTGGGCACCTATCGGGAGTTTGAACACCATATCCTGCCCCGGGTGGCAAGCGCGGGCTACAACACCCTTCAGCTCATGGCAATCCAGGAACATCCCTATTACGGCTCCTTTGGGTATCATGTGTCCAATTTTTTTGCCCCTTCCTCCCGGTTCGGCACCCCCGAAGAACTTAAAAGCCTGGTGGATGCAGCCCATGGCCTGGGTATTCGGGTGATCATGGATCTTGTGCATTCCCATGCCGTGAAAAACGAGGTGGAGGGCTTGGGCTGCTTTGATGGCACCTCCCATCAGTTTTTCCACCAAGGTGAACGGGGCACCCAT
>CAKZLA010000307.1 GCA_937124525.1 uncultured Desulfobacterium sp.
CCCGGTTCACCAAATATTTTTGCTGGGGCAATGTCAGTATGATCAACGGCCTTCGATCCATTATCCGGCATCATTCAAAACCCCAATTACCCCTTGGACAGGGGTTGTGACAACACCCTTTCAAATTCGCCAAAGAACAAAATCCAGGCCTTATCACAACATCGGTCTCTTTTAACATGGCAACGGGGACAGGCTTGTGGTCAAACCCCAAAATTTTCTTTAATTCACTGCGTGCCGGGTTAAAAATTTATCCAGATTATTGGCCAAGATATTTCGATTTTTCTGGTTCAAGGCCGGCGGGCCACCGGTATCTATGCCACTCATAACGCCTATCTTGGCACAAGTTTTTAAATGGGCAAGAGTTTTTACCATCCCATGAATAAACCTTCAGTAATTCCAAATTTCATAAATTCTCAATAATCCCAAGCAGAAAACATATTTTAAAAATATTGTATTATGATACCAGGGTGTTAAAGGGTCAGATAGTCCTTACTGTCTCCGGGTTTATTGATAAATTACCCAAATTTTTATTTAACTATTTAATACTCTTTGGTGTTTACCAAGATACTCTATGAAGATTAAAATATAAATATCAAGTATTTATCCAAGCCTTAATCAAAAATAGATGAGAGAGCTATAATTATTTGAAAAAAATTGACAATACAATATATTGCTTTATTATGACTGGATAGTCATTTTATTGACTTGTTATTCACAAAAGATGTATTGGGTGAAACTTAAACCACCGTATGGTGATAGTACAGGATAATAAAAACAAGGCAGACCAGCCTGATATTTTTCTCCACAAACAAAGGATTTTGACGGCATGACGACTATCCACAAAAAAAAAGAATTGGTCGATAATTTAATTAAGGGTGAAGTTGTAAAAACTGTTTTGGCCCTTATTAGAAAAGAACAGCCCGTCACCATGGATGAAATTGCAAGACAATGCGGTGTGGCCAAAGGAACCTTGTATAATTATTTTAAAGATAAAAAAGCCCTGTTTAAATATGTCCACCAGACGATTATTGATCCCATCAAGGAGACAAACAATAGCATATTTGAAAGTGACAAAGACCCACTGGTCAAGCTGCATGAGTTTATTGATGCCGTCTTTGACACTGATGAGGATATTTCCCTTTATTTTCATTTTGTTCAACAAAAAAGAACAGTTGCCAATCAAAACAATGAACGATTTGAGGTATTTATATACCCATTGGTCAAATTTTGCAAAAAGGGCATCCAGGCTGGTTTTTTTATAGATGTAGACCCTTATGTTTTGGCAGAAATGATTTATGGGGCGGTTATCGGTTCATTGATATCAAGGCAATTTCGAAGTGATGGAACCCCGGATAGACAACAAATCAAACAAGATATACTTTATCTTATGAATAAAATAGAACAAAAGCAATAGGAGAAAATATGAAATTTAAAATTTTGGTTGGATTAACGATTATAGCCCTTTCAGGCGTCGGTTATTTTTTGTTTCCAGGTAAGGGGCAGGTTGCAGCTGTTCAAACCCGGAACCAGGCCCCCTCCCCCATAGAGGTAATGGTGTATACGATAAAATCCCAGGAGGTTATATTCACAAAAGATCTTTCCGGGCGGACCTCTGCCTGGCAAATAGCTGAAATCCGTCCCCAAGTGTCTGGAATTGTTCTCAAACGTTTATTTACCGAGGGGAGTGCTGTAAAAAAAGGGCAGCAGCTTTATCAGATTGACCCGGCAAGGTATCAGGCCACATATGACAGTGCCGCAGCCAGCCTTGCCCGGGCAAAAGCAGACCTTAAAGCCATTGAACCCAAGGTTGAACGGTATGCCCGACTTGTAAATCTGGGGGGCGTCAGTCATCAGGCCTATGATGATGTTGTGGCTGCTCTGGCCCAGGCCAAAGCCTCTGTAACCGTTGCAAAAGCCGATGTATCAATGGCCAGGATCAACCTGGATTATACCAAAGTATTTGCGCCCATATCCGGTAGAATAGGCAGATCCTCCGTCACGGAAGGTGCCTTGGTCACTTCCGGGCAGGCAACTGCATTGGCCACCATACAGAACTTGAGTCAGATATATGTGGATGTGAATCAATCCAGCGGAGACATTATGAAACTGCGTGAACAATTGAATGCACAAACCCGGAATCCTGAAGCAATGCTGTTTATGGAAGATAAAAACGATGCCTATGCCAGCAGAGGGAAGATAATGTTTTCCGATGTCACAGTGGACGAGGGAACAGGGATGGTCCAATTGAGAATACTCTTTCCCAATCCTGATAATGTTCTGCTACCCGGTTTATTTGTCAGAGCCAGAGTGGAGCAGTCAAGACAGGAAAACGCGATAACCGTGCCCCAGCAGTCGGTGGTCAGAAATGCCGATGGCAGTATCATGGTATGGACTGTTGATGGCACAGGTACGGTGGATACTCGCAAGATAATGCTTTCCCGGGTTATTGGCGATAAATACCTGGTGACCTCGGGTCTGAAATCTGGAGACAGGGTTGTGGTGGAGGGCTTACAAAAAATTCGTTCCATGACAAAAGTTACCCCCGTGGAAATATAACTCTCTAATAACCCACATTTCGCTCATTTTTATAAGATTATGTAATTACTACATAATATTACCTTGGTTTTTAATGACCAACTTTTTGGTATTAATAAATTCAATAAGTTATAAAAAAATAAGCGAATAGAGGGTAATAAGTCATGAAAAATGAGAGACTTCGATTCATTATTAATTGATAGTACTTGATGATAAAGTTTTTTTTATAATAAAATCCCGGTAAATCAAGGGAATTTTCAATCTTTGTTGTGGGCAGGCTATATCCCCAATACGGTCTGTCCGTGGCAGTTATATTGAAATTCTCAGGGAAAGGGCAAGGCTTGCTTTATTGGCATTGTCGGTAAGGGTTCACTCAAAAATAAGTTGTCAGTTTTGGGAGTTAATTCGTCTGTTTTGTAAGGTGTGAAAATGCAGGAATATCGGGAATACGCCGAATTTTCGCAACCCAGCAGGACAGGATGAATCGACTTCCAAAATGTAAAGTTATTTTTTAGTGAGCCCTAATGTTTTAGGTTCGCACCTGCAGTGGTCGATAACGACAACAATGTAAGCCTGAACTCGCTTGTCCGTATTTTAAAAAAACCGGATCATCAAATAACAGGATAAAAAAATGTCAAAATTTTTTATAGGGCGGCCTATTTTTGCCTGGGTTATTGCCATTGTCATCATGTTGGCTGGCCTTTTTGCGGTGTTGACTTTACCCATCGAACAATACCCCAAAATTGCGCCTCCAAGTATCAGCGTTACAACCTCCTATCCAGGCGCATCTGCAGAAATACTGGAAAACAGTGTCACCCAGGTCATTGAGCAGAATCTGACAGGAATTGATTATCTCAGGTATTTTTCTTCATCCAGCGATGGAAGTGGAAAATTGTCAATAACCCTGACCTTTGAGCCGGAAGCAGACCCTGATATAGCCCAGGTTCAGGTACAAAATAAAGTGCAGTCGGTGAAAAGCCTTTTGCCCCAGGAAGTTCAATCCCAGGGGGTGACCGTGAGTAAGGCGGCAAAGAGCTATCTTTTACTTGTGGGTCTTTACTCAGAAGACGGCAGAATGGATGAGTATGATATAAGCGATTATATCAAGTCCAATATGGCAGATCCTTTAAGTCGTGTTCAAGGAGTGGGAACCTTGACCGCCTTTGGACAGCAGCATTCCATGCGTATCTGGCTGAACCCGGAAAAACTTCACAGCTATGGCCTGATGCCATCGGACGTAAAATCAGCCATACAGGCACGAAATTCAGATGTTACCCCGGGTCAACTGGGCGGGGCACCGGCAATTAAAGGCCAGCAATTAAATGCCACCATATCTGCACAATCAAAACTACAGACCATCGCAGATTTTGAAAAAATTTTAATAAAGGTAAATTCGGATGGTTCCCAGGTCAGACTGAAAGATCTTAGCAAAATTGAGTTGGGGGTTCAATCATATGACACGGCTGCCAGATACAAGGGCAAGGATGCTTCCGGCATGGCCATAAGCCTTGCAACGGGTGCCAATGCCCTTGATACGGGCAATCGAATTAAGGAAAAAGTTAAAGCGCTGTCAGCGTTTATGCCCCCGGGGCTCAAAGTTATCTATCCCCTTGATACCACTCCCTTTGTAAAGCTTTCCATTGAAGAGGTGGTAAAAACCCTTTTTGAAGCCATTGTCCTTGTTTTTTTAGTCATGTATCTGTTTTTGCAAAATTTCAGAGCTACCCTTATTCCCACCATTGCCGTTCCGGTGGTTTTACTTGGGACCTTTGGTGTTTTATCTGCCTTTGGTTTTACCATCAATGTGCTCACCATGTTTGCCATGGTGCTTGCCATTGGTCTTCTGGTGGATGATGCCATTGTTGTTGTGGAAAACGTTGAGCGGGTCATGAGCGAAAAAGGACTTTCTCCCAAAGAAGCAACCCTGGAATCAATGAAGCAGATCACCGGTGCTCTGGTGGGCATTGCCATGGTTCTTTCTGCGGTATTTATTCCCATGGCTTTTTTCAGCGGCTCCACAGGGGCGATATACCGCCAGTTTTCCATAACCATAGTATCTGCCATGGCCTTGTCCGTTCTGGTTGCACTGGTTCTTACGCCGGCACTTTGTGCGATCCTGCTTAAACCCATAAATAAAGAACACAAAGAAGGCAGAAAAGGCTTTTTTGGCTGGTTTAACAAAAAATTTAATGCCGGAAGGCTGGCATATCGAAACAGTGTGGAATATATTGCGCTAAGATCCGTCAGGTTCATCATTATTTATCTGTTCATTATAGGCGGTCTGGTCTACATGTTCCAACTGCTGCCCACATCATTTTTACCCGATGAAGACCAGGGCAATATGATGATGATGGTTTCCGCCCCCCCCGGTGCCACCATGGAACGAACCCGGCAGAGTGTAGAAAAGGTGGAAGACTATTTTTTAAACCAGGAAGCTGAAAATGTGGAAAGTATCTTCACGGTTACAGGTTTCAGTTTTGCCGGACGGGGGCAGAATGTGGGTCTTGGCTTTATACAGCTGAAAGACTGGAAAGAAAGAACACGTCCTGACCAGAAATCCGCAGTCATTGCCCAAAGAGCAATGAAAAAACTATATAGCATCAAGGATGCCTCGGTGTTTGCCTTTATTCCTCCTCCCATTACAGAGCTTGGCAGGGCCACGGGCTTTGATTTTCAATTGGTGGACCAAGCGGGTCTCGGGCATGAAACACTGGTTAAGGCAAAAAATCAAATGTTGGGCATGGCCTCCAAGGATTCAAGACTTGTGGGTGTCCGCCCCAATGGTTTGGCTGATGTGCCCCAGTATAAACTGGATATTGACTATGAAAAAGCAGAGGCCCTCGGTGTATCCACAGCAGACATAACAAGTACTCTGGCAACGGCATGGGGATCAACGTATGTAAATGATTTTATTGATAAAGGCCGGGTGAAAAAAGTATATATGCAGGGAGATATGCATTTTCGAATGCTTCCCGAAGATATAGACAAATGGTATGTTCGTAATAAGAATAACGAAATGGTACCGTTTTCATCATTTACCAGTGGACACTGGACATATGGATCACCGAAGCTGGAGCGATATAACGGTTTGTCCTCCATGGAAATTCTGGGAGCTCCTGCTCCGGGTGTGAGCTCCGGAGATGCCATGGAAATAATCCAGACACTTGGGGAAAAACTGCCAAAGGGAATCGGGCTTGAATGGACAGGTATTTCCTATGAAGAGCGCATGGCAGGATCCCAGACCACACTTTTATATATGATCTCTCTTCTCTTTGTATTTCTCTGTCTTGCGGCATTGTATGAGAGCTGGTCCATCCCTTTTTCCGTCATGCTTGTGGTTCCATTAGGGATTATTGGTTCTGTTGCTGCTACTCTGACAGCCGGGCTTTCCAATGACGTATATTTTCAGATCGCGCTTCTCACAACCATCGGTCTTGCCGCTAAAAATGCCATTTTAATTGTTGAATTTGCAAAAGATCTTTATGAAAAGGGCAATGATATTGTTCTTTCAGCCATGCTGGCAGCAGAACTAAGACTTCGCCCGATTCTCATGACATCACTTGCATTTATTCTTGGAGTTACGCCCCTTGCATTGTCAGACGGTGCCGGTTCTGCCAGCCAGAATGCCATCGGCATCGGAGTCATCGGCGGCATGCTGGCGGCAACAACCCTTGCCATAATATTTGTACCGCTTTTTTTTATTGTTATTGAAAAGTGGTCCGGTAAAAAAAAGCAAGTTGAAGAGACCCCAAAAGAGGTGGCATATGTCAAATAGAATAATCGTAATAGCACTGTTACTGGTGCTTATGACCGGTTGCAG
>CAKZLA010000308.1 GCA_937124525.1 uncultured Desulfobacterium sp.
AAATCCAAGGTGATCATCACAGATGAAGACATTAAAACCCATTATGATGCCCATCCTGAAATCTATGCGGGCATAAAAAAAATTTATCTTAGGAATATATTGATTTCCGGAGGTGCCCTGGCCGTGGATGCCCTTGTCCAGGAAAAATTTAATGAGGTGAACGCCGCCCTCATCTCCGGCCAATCCTTTGGTGAGGTTGCCAGGCAATACTCCCAGGCACCCAACGCTGGGGACGGTGGAGAAATAGGTTTTCTCGGCTTGGATACCCTGTCTGGAGAAATTGCCGACGCAGTCAAGGATCTTGCCCCAGGTGAGCACACAGAGTTTATCCAGACCGCCCAAGGATACCAGATGTTTTTTGTGGAAGCCATTGAAGATGGAGGTCCAAAGCCCCTGGAATCTGTTTCAGACGAAATTTCAAAAGAATTATACAATGACATTGTGGAAAAGAAATTCAGGGTCTGGATCAAAGAATTAAGGGAAAAATCCTACGTTAAACATATGTTATAACAGAGGTTAATTGATGCAAAAAGAGCGACATAAAATACTTGCAGAAAGCGTCAAACGCCTGTTGAGGCGTGGCGCAACCAAATCCCTTCAGAACATAATCAAAAAAACCCATGCAGCAGACCTTTCCCTGGTTTTTCGAGACCTTTCCAGTGAAAATCGAATCAAAATGTTTAACCTAATGGATGATTCCGAACAAAAAGGGGACCTGTTTTCCGAACTGGAAGAGACGGTTTTTCTTGAAATTATGGAGCACATGCCCATTGAGGAGGTGGTGGATGTTTTTGAAAACATGGCCGCCGATGATGCCGCAGAACTCCTGGGTCACCTGGATGAAGACATTGCCGATGCCATCTTGGAAAAAATGAACAACGAAGACTCCCTGGAAGTGGAGCATCTCATGAGCTATGGCGAGGACAGTGCCGGCAGCATCATGGTGCCGGACTTCATTGCCCTGAAAGAAGACATGGGTGCCAGGGAGGTCATTGAGGCGTTGCAAAATGAATTCCTTGATGTGGAAATGCCCTTTTATGTCTATGTCGTAGACACCTATGGCAAGCTTGTGGGGGTGAGTTCCCTGAGGCAGCTGGTGGTGGTTCATCCGGAAAAACCGCTGAAAGACTTCATGACCCGGGACATCGTGTCGGTGAAAACCTACACCGACCGCGAGGATGTGGCCCAACTGGTGGCCCGGTACGATTATCTGGCAGTCCCGGTTGTGGACGATGACAACTGTCTCGTGGGTATTGTCACCGTGGATGACGTCATTGACATCATCAGCGAAGAGGCCACCGGGGATATCTTGAAAATGGCTGGTGTGGGGGAAGACTACATTGAAACCCAGACCGTACTCCGGGGTACCCGAATTCGTTTGCCATGGCTTTTCACCAGTTTTCTGGGGGGTCTTGCCGCTTTTTTCATTATTGGTAATTTTGAGGAAAGCCTTCAGCAATATGCCTATCTTGCCGCTTTTATCCCGGTGATCATGGGCATGGGGGGCAACATCGGCACCCAGTCCTCCACCATTGTGGTGCGGGGAATTGCCACGGGAAAAATTGACACCGGAGATCTGCTGTCTGTCGTGGGAAAAGAGCTTGCCATTGGTGTGATTCTCGGGGTTATTTATGGAATTTTCATCGGGGTGGTGGCCAAGGTGCGCTTCAACCATGAACCCCTTGCCCTGCAACTTGCTTTTTCCGTGGGCCTTGCCGTCATCTCTTCCATGTCCGTGGCGGCCCTGGTGGGCTCTCTTGTTCCCATGTTATTTGAAAAGGCCAACATTGATCCCGCCGTTGCCACCGGCCCCTTTGTCACCACATCGGTGGATATTGTCAGTGTCTATTGCTACTTTATGATTGCAACGGTTCTTCTGGGGATTTAAATGGAACCTTTTTCCACAGATGCCATTTTGATCCGCCGTGTTGAATATGGGGACCATGATCTGATCATAACCTATTTCACCCGAAGCATGGGCCGACTGTCGGTGATGGCCAAAAACGCAAAACTCAGTGTCAAACGCTTTGCCGGTGCCCTGGACCCTTTTAGTGTGATGAATATCCACTGTACCTGGCCCAAGCGCAAAAACCGACTGCCCATCCTAAACAGTGTGGACATTGAAACCGCCTTTGCCAGGATACGCACCAATGCTGTAAATACCGGGTATGCCAGTTACTGGCTGGAGATGGTAAATGCATGGATGGAGGAAGGCCGGGAAGACCATGATCTTTATGATTTGCTGTTCCATGTTCTTGATGGGTTGAATCGTGGCACCATGGATGTCCAGGCCCTCAGTCTTCTGTTCCAGATACGATTCATGAGCATATCCGGGTTCAGTCCCAACCTTTCTTGTTGCGGCATCTGTGAAACGCCCATTGATAAAATTGCCCAGGGACATATCACCTTTGATTTTGCCGAGGGCCGACTCATCTGCAATGCCTGCGGCACCGGCTCCATCCGCCATGGTATCACCGTGTCCAAGGGAACATTAAAACAATTATTCTGGATCAATGGCAGTGGTATCGGACGGGCGGAACGGCTTAAATTTTCCCCGGAGGCCATTAAGGAAGGCCAGCAGTTACTGGAATCCTTTATCCCCTGCCATATCGGGCGGGATATGAAAAGCTTAACCGTGCTCCGGCGGCTCAGACACTGAATACTGGGTGATGGGTACTGGGTACTTGGTGATGGGTGCTTGGATTCTGCCACAGAAGTTATACCCAGAACCTGATACCCAGAACCCAAAACCTAAAACCCAAATACGAGATTCAGATGAATTTTAAACCCATCCTTGAAAAAAAAAACATCACCGCTTCCGTGCCCTGCCGCATTGACCTTGGCGGCACCCTGGATATCAGCACCTTTTTTCTTCCCCTGGCCCACTTTAACCCCGGCACTTTTAATATTGCCCTGGATCTTAGAACCACCGTCACCCTGTCCCCCTGGCGCACAGGTCACATTAAGATTTCCTCCAGGGGATTTGACAGTGCCGAATTTGAGGCGAAAACAGCCCCCTTCACCCATCCCATGGGACTGATGTTTGCCGTGGTCCAATTTTTCGACGGCCATGGCGTACATGTGCACATTGAATCTTCATCACCACCAAGAAGCGCTCTGGGGGGCTCTTCTGCCGCCGCTGTTGCCATGGTGGCTGCCTTTAATGAAGCCATGGGCAATGCTGTGGAACCTGGCCCCATTGCCAGCATTGCCCACCACATAGAGTCCAGTGTGGCAGGGGTTCCCTGCGGCCAACAGGATCAACTGGCCGCCGCCTTTGGTGGGGTCAATCAATGGCATTGGACCTTAAAAAACGGACAACCCTCTGTTGTGCAGGAACCAATTTTTCCCCATAATCAGGAACTCACCGCCCTGAATGAAAACATCCTCATGGCCTATTGCGGCATCCCCCATGTGTCCAGTGATATCAACAAAAGATGGGTAAACCAGTTCCTTTCCGGGCAAAATCGTGATAAATGGAAACGGATTGTAGAGCTCACCGCTGATTTTTCAGCTGCTGTTAAAGCAAAGAATTTTCACCGGGCAGCCGCATTGATGAACCAGGAGACCCAGATCCGCCTTGACATGACCCCGGATGTGCTGGATGACACCGGGCAGGAGCTGTTCAAGGCAGCAAAGGCCATGGGGTGTGGTGCCCGGTTTACCGGGGCTGGCGGAGGTGGGTGTCTCTGGGCCATTGGGACTGTTTCCAATATGGAAAAATTAAGGCCACAATGGCAAAGTATACTGATAAACAAGGATCAGGCACATTTTCTGGATACCGCCATTGATCCCAAAGGTATAATGATACTTTAAAGGCGATAAACTATGAATTTTCAAGAAGTAATTTTAAATCTGCAAAAGTTCTGGGCAGATCAGGGCTGTGTCATCATTCAACCCTATGACCAGGAAGTGGGGGCTGGCACCTTTCATCATGCCACCACCTTGAAATCACTGGGGCCGGAACCATGGAAAGTGGCCTATGTCCAACCCTCCCGTCGTCCCACGGACGGCCGGTATGGAGAAAACCCCAACCGACTCCAGCACTACTACCAGTTCCAGGTGCTGCTCAAACCCTCCCCCGCCGATGTGCAAAAGCTATATCTTGACAGTTTAAAATGCATTGGCATTGATCCTTTGGAGCATGACATCCGATTTGTTGAGGATGACTGGGAATCCCCTACCCTGGGGGCCTCGGGCCTTGGATGGGAGGTGTGGCTGGACGGCATGGAAGTCACCCAGTTTACCTATTTCCAGGTGGCGGGAAGTCTGGAATTGAGCCCCATCTCCGTGGAACTCACCTATGGTCTGGAGCGGCTTTGCATGTATCTCCAGGGGGTGGACAGTGTGTACGATCTCATGTGGAACAACACCATAACCTATGGCGACGTTTATCACCAGCAGGAGGTGGAGCAGTCCACCTACAACTTTGAGGTAGCAGACACCAATGTGCTGTTTGATCTTTTTTCCAAATATGAGACCGAAGCCCTTCGCATTATAAAACAGGGGTTGGTGCTGCCCGCCTATGAATTCTGTCTTAAATGTTCCCACACCTTTAATCTGTTGGATGCAAGGGGGGTGATCAGCGTCACCGAACGGACCGGGTACATCGGAAGAATCAGAAACATTGCAAGGGAGTGCGCCAAGGCCTATGTGGCCCAGAGAGAAGCCCTTGGACATCCCCTTTTAAAACAGGACAAACAGGTGTAATCATGAGTGATCTTTTAATTGAAATCGGAGCGGAGGAGATCCCCGCCGGATATATTGTTCCCGCCCTTACCGCATTCCGGGAAAGCCTGCTTTCCGCCATGGTTAAAGCTCGGATCAACCATGGTGCCCCAAGGGTGTATGGCACCCCCCGACGGCTTGCCCTGATCATTGACAATGTGGCAGACACCCAGACAGCAAAGACATCCACGGTGATGGGCCCCCCGGCCCGGGTGGGATATGACAAAGCTGGGAAGCCCACCATTGCCGCAGAAAAATTTGCACAAAAAGCAGGCGTTGACCTTTCTGACGTTACCATCACCCAGACTGAAAAAGGGGAATACCTCACCGCAGTTAAAGAGGAAGCATGCCTGTCTGCCGTTGACATTCTGGCAGAGGCCCTGCCGGGTCTTATTCTTGGCATCCCTTTTCCCAAACGCATGCGCTGGGGCAGTCTTTCCATCAGCTTTGCTCGGCCCATCATCTCTTTAACCGCCCTTTTGGGGGAGACGGTGATTCCTTTCACCGTGGGCAACATTACCTCGTCCAATGAGATATTTGGCCATTTTTTCCTGCATCCGGGTAAATTCACCGTGGCATCCCCGGGGAAATACCGGGAACTGCTTCGATCCAAGGGCGTGATTGTTGATATTGATGAACGAAAAGCCCTTTTAGTCCAGGAAATTAAAAAGGTAGCAGAAACCCATGATTGCCACATTTTAGAAGACGCTGAACTGGTGAACATTGTCACCAACCTGGTGGAGTATCCCTATCCTGTGCTGGGACGATTTGACGGGGATTTTCTGGAAGTACCCGACGAGGCATTGATCACGGCCATGCGGGAACACCAGAAATACTTTGCCCTCACCGATGCCAAGGGCTCTTTAAAATCCTGCTTCATTGCCGTGAACAACACCATGGCAAAGAATATGGATGTGGTGGCAGCGGGCCACGGCAAGGTGATCCGTGCACGCCTGGCCGATGCCAAATTTTTCTACAAGGTGGATCGTGAATCCTCACTGGATGATTTTGCCGAGAAACTTAAAAAGGTAACCTTCCAGGCAAGCCTTGGCTCCATGTATGAGAAACGGCAACGCCTGGAGACACTGGGTGCCTGTCTCACCGACCTTGCATATCCAGATGGCAATGAGACCCTCAAAACAGATGTTGTCCGGGCCGCCCAGATCTGCAAAGCGGATTTGGTGAGTCAAATGGTCATTGAATTCACCAAGCTCCAGGGAGTGATTGGCCGGGTATACGCAGAAAAAGAAGGAGAAAACAGCGAGGTTTCAGGTGCCATTGAGCAACACTACCGCCCGGTCCATGCCGGTGCAGAGCTGCCGGAATCAGTAACCGCCAAACTCCTGGCCCTGGCAGACAAAATAGATACCATCTGCGGTTGCTTCTCCATTGATCTGGTGCCCACCGGGGCCTCTGATCCCTATGCGTTACGTCGCCAGAGCATCGGCATTGTCCAGATTATGCTGGCAGCAGAATTTACCTTTTCACTTAGGAATCTGGTGGAAAAAGGCGTCTCTTTGTATGTCACCGATGAAGACAAAAAGGCGGCAGTTGCAGACCAGGTTCTGGCCTTTATCAAAGGCCGTATGGGTAACATGTTGGTGGAACAAGGCTATTCCCGGGAATCGGTTAACTCAGCTCTTGCGGTCTCCTTTGATAATGTCCCCGATAGTCTGCTCAGAATCAAAGCACTGGATGCCATGCGCCAGGAACCTGATTTTGAACCCCTTTCCATTGCCTTTAAACGAGTGGTGAATATCCTTAAAAAAGCAGGTATCCACAAAGCCATGCCCGTGGATGAATCCCTGTTTGAAGACGCATCAGAAAAAGCCCTGAACACTGCCTGTAAGCAGGTGGGAAAAAGTGTTAAGTCCTTCACCGTGACCGGGGAATATGAAAAGGCCTTAAAAGAGATTGCCACCCTGAGACCCTTTGTGGATACATTTTTTAATGAGGTCATGGTCATGGTGGATGACGAGACCGTGAAACAAAATCGCATGGGACTGCTCTCCTCTGTGGCGGAACTGTTCCAGAACATTGCAGATTTTACACTGATATAAACTGCCTTGGGCGGACAGATATTTTGACTGGAGTCCTGCCACAATAGGGCTTTAAAATGGTACTATGCTGCCGGGGGCTCTGCTGACGGCACTTCGGTGCCATATTTTCTTATAAAAATTATATAGTTTAAGGAGTTTTAAATATGGCAGGTTATGATCCTGAAAAAGATAAAACATTAATGGAGTGGAAGTGTGAAGAGACCGGTTTAATGCTCTCCATTCATCAATACGCCGGTGGCGAAGCAAAGCTTCAGATCGGACCCAGAATCTTAAAGAAAAAAGACGGCACAGACCGGGCACCCTCCAAGGCGGGTCGTCTCTCCATGGAAGATGTTCTGTGGATCTATGACATAATTGATGAGGTTAAGGATGAGCTTGCCGACGTTGTCGGACCTGAATAGCCCCTCCCTGGTCCCTCCGCTGGGGACCAGAAAGGCACCTGACATAGGACCCTTGGCTGTAATGGTCAGCACGGTACCCGATGTCAGGTATATTAAAAAAAGTCTGGGCCAGCCCCGGTCCAGATCTTTTTTCATGGGAGAACTGTTCACAGCCCAGGAGCCCTCCTCCAAGGCATCCTCAAATCAGGAAAAACAGGGAATAGCTATTGGGGCCAAGGCAAATCCTTCCATGGAAAAGGATGTGCAGAAAAAAAAATCCGGTGTAACTGCCAAAGATGAAAAAACAGCCGTATTTGCAGGCCCCTACATAGGAGCGCCCTATGCGGTAATGCTTCTGGAGTCCCTCATTGCCCGGGGGGCAAGGCAGATCATTGTCATTGGCTGGTGTGGCTCCATTTCACCGGAAATGAAAATCGGAGACATTATCATACCCCATGCTGCCATTTCCCACGAGGGTACCTCCCAGAGCTACATGGACTGCACTGCACCCTACCCCGTGATACCGCTTCCCTCTCTCCAATCTAATGCCCCTGGTCTTACTGAAAAATTAACCCAATGCCTTGGTGAAAAGCAAATACCAGTCAAAACCGGATGCATCTGGACCACAGATGCCATCTACCGGGAAACCGCAGAAAAGGTTGCTTTTTTTAACGCCCAAGGCGCCTTGGCCGTGGAGATGGAGTGTTCTGCCCTGTTTACCGTGGCCACCCATCACAATGTGGAGCTTGTTTCCCTTCTGGTGGTGTCTGATGAGCTTTCTGAGACCCAATGGAAACCCGCCTTTAAATCCAAGGCTTTTAACGCTGCCCGGAAGCAAGTGGCCGATGCAGTCATTGATTTTTGTAATCAAAAAGAAAAATTTTAGCCATCTATCTATTGAGGAGTTCATGGACAACGCGTTAAAACAGGAGGCACTGGCCCTCCAGCGGGAATTGAACCGCCATAATTTTCTTTACCATACAAAGGATGATCCGGAAATTCCCGATGCCGAATATGACCGGATGATGGTCCGGCTTCTGGAAATTGAAAAAGAATTCCCAGAACTTTCCGCCCCGGATTCCCCCACCCGCCGGGTGGGAGCAGCGCTTTTGGAGGCCTTTGAGAGTGCCCCCCATTCCATCCCCATGTTGAGTCTGGACAATGCGTTTTCAGACGGTGATATGGTGGAATTTCATAAACGGGTCCTGCGCCTTTTAAAGGATGTTCCCCTATCCTACACGGTGGAGCCCAAAATGGATGGAGTGGCCGTTGAGCTGCGCTATGAGAAAGGGCTTTTGACCCGGGCCACCACCCGGGGGGATGGGGTTGTGGGAGAGGTAATCACCGACAATGTTCGCACCATCCGTGCCATTCCCCTGCGATTGATACCCCCCCCGGACATTGATCTTCCTGATCTGCTGGAGGTCAGAGGGGAGGTGATCATCAAGGCAGATGATTTCATGGAACTCAATCGCCAGCGGCTCAAAAAAGATCTGTCTCTACTTGCCAACCCCCGCAACGCTGCTGCCGGTTCGCTTAGACAGCTGGATTCCAGGATCACCGCTTCCCGGCCCCTTTCCATTTACGTCTATGGCACAGGGCTTTGCCAGGGGATTAAATTTGACTCCCATGGCGGGATGCTTGCCACCCTTCAAACCATGGGATTTCCGGTGAATCCACTGGTAAAGCAAGGGCTGTCCATACAACAGGTATTGTCATATTACCGGGAACTTGAAACCATGCGCCACAACCTTCCCTATGAGATCGACGGCATGGTGATGAAGGTGGATGACATTAAATTCCAGGAAGAGCTGGGGGTGAAGACCCGGAGTCCCCGGTGGGCCATTGCCTATAAATTTCCTGCTGAGGAAGCCACCACCGTGGTTAATGATATTGTAGTCCAGGTGGGCCGCACCGGAACCCTTACCCCCGTGGCGGTGCTTGAGCCCGTGGCCATTGCCGGGGTCACAGTGTCCCGGGCAACCCTTCACAATGCCGATGAAATCAGCCGCAAGGATGTCAGGGTGGGAGATCATGTGGTGGTGATCCGTGCCGGGGATGTGATTCCCAAGGTGGTAAAGGTGATGGTCTCCCGCCGCACTGGTGATGAAACTACCTTTATCATGCCAGACACCTGCCCGGTGTGCCACAGTCCTGTTTTGCGATTGGCAGATGAGTCTGCCATTAAATGCATCAATGTCTCCTGCAGTGCCCAGATAAAAGAGCGCATCAAACATTTTGTCTCCAAAGGGGCCTTTGATGTGGATGGCTTGGGTAAAAAACTGGTTGAACAATTGGTGGAGCGTAAGATTATCTCTTCCTTTGCCGATCTTTTTACCCTGGAAAAGCCTGAGCTATCTGCCATGGATCGTATGGGTGACAAGTCTGCCGCCAACATCGTTGGGGCATTAAAACAGGCATCTACCATCACTCTTCCCAAATTTGTGTTTGCCCTTGGCATTGATCACACCGGAGAAAATGCCGCCCTTCTCCTGTCTCGGCAATTTAAAACCCTGGAAGGGATCATGGCCGCATCAAAAATAGATCTGGAATCCATTGACGGCATGGGCCCCAAAACCGCTGCAGCGGTGCATGATTTTTTTGCAAATCCAGATAATCGCCAGGTCATTGATCAGCTGCTGGCCAATGGGGTGCAGATCATGGCCTCTCCAGAAGAGGGAACCAAGGAAAAGGGCACAGCTACTCCAAGCCCATTCATGGGCAAAACAGTTGTACTCACCGGCAGCCTGGAGGAGATGACCCGCAACGATGCCAAAAAAAAGTTGCAAGATCTGGGTGCCAAGGTCACCTCCAGCATCAGTTCCAAAACCGATTTCCTTGTGGCAGGGGCATCCGCTGGAAGTAAGCTTACCAAGGCCCAGGCCTTGGGGATTACCATTTTGGATGAAGCACAGTTCAGAAAAATGGTTACGGTTTAATCAATTTTAAAAAATGGTATATAATGCCGCCCCAACGGCTGCCCTGACCGGAACGGGAACTTCAGGGGTATTTTTGCC
>CAKZLA010000309.1 GCA_937124525.1 uncultured Desulfobacterium sp.
ACGCGGATTTATAATATAAGGAGAAATCCCGATGAACAAAGCGGTTATCGTCAGCGCAACACGAACCCCCCTGGGCAGTTTTGGCGGGGCATTGAGCAAAACAGGGGCCACTGATCTGGGCGCTATGGTGATCAAAGAAGCCATTTCGCGGGCCAATATCGAAAACAAACAGGTGGACGAATGCATCATGGGTATGGTGCTGCCCTGCGGCTATGGACAGAATCCTGGAAAACTGGCAGCAGTAAAGGCCGGCCTGCCCTGGGATGTGGAATCCATCACCATTAATAAAGTGTGTGGTTCCTCCCTAAAAGCTGTGATGCTGGCAACCCAGGCCATCCAATGCGGAGATGCTGATGTGGTGGTGGCCGGGGGCATGGAAACCATGAGCATGGCACCCTACTACATGGATAAGGCCAGGTGGGGCCATCGCATGGGGCCGGGAAAAATTGAAGATCACATGGTCCATGACGGCCTGTGGGACGTGATCAATGATTTTCATATGGGAATGTCCAACGAATTGTCCTCGGAAAAATGGGATATTTCCAGGGAAGAACAGGATCAATTTGCAGCCCAGTCCTATCAACGGGCCTGTGATGCCATTAAATCGGGTCGATTTAAGGATGAAATTGTTCCCATGGAAATTCCCCAACGCAAAGGTGATCCCATTTTGTTTGACACAGATGAATGTCCCATGGAAACAAGTTATGAAAAGCTTTCCAAAATGAAAGGGGCATTTAAAAAAGGGGGTGTGGGCACGGCTGGTAATGCCTCCATCATCAGTGATGGTGCCTCGGCCCTGGTGATCATGGAAGAAGAAAAGGCAAAGGAGCTGGGCTGCACCATCATGGCGGAAATCGGTGCCCAGGCCTCCTATGGCATTGACATGAAATATGTTCTCATGGCCCCCATTTATGCCATTCCCAAGGTGTTAAAGAAAGAGGGCTGCACCCTTGATGACATTGATCTGTTTGAAATAAATGAGGCTTTCAGTGGCAGTTCCACAGGTATCAATAAGGTCCTGGGACTTGATCCTGACAAAGTCAATGTCAATGGCGGCAGCGTGGCCTTGGGCCATCCCATCGGCGCCAGTGGCGCCCGGGTACTTACGACTCTTTTGTATGAAATGGAAAAACGAAATCTTAAAAAAGGGCTTGCATCCCTCTGTCTGGGTGGTGGAGAAGCCGTTGCATTGGTCGTAAATCGACCGGCATAAAAGATATTAAAAAAAATTTAACTCGTAAGTCATAGGTTTGTCCATGGGTCACCTACTGTGCCCAGTGAAAATTAAAAATAGCACATGGTGTATTAATACCTTTGCCAATTTTATTTTTGGCTTCAGTTCTAACCCGTATATAGAGCTTTAATGGGTTATGTTGGCACAATATATGGTGCTTTGATTGCTAAATTTCAAATCTATTTTGAATTTGGCGAAGGTATTGTGTATACAAATGAAAATTTACGGCTCATGAGAAAATTGTAACTCAAGCGGGATTTTGACCTTATAAACCCGTGTAGACGTAGTTGGTATTTATGTTTTTGCGGGGTGTCTGATCACCCCATTACTCAATCGTTCCTTTTTGAAAAATATATTCAGGAGAGATTATGGAGATTAAGAAATTCGGCGTAATTGGTGCAGGCCAGATGGGTAACGGTATTGCCCAGGTGGCAGCTGCCAGTGGACTTGAAGTGTTGATGAGTGACATCAAGGAAGAGTTCACCGCCAAGGGTGTGGCAAACATCACGAAAAATCTGGAAAGAAGCGTTAAAAAGGGTAAACTGGACCAGGCTCAGATGGATGCCATTCTGGGCAGAATCAAAACCACCACAGATCTTAAGGATATGGCATCGGTTGATTTTGTGGTGGAAGCTGCCGTGGAGCGCGAGGATCTTAAGTTTAAAATTTTTGAGGATCTTGATGCCATCTGTCCAGAACACGTTATTCTCTCCACCAACACCTCTTCCATTCCCATTGGCCGCATTGCCGCCAGAACCAAACGACCCGACAAGGTCATTGGCATGCATTTCATGAACCCGGTGCCGGTGATGAAGCTGGTGGAAGTAATCAAGGGCCTTCCCACATCGGAAGAGACCTTTAATATCACTTGGGAGCTGAGTAAAAAATTTGGAAAAACCCCGGCCGAAGCCAATGATTTTCCTGGATTCATTGCCAACAGAATTCTCATGCCCATGATCAATGAGGCCGTGTTCTGTCTTTACCAGAGTGTGGGGAAACCCGAAGACATTGACACCGTCATGAAACTTGGCATGAACCATCCCATGGGCCCCCTGGCCCTGGCCGATCTCATCGGTCTTGATACCTGCCTTGCCATCATGGAGACCCTGTATGACGGGTTCAAAGATTCCAAATACAGACCCTGCCCCCTGTTGAGAAAATATGTGGAAGCCGGTTGGTTGGGACGAAAAGTGGGTAAGGGATTCTACGATTACAACTAATCCGTTTATTCGCCGTTAAATTGTTCAATTCTAACGCCCGGGCCGTAAATTGGTTCCGGGCGTTTTTGTTTTCATGGATTCATATCGACATGCTGTTACGGAATGCGTTATTCATAAAGCGTCACTGCCGATCTCCTTATTTTAATGAGCCGATGATTCCCTTGAAGGCTGCGGGTATATCCGCCGGTAAAATAACCACCTTTGAATTCGGAGAGTTGGATACGGTTTTCAAGGCTTCAATGTATTTTTCACCCAGCAGATACAGCATGGGAAGCTCCTTGTCCTGGATGGCGGAGGTGACCTTTTCAATGGCCAGCTGGCTTGCATTGGCAAGGACGATCTGGGCCTCGCCATCCCGCCGGGAGGCCTCCACCCGTCCTTCTGCCTGGAGAATGGCCGCCGACTTGTCCCCCTCGGCCCGGGTGACGGTGGCCCTTCTTTTCCGTTCAGCAGCGGCCTGCTCTTCCATGGCCGCCTGCATGGTGGGAGACGGGTTGATGTCCTGGATCTCCACGGTTTTTAAGGCAATGCCCCAGTCGGAGATATCGTCTGAGATGGCTTCTTTGAGTCGGGTTCGGATTAAATTTCGATTGGAAAGGGCTTCGTCCAGATCCATTTCTCCCACAATGGATCGAAGGGAAGTCTGCACCAGTGTTTTAATGGCCGCCTCGTAATCATCCACCCCGTAAACCGCCTTGTCGGGAAAAAGAATATTGATGTAGGCCACGGCATTGGTGATGATCACGGCATTGTCCTTGGTAATCACCTCCTGGCTGGGGATATCCAGAACAATGTCCTTGGTGATTACCTTATACGCCACCTTGTCCATGTAGGGAATGATGATGTTCAGTCCGGGTCCCAATGTTTTTCTGTATTTTCCCAGGCGCTGTACCACATGTTTATTCCCCTGGGGGACGATGCGGACTCCCAGGCTGATGGTGAGTATCACCAATATCACAAAAAATCCGGCAACAACAAATCCTGGACCCATGATTATTCCTCCTCTCGATTATTAAGTTTAAACTTTGGCCATCCCGACGGATTGTGAAATTCTATTTCACCCAGATACTTTAATAATTTTGACAATCAGGGTATTTCCTGAGACATCCACCACCCGGACCCGGTCTCCGACCCGGGCATCTTCATGACAGATAAAGGCCCACTGTTCTGAACCTAACACCGGTGTGGTAAATTTTACCACCCCTCTGTTATCTGTGCCAGCGGGTTTTACCACCAACCCAGATTCCCCCAAAACCGCTTCCAGGGAAAGGCCTGCCTTGGTCCGATCTTCCATTCTTACCTTGAAAACCTTGAACCATAAAACCGTAAAAAGAATGGAGGCCACGGCCCATAAAAAGAGCTGCAGACTAAGGGGAAGATGAGGCATAGCCCACATGGTGGCCGCCACAATAAGAGCGCCCAGGCCGAACCAAATGATGGTGAAATTGGGGATCATCAATTCTGACATGATGAGAATCATGGCAAACACCAGCCAGTACCACGCTTTAATCTGCAACATTTTCAGCCCCTTGTTCGTTGGATAACACTCTTGTGGAACATCTTTATGAAGTAAATAGGATTGGCGGTAAAAAGTCAAGCGTTCAACTGGGGAAGTGATGATCCTTTTTATACCCAAACCTGTCCCCTCTCCCAAAATGTGAGTCAAAATTAGAATTGTTCCAGAGCTTTTTAAAACATTGCTTGTTTTGTATTTATGAGATATAAAATTCGATTTTTATGTAGCTTATTCAGAGCTGGCCTGTTTGAGCAGCTTTGTAAATATTCGGGCAGCATCCCATCTTCACCTAAGTTTGGCCTGCTCACATAGCATTAGTATGCTATGCAGTCCCAAATATGCGAATATGGGGCACTGGCCAAACATTTACATTGCAACCCGAATATTTGCGCAGCTTTTTTAAAATCATTAACTATTTCAAATAAATTCAAATAAATATACAGGTGTCCATAGTGAAGACAGATTTGATTTCAATTTCAGACCTTAAGATTGAACCTCCTTTTTCGTCCCTTTTTCCCATTGGCAGTGAGACTCTGGAGGCCATCTCCACGGACATGAAAGCCAGTGGTTTTGATGATAGTTTTCCCCTGATTGTCTGGGAAGGAAAAAATGTGGTGGTGGATGGTCACACTCGATTTGCAGCGGCCCGGGGTCTTAACCTGGAAGAGATTCCAGTACTTTTTAAGAATTTTGAAAATGAAGATGATGCCATCCTTTACTGCTTCCATATCCAAAGAAATCGTCGGAACCTTACCGATGATGATATTTTAAGATGTCTGGAGGTTCTGGATAATATCAAACCACCGGCCCGGAAAAATAAAAAAGGGGAGGACACCCCTGCTGAGATTCCCACTAAAAAAGAGCAAGACATTCTCCGGGCCAAGGAGCTTGGCACCAGCGTGGCCAAGGCGGAAAAGGCCAGAAAACTTCTTGAGCATGGCAGTGATGATATTAAAGAGAGTGTCACATCAGGAGAAAAATCCATTAATCAGGCCTACCAGGAGGTCCAGGAACAACGCCGGGAGAGCGGTGAATTAAAGGGAAAGACCACAACGGGTCTTGGGAATACGGCAAAGTATACAAAGGCCCTGGGTAGCTTTTTAAGGGAGCTTTCTCGGTTGAAGGATAACGATTGGGAAGATGTCTCCAGGCAGAAGGTGTTTGAGGATCTGGCATCCATCACAAAATTTGTTGAAAGTTGACGACGTAAATCAGATCCCATGGCCGGCTACCCACTTAAGGCGGAACAGCGTAAATTCTCAATAAATCAGGGCATTCAGGGAATCCTTTTGAATAGTACCCGGGGTTTAAAGGGTAACCAGGCTTTCCTACCCCGAGTTATTGAGAACTTACGGAACAGCCTTTAAAATCAAGCGTTCGTGTTCGTGCATCTTAGGGGCCGTGTAAAATAAGAATATAGGACTTATAAGCTTATAAAACAACATAGTTTTTATGGGTATAGCCATAAAAACTATGTTGTTTATTCTTTTGTATTAGGTTATACTGCATAAATACGAGTATAGAAATATATTTTCGGTTATAATGCTTTTAAAGTAAGTATAATTTGATTAATAGGGAGTTCTTTTTTTACCCCTAATTAGAGGTTATTATATGATTGAAAGGGTACTTTATTATGACAAAATTGAAAAATTTATTGATAAGCCACTCATTAAGGTGATAACGGGTATAAGGCGTTCTGGTAAATCGACAATGATGAAATTAATCCAAAAACGCTTGATAGAAAAAGGTGTTAGCAATGATGATATCATATATATCAATTTTGAGAGTATGAAATATTATGATATGCGTGTCGCAAAAAAACTCTACGATTTTATCATTGAATCAACCTGCGCAGACCGAAGGCAATATTTGTTTTTTGATGAAATTCAGTTAGTTGAAAATTGGGAAGAAGCAATAAACTCATTTCTTGTGGATTTAAATGCAGATATTTATATTACGGGCTCAAATTCTAAGCTGCTATCATCTGAACTGTCTACATTACTGACCGGTCGTTATATTCAGTTTAGGTTATATCCATTGTCATTTAATGAAATGATTGAATTTCACGATACGTTTTCTGGTAAAAATGATAAGGATAAACTTCTTTGGCACTATATCAGGCGAGGAGGTTTCCCGGCAATTCATATATCAGATTATGATGAAGATACGGCTTATATGGTAATCAATGATATCTATGATTCAATTGTGCTGCGAGACGTTGTGGAAAGGCATAAAATTCGTAATGTGGAACTGCTTAATAGAATTATGAAATATGTCATGGATAATGTAGGTAATACTTTTTCGGCAAAAAACATTTCAGATTATTTTAAAAGTCAGTACCGGAAAGTAGATATTAACACGGTGTATAACTATATTGAAGCCCTTGAAAGTTCTTTCGTTATTAGCAAGGTAAATAGATATGATCTACTTGGTAAAGAAATACTGAAAACACAAGAAAAATTTTATTTAGCCGATCAAGGCATCCAACATGCAGTATTTGGCTACAGAGATAGAAATATTTCAGGGGTACTTGAAAATATAATCTATAATGAACTGATCAGAAGAGGTTACAATGTTTATATTGGCAAACTCAAAAACAAAGAGATAGATTTTATTTCTGAAAAGAAAAATGAAAAAGTATACGTACAGCTAAGCTATAAAATGGAGAATGAAAAAACAGTTTTAAGGGAATTTGAACCCCTCCTTGCTATAAAAGATCATTACCCTAAATATGTAGTATCAATGGATGAGCATTTCAGTGATAATATTGAAGGTGTGAGACACATTGGACTATACGAGTTTATAACTTCTGACGTCTTTATTTAGGGTTTGCCCCGGGTGCATTCCCTTTAAATTTGGTATCCCTTTTCACCCCCATTTCACTTATTATAAGGCAACTGGGATTGGGATAGACACTGTTTTAAATCAATTACCGAAAGAAACTACATTGACTGAGGTGTCCCATGCAGAAAAACAAAAAACTTCCCATTGGTATTCAAACTTTTGCCAACCTTATTGAGGAAGGGTACCTTTATGTGGATAAGACACCTTTTATCCATAAACTGACTGGACAGGGGAAGTACTATTTTCTGTCACGTCCCCGACGGTTCGGGAAAAGCCTGTTTATCAGTACGCTCAAGGCTGCTTTCGAGGGCCGCCGGGACTTGTTCCAGGGGCTTTTTCTGTATGATAATCGGGACTGGTCAAAAATTAACCCGGTGGTGCATATCAGTTTTGGGTCCGGGGTGATGCGCTCGGTGCGTGATCTGGAGATCCGTTTCAGCGTGATTCTTGATAACCATGTCCGTTTGCATGATTTGCAATTATGTCAGGACGACCTGCGGGAGCGTTTTGCAGAGCTTATTCAGATCCTTTACGAAAAAACCGGCCGCCGGGTGGTGGTGCTGGTGGATGAGTACGACAAGCCTATCCTGGACAGTATTGACAATACGGAAATGGCCGTTGCCCTTCGCGAGGAACTAAAAAATTATTATTCCGTTATCAAGGATGCCGACCCCTTCATTGAATTTGTGTTCATCACAGGTGTATCCAAATTCAGCAAAGTTTCTCTGTTCAGCGGATTGAATAATCTGGAAGACATCACCATCAGCCCGGATTTTTCTGCGATCTGCGGTTACACCCAAGATGAACTGGAAACCGTATTTGACGGCTGGATAGGTGACGATGTGGACCTGAGCAAAGTCAAGACCTGGTACAACGGGTATAGCTGGCTGGGCCGGGAGGTTTACAATCCCTTTGATATCCTGCTTTACCTCAAGCAAAAAGAGTTCCGGAATTTCTGGTTTGAAACCGCCACACCGACATTTCTGATCCGGCTTCTACAGGAGAAAAAATATTATATTCCGGCATTGCATGATCTTAAAGCCAGCGAAAAGATCCTGGGCAGCTTTGACGTGGATCGCATGGAAATTGAAACCCTTCTGTTCCAGACTGGCTATTTGACCATAAAGGAAACCCGGCCCATGGGCGGTATGCGCTGGTTTCAGCTTGGTTATCCCAACCAGGAGGTGCGGCAGAGCCTGAACGACTATATCCTTTCTTTTCTCACCGAGACCACCGTTGCGCAGGAAAACAACAAATTCGCATTGTATGAAGCCTTGCTTGCCAAGGATTTTCATGCATTAAAGCAAATTTTACAAGCCTTTTTTTCTTCCATTCCCCATGACTGGTACCGCAAAAACCAGTTGGCCAACTACGAGGGTTATTACGCCTCCATCGTGTATTGCTATTTTGCAGCCCTGGGAATTGATGTCTGTGTGGAAGATGCTACCAATCATGGTCGCATCGACATGACGGTAAAATTGGGTGCACATATCTACATTATTGAATTCAAGGTCGTGGAACTTCTCGCCAAGGGCCGCGCCTTGCAACAGATCAAAAATAAAGGCTATGCCGATAAGTACCGCACCTCGGGTGCCATAATTCATATGATAGGGGTGGAATTTTCCAGCGAGAAACGCAATCTGGTGCGTTTTGAGGTAGAATCTAAAAAAGTGTAAAATATTTTTGAAGGATGCTATAAATTTCGATTTTTAAGTAGCTTAAGTAACTTATATCCCACATTTCGCTCATTTTTATAAGATTATGTAATTACTACATAATATTACCTTGGTTTTTTAATGGCCAACTTT
>CAKZLA010000310.1 GCA_937124525.1 uncultured Desulfobacterium sp.
CGGGGGTCTCTTCGGTCAGGATGATCCGGGCCCGCCGACGGCGCCTGATCTTGGCCGCGTCGAGGCACCGATTTCGGGCGATGCGATAGATCCAGGTGCGCAGCTTCGAGGGCATCTGCCGGATGATCAGCTACGGCATGGGCGTGGGCGTACTGCCCGACAATGCGGTGGCCGCGCTCACGTCGATTTTGGAACCCTTGATGATTGTGCTCATGTCCGTGGTCGTGGGCACAATGCTTTTCGGGGTGCCCTTCCGGGGTTCCATTGCCGCCCTGCTCCTGCTCAGCTCCCTGTTCATGCTGACCTGCCTTGGATTTGGACTGTTTCTATCCGCTGCCATCCGCATTCAGTTTGTGGCAGCCCAGGTCTCCATTGTGGCTGGATTTCTGCCAGCATTTTTTTTCTCCGGCCTGATTTTTGACTTGGAATCCACCCCCAAAGCCATTCAAATGATCAGCTATATTTTCCCTGCCCGGTATTTTGTCACCATCGCCCATACCCTGTTCGCAGCCGGAGATGTCTGGCCGGTGCTGCTTCCCAATGCCATGGTCCTTACGTGTATGGCGATTTTTTTCCTGGGATTGGCTTATCGAAAAATTTCAAAAAGGCTGGAATAATAATGCAGACTATACGACGACTGATGGCCCTGATAATCAAGGAATTTTCCACCATCCTCAAAGATCCCAAAAGCCGTTTTGTTATAATCGGACCGCCCATCATTCAATTCATTGCCTTTAGCTATGCTGCCACCTTTGACCTGGAAAATGTAAGGTATGCGGTTTTTGATGAATCCAGGTCATCCCTCTCCCGCAGCCTGCTGGCTGATGTTGAAGGTTCGGGCAGGTTTCGGCTAACCGGGTATCTTTCAGACAGCCGGGAAGTGACGGACTTTATAAACAATGAAAAGGCCCGGCTGGTGATTCATATCGGGCCGCAGTTTGAAGAACAGCTGCGATGCCTGCAGCCGGTTGATATCCAGGTGATAGCCGATGGCAGAACCCCGAATGTAGCCATGATCGCCCTGGGGTACCTTGGAACAATTGTGGAAATTTTTAACCAGAAGCTTTCAGACCAGGGCATAGCCATGCCCGGCAGCCCGGCCCTGAAACTGGTCCAGCGATTCTGGTTCAATGAAAACCTTCGCAGCCGGTGGTTTATCGTATCTGCCCTTGGGGGAATTATCAGCACGGTTGTGGTGATGATTCTCACCAGCCTGTCCGTTGCCAGGGAACGGGAATTTGGCACCTTTGACCAATTGCTTGTGGCACCCTTCAGCCCTGTGGAAATTCTATTCGGAAAATCTTTGCCCGGCATTGTTTTCGGGATGCTGGATGCCCTTATCTTTGCTGCCGGGGCTGTGCTTTGGTTTCACATTCCTTTCCGGGGAACCATTGCGGCCCTGGTTATTTCCCTGCTCTGTTTCATCATCACCATTGTGGGGGTGGGACTTCTGGTCTCATCCCTTTCCACCACCATGCAGCAGGGACTTCTGGGATCTTTTCTTTTTATGATGCCGGCCATCACCCTGTCCGGCCTGGCCACGCCCGTGGCCAGCATGCCGAACTGGCTCCAGCAGGCCGACATGATCAACCCGGTACGCCACATCGTTACTGCCCTGCGCAATATCTTTCTTGGGGGTGCGGATCTTTGGATGGTCTGGCCCCAGGTCTGGCCGCTGCTTGTTATTGCCGCTGTCACTCTGCCCATGGCCGCATGGCTGTTCCGGCGCCGGTCAGTTTAACCCCTGGCAAAATGGATGCCTCCAATCCCAGGGCCACAACAATTGAAGAATTTATGGATGCGCACCCGGTTGGCGTACTCCTGGATGTGCTGGCCAGGACGTAGGCATACTGGGTATATTTTCCGATTGGCCTGCAACTGTTACTTTTTATGCTAATTGTAAAGGGTTAAAATAAACAGCAGGCATTTGCCTGTCCTGATTATGTAAATTTGAAGTAGCTGTTCAACCAGAATGCCGGGATTTATGGCAACATTAATTTGAAGGTCAGGGCAGCAGAGGCCATATCAGAAAAATAACCTCGTTCTACCTGGATCATAAAAGTGGAGCGAGGTTAAGGAATGAGTTTTAAAAATCCTTATTTTGATTCAATCCAGTTTTCTAATCGCAAGCCTTCGACTCTCACAAACTCCCGCATGTTATTTGTGACCAGGATCAAAGATTCACTTCGGGCATGACCGGCAATGTGCAAATCATTGACCCCTATAGGAGTGCCTTTTTTTTCTAAATCCGCTCTGATATTCCCATAGTGGGCAGCGGCATTATTGTCATAAGGCAAGACTTCCAAACGGGAAACAAAGTCTTCGACTTTGCGTAGGTTGTGGGAAACCATAGAGCTTTTTTCGACACCATGTAAGAGTTTGGCCAATGTGATTGAGCTTATACACATCTGCCCTGCATGGGCATTGAAAATGTCCAATATTTCGATTGGGCGGCGTTTAATCACATAAATAACGATGTTGGTATCCAGCATGTATTTCAGCATTAAAAGGATTCCCTTTCAGGTTGTTCTTGTGAAGCACGTTCCTGCATGAAATCATCAGTAACGCCATCATCCGAAAGAAAAAAGCTGTCCCATGTATTCTCCACTGGTGAAAGCACCCTATCCTTACCGATGGTACGTACAACCACTTTTTTCACATTTTCAGGAAACCTGCTGTCAACAGGTAATCTCACAGCTTGGGTTCTATTGTTTACAAAGACGGTTCCTACATCCATAACTCAATCTCCTTATATTCAATCCGCTATATACATAGAGTATATGGCACAAACATATATATAGCAAGAGTGTATAGCATATATTTTTTTAAAAAATAAAATTTATCCCCAAGCATTTAAGACCATCCTGCGTTTTTCGGAACCTATAGCCCTATCATAAATTTCAATTATTTTAAGCGACAAACTATCGTTGGTATTCAACGCTTTTAATTGATTTACACCTGTTATATTCAACGTTGTTGTAACTGAATTAGACGTTACTAACCTTGATAATCCAACATCAAATAAATCAGGCGAAATAGAATCATTAATCACTCTTTTAAAAATGTATTCTATGCTATCGTGATGTTTTACAATTGCAGTAAACTCCTGGATATCATTATTTATATCTGTTAAGGTGCGTTCATATACAGATAGTAATTGTTTTTGCTGGAGTCTGTTTTGATTCCAGTTGTTAATTTGTAGTGCAATTAAAATTCCAATAACCACAAGAATAATTTCTCCGAT
>CAKZLA010000311.1 GCA_937124525.1 uncultured Desulfobacterium sp.
CACACTCCTGCCCGATAGAGGCTGGAACCATATTTTATTGTCAAATAAGGAGATTTAATAACAGATATGGGGGAAGTTTGGGGGGTATAAAAAGACATTTGTGCTACCCGACTTAAGTCGGGATATTTTTAAAAATTTTTGGCATCCTTCATATTACCCCAAAAGTACTTTACAGTCTTTTGAGAAAAAGCCTTTGAAAATGGGAAATGCTCTCAGAAAGTGTAAAGTACTAAGGATGCCCAATTTTTATGTGGATAATTAGCTTTTGACCCCCAAACTCCAGGTTTCCAAGACGCTTGATTTTAAAGCCTGTCCAGCCTTAAGCTATGTAGCCATCACCTTTGCTTAAGTATTTCGCCAAAGTATATTTCTATATTCTTGCTATATAGTACTATATAGTGATACTCAATGCTTTTAGTAAAATTAATTTGAAACTTATCAGGCTTGATTCCATATTTTGTATGGATGTTTAAAATGTTGTACAATAATATAAGGCAAAATCTGGGCCAAAGTAAAATTGACGAAGGAATTGCTACCAAATTTCAGTTTTATTTCCAAATGTGTTTGCCATGATCATACCTGCTGTATAAAAATTGGATTATCATGTGATGGAGTAAACCTGATGACAAGATTTAAATTAATAGGGGAATTTTATGTTTAAGCGATTTAACCTGCGCAATAGAATGTTATTATCCATCTGCTCGATTGCGCTGATTGCGTTTGCTGCAACCATTGTGATCATAACCAGCCAGGCCGATAAATTAATAAAAACCGAAGCCATGGAAAGGGCGGAACAGCTTGCTCACCGATACGGGAACTTAGTCAAGGCTGACCTTGATCTGGCCATTGATTCGGCACGGACAATGGCCCAGATGTTTGAGGGAATAAGAAACAGCGCTACTGTGCCCCAGAGAGAACTCCTCAATGACATGTTAAAAAAGGTTCTGGAGTTGAGCCCTGAATTTCTGGGCGTCTGGACCTGCTGGGAACCCAACGCCCTTGACGGTAATGATAAGGCCTTTGCAGGAAAAGAGGGTCACGATGATTCTGGACGTTTTATTCCATATTGGTACAGGGATGGTTACAATGTCGGCCTTGCCCCCCTTGACAGCTACAATGTTCCTGGGGATGGTGACTACTACCAGTTGGCGCTAAAAAGTGGTAAAGAAACCATCCTTGACCCCTATCCCTATGAGGTTGCCGGAAAAGATGTCCTTTTGACAAGCCTTGTGGTTCCCATCAGGCATAACAATCGGGTGGTGGGGGTTGCAGGTATTGATATCTCCCTGGCATCTTTTAACGAGATGGTCTCAAAAATTAGACCATATGAAACCGGGAACGTTGCGCTTATAAGCAATGCGGGAATCTACGTGGCCCATGGAGACACCCAGCGGAGCGGTAAAGACATTGGTTCTACACCCTTGTGGACAGAGATCAAAACCGCAGTTCGTTCAGGAAAATTCCACACAGCAACGGACTATTCCAGCCTTCTGGCAACGGATGTGAAACGCATTGTGGTGCCCATTCAAGTGGGATTGTCCGATACACCATGGGCTTTTCTTGTTAACATCCCCATGAATAAGGTGATGGAAGGGGCCAGGCACATCATGTATCTCAGTATACTGATTGGGGGTGTTTCACTGCTCGCCCTTATAGCCGTTGTTTTTTTCATTGCAAAAGGCATTGCTGATCCCATGATTCGCATTGTGAACGGGCTGAAAGATGGTGCGTCCCATGTGACGTCGGCCTCGGGACAGATCTCCTCCTCCAGCCAATCACTGGCCGAAGGAACTTCTGAACAGGCGGCTTCCATTGAGGAGACCTCATCTTCCATGGAAGAAATGACCTCCATGACCCGAAAAACAGCTGAAAATTCAAAGATGGCAGATACATTGACAAGGGAAGCCAATGGGGTGGTAAAGGAGGCCAATACCTCCATGAAATTTCTGACCAGCTCCATGGAAGAGATTTCCCATGCCAGTGAAGAGACATCAAAAATTATCAAGACAATTGATGAAATAGCCTTCCAGACCAACCTGTTGGCCCTGAATGCTGCTGTGGAAGCGGCCCGGGCCGGTGAAGCCGGTGCTGGCTTTGCCGTGGTGGCAGATGAAGTTCGTAATTTGGCCATGCGGGCGGCGGATGCCGCTAAAAATACAGCGGCTCTAATTGAAGACACCGTTAAAAAAGTTAATGACGGATCTTCGCTGGTTGCCAACACAGGTGACTCCTTCACCAAAGTATCTGAGAGTACTGAAAAAGTAGGAAATCTGGTGGCTGAAATTTCAGAGGCCTCCAATGAGCAGTCCCGGGGCATAGAACAGGTGAATATCGCCATGTCGGAAATGGACAAAGTTGTACAGCAAAATGCAGCCAATGCCGAAGAGTCAGCCTCCGCTTCGGAAGAGATGAATACCCAGGCAGAACAACTCAATAGTTATGTAAGAGAGTTGGTTGTCCTTATTACCGGTAAAAAAGATATTGCCGCCAAAGTAGGGCACACCCCTTATATAAGAAAAAAGGCCACGGCTGTGTCATCTTTATCCCCACTTTCTGGTGCAAAGCCAAAGAGGCCCCACCAGTTGTCTGGAAAAAATGAAATTAGTCCAGAACAGGTAATCCCTTTTGATGATGATTTTGATGATTTCTGATTCAGTGCATCGGTAAACAATTAAAAGCCATTTGGGTTCCTTAAAACCTGCAATTCGCTCATTTTTCATAAGTTGGACATCAAAAAAACATGCTAATATTTTTTTTGATTACAAGATGTTATAAAAATGAGCGAAAAGGGGGTTAAAAATTGATGTTAAGGCCACATACAAAGCGAAAGCCGTCATCGGGGTAGCCGTAATGGGATGAATAGTCCCGGTCCAGAAGATTCATGAGATGGAGATACACCTCACCGGAACGATTGCTGAGGGTGATGGGTTCAATCACCTTGGCATCCACGGTGGCGTATCCGTGAATAGCCTCAGCGTCTGTGTTCTCCGTATCGGTGAACTGGCAGGAATAGGCCCGCAGGGAGCTTTCCAGCCGGGTGCCGCGTTTGAGTTTGGACTTTAGCGTTGCTTTAAATGAGTGGTCCGGGGCGTAGCTCAGATCCTTGCCATTGTCTTCATTTTCCGTATCTTGCCATACATGGTTCAGATCCAGGGAAAGGCCTTTGCCGAATTTGTATTTAAATGTGGCTTCAAGTCCCTGTTTCCAGGCCTTATCAACATTTTCCGGTCGGCTGATCAGGTCTGCACCCCGCTGGTATTTGATGAGATCCCTGCTGTCCGTGCGAAAGGCGGCAAGTTCCATGTAACTTTTTTTCTTAAAATTTTTCTGGATACCTAGGGTCCAGGAGGTGATTTTTTCTTCCTTGAGGTCAGGATTGCCCCGGACCTGGTCAATGGAACCGTGGCTGGGCTGGTAAAGCTGCCCAAAGGTGGGAAGATTGGTGGTATAGCCCACACTGGTTTTCATCAAAAGCTCGGACATGATTTCATAACTCAGGCCCAGGTTCCCTGCCGGAGAAAAATCAAAATCATTGGAATAATCCCCCCGGGCTCCCATGGTTAAAATAAAGGGATTAAATTTCATGGTGTGCATGGCGTGGAGGGAGCCCTGGGTGCGATCATGCTCCCCTGTGAGGGTTTGCTCCACCTGTTCGGTTTTGATCAACGTCCCCATGCGAACTTCTTTGTCACCGGCCTCGTTGTTCCAGAAAATTTCTCCACCGCCACCGGTGGAAAAGGCATCCAGATTGGCCTTTTCGCCTGTGTTGGAGGTATCCTTAAGATCTGTAAAATCCCCGAAAGCCTTTAGCTCATAATCCAGGGTGTCCCCCATGAATCCCTTGACCTTCATGTTCAGGCCTCCCTTTTCATAGCGCTGCCGGGCGTTGGGGGTGGGATTGTAGGTGGGGCCGGACACCCCATGATTGGACAGATAATATTTTCCGTTGACCTGTACATTGACAAGGTTGTCGGTCTCCTTGTCCCAGTTGAAACTGAAATGCCCTTTGTCCCGCTGGCTGTTTTCACGTTTTCCGTCCCGGTGGCCATAGCCTGCGGCCAGCAGAAGGTTCGTTTTTTCCCAGCTGGTTTTCCAGGAACCGTTGATGTCAAAACGTCCAAAGGAACCGGCACCGTTTCTCAGGCGGCCGCTGGATGTGGCAGTTTTGGCAGATTTCCCCCGTTTGGTTTCAATGTAGATGGCACCGGCGCTGCTGCCCGGTCCCAGCCACACCGGTGCCGGGGGCTTGAACACGGTGATTTTTTTGATGATGTCCATGGGGATGCTGCCCAGATCCACGCCGCTGAACTGTCCGGTGTTCATGGGACGACCGTCCATAAGCACCAGCACACTGCCTGAACCGCCCCCGCCCCGGATGGAAATGCGGGCACCCATGCCGCTGGAGCCTCTTCTGACGTCCACACCGGGCATGCTGCCCAGCACATCATATGGTTCCAGAAAATTTCTTTGGGTCATCTCCTGGGCATCCATGCTCACCACCTGGTTGGGGTTTTTCTGGATGTAATCATCAATTCTTTTACTCACCACGGTGACCTGCTCCAGGGTAACGGTGGGCCCCATGGACTTACCGTTGGTCTGGCCCTGGGTTGTGGTGGTTTTTTCATGGTCTGTGCTTTCTGCCAGGGTAGTAACCGGACCCAATATCATTAAAAAAGTGCATAAAAGGGTGGCAATACCCACCTGTCCGACCCTTGCCGGGAATCGTGTGAGGCCAGGCAGGAAAAGAGTTTTGTAAATGGTGTGAGTGAATGTCATGTTAGGGGTTCTCCTGGGTGATTAAACCACCACCCTTATTACTTTCCACCACACCTTTGGATCAAAAAGCCCGGGCGCAGGGTAGGGTAAAGGGGAAATGGAACCATTGGGGACATAGCTGCCACCGTGCCACTGGTGAACAACAGGGTTAACAAAATAAAGGTCCATGGTTTTTCCATGAAGCAAGGGAGGGAGGCAGGTGGGGTGACGGAATTTTTTTCAGGTTTTGAGCAAAAAAAAAGGATCGACATAAAGTGTCGATCCTGGAAATCCCTTTTTTATCCATCAGATCACGAACCACACACGCCATCCACGCGATTACGGGTTCATTTTCCAGACAGGTTTTCTGACTTCCGGATTCTCCTACTGACGGCGCCTTCCCAATCTCTAAATAATGATTAGTGGCATTGTTGCCGTGTTCGTCCCCGGTTACAGCGACGGGCTCGTTCCCGAATTTCACGGGATTCCCTTTTATGCATCCAGCTTGCTGACAATATTATTTTACGGCTTCCCGGCAATTTATCAACGCATTGGCGGTATTCAGGCTGGATGTGTATCTGGAAAATACTTGTCCTAATTAGCTTAATAAATTATTCTTGTCAACGCTTAGATTCTTGGGTTTTCATTGCAACAGCCTCAGTTAGAAAAAGTATATGGCCCGGAATGGGCAATGGTATCATAAAGCAATTGTCAGAGCTGATTTTATACCTGGTTTGGTTGAAGTGGAATGGATATAATGCTAAACGTTGAGATAAAAATGAATACAATTTTCGGGGTTGGTTCTAACGTCGGCCAGTGGACATGCACCAAGCAGTCGACAATTAAATATAATGTTAAATTTCAATTATTTAATTGTTGTTATCTGATATGCGCTGTCAAAAGTGGCCGAGCTTAAAACCAAGCCCCAATTTTCTGAAAGGAGATTTTTGGGATGGGTGTAGCCGCAGATATTATCATTATCGTCATTGCCGCATTGATTGGTGCGCTCATTGCGCAAAGAATAAAGCAACCGTTGATCCTGGGGTATATTCTTGCCGGAATTGTTGTGGGACCAAACACGGGTGGCGTTACCATTGGAGATATCCATGAAATCGAACTCCTGGCGGAAATCGGCGTGGCTCTTCTTCTCTTTGCCCTGGGGTTGGAGTTTTCCCTCAATGAGTTAAAGCCAGTACGGAATATCGCCCTGTTCGGTACCCCTGTGCAAATTGTGCTGACCATGGTTTTTGGATTTTTTATTGGCAGGTATTTAGGCTTATCCACAACACACGCAATATGGTTGGGGGCCTTAATATCACTTTCCAGCACCATGGTGACCCTGAAAACCCTTATGAGCAGAGGACTTGTGGGCACACTTTCCAGTCGCGTCATGATTGGAATGCTCATTGTTCAGGATCTGGCAGTCATCCCCATGATGATTATCCTTCCTCAATTAAGCAACCCTGAATCGGGGTTGCCTCTCTTGGGCATTGCCGTTATCAAATCCGGTGTTTTCCTGGTATTGATGTTTTACCTGGGCAGAAAAATACTTCCATGGTTGCTGGTACACGTGGCCAATTGGAATTCCAGGGAGCTTTTCATTTTATCCATCACCGCCATAGGGCTTGGGGTGGGGTATGCCACATACCTCTTTGGGCTTTCTTTTGCCTTTGGCGCTTTTGTTGCAGGAATGGTCCTGAGTGACTCTGATTATGGGCATCAGGCGTTGAGTGAAATTGTTCCTCTCAGGGATATCTTCGGGCTTTTGTTTTTTACATCGGTGGGTATGCTTCTTGATCCTGTATATCTTTTTGAAAATTGGGCTAAAATTGTTTCTCTGGTCATTGTTATTGGCGTATTCAAGGGGACAATCTTTTCCGTACTGGCAATTTTGTTTCGATATATCAATATTGTTCCCATTGCCGTGGGGCTTGGGTTGTTTCAGGTGGGTGAATTTACCTTTGTCCTTGCGCGATTGGGCCTTGAAACCAAGGGTATCGACCAGAACCTCTATTCCCTCGTCCTTGCCGTGTCGGTATTGAGTATGATGCTTACCCCATTTGCTTCGGCCATGACCGCTCCCCTGTACAAATTAAAGAAACGATGGTTCCAGTATGAGCCGCTGCAAACAGAAAATTTTCCGGACACCGGCCTTAAGGATCATGTCCTCATTGTCGGTGGCGGGCGGGTGGGGCAGCACATTGCCCAGATCCTGTCGCAACTCAATTTGCCCTTTGTTATTATTGAATTTAATCACCAGCGGATGCTTGAATGCAAGGCTGCAAAATATCCGGTTATCTATGGGGACATGACCCAGGCAACGGTGATTGAGGTGTCGCAACTTCACACGGCCAGACTTTTGATCATTACCACGGCTTCTGTTGTTATTTCTCAGTCCATTGTGGAACAAGCCCTTCGTATCAGGGCTGGATTACATATTATTGTCAGGGCAACTGGCGCTGATCATGCCCGGGCGTTATATGAAAAAGGGGTTTATATGGCGGTTTTGCCGGAGATGGAAGCAGGGCTGGAAATTGCCAGGCAGTCACTTCTTCATCTGGAATTTCCCGTATCTGTCATTCAACAATATACTGATGCCGTCCGGCAAAAGACTTATTCACCGATTTATCAATCAAGCAATGACCATCAACTTTTAACTAAATTGGATAATATAAAAAATATTCTGGAAATATCCTGGGTGACCCTCATGCCTGGAAGCCATCTTATCAGCAAAAGCATTAAAGAGGCTGCGGTTCGCACCAGAACCGGCGCATCGGTTGTGGGAGTAATCCAGGGAAAATTATTCCATTCTAACCCGAAAATTGATTATGCTTTCCAGGAAGGAGATCTGGTGGCGGTTGTTGGTAATCAAGAGGAACGAAATGAATTCAAAAAAATAGCTGGTGCTTTATAGCATCTTTGACGAGGATGAAACTTTTTATGAAAAAAATAAAATGCATCCAATAATACAAACCTGCCCCATTCTCCCAGAAGCCAGACGATTTATTTTCTCTTTCGATTTCCTAAAAAAAGAAAATGGACCAGACAAAGAAGAAAAAAGCCAACTATGAATGTTCCTGGAAACCATGAAAAACTGTCCCGGAAAACCAAGTTTTCAATCATAGAAGTATCCGGGTTTATATTTTCAACATAATGGGAAATCTCTGATTCAAAGACCAATTTTTTGGTTTTTAACAAAAAAGCGTAACCCATACCTAACATTCCGTAAGAAATATTATAAAAGAGCCCTTTAAAACTTAATACTGTGGCCCTTTGTTCAGATGCAGTTTCCCGGTTTACATAAAAACTGACAAAAAAACCGTTAAAATACATGGCACTGAAGGTGACAATGGCAGGCAGAAGGCCTGCCCAGGGCCAGAAAAAACTCATGCAGCCAAGCCCCAAAAAGGCCAGGCCAGCTGTGATCCAAAGACCTCTGACAGGGGAGTGGTTTTCTGCAATTTTTCTTGCAACCCGGGGAACCACCAGTCCAAGCATGGCAACAAAAGACCCAATAATGCCGAAGATAGGCTCCGGCAGTTGGATCATCCGGTAATATTGGCTGGAGAGGGTGGTGACCATGCGAATTATCCCGTCAAAAAGCATTCCAAACAGAATAACACTCAGGATAAAAGGCGTTTTAAAAATCCAATTCCCGGCCTGAAAAGTCAGGCCAAATGCACGACTTAGACGAATGATTTTGCCGGGTTTTTCCAGTTCAGCCTCTTTCTCCGTGGATGTTTCCACCATTCCCAAGGTTGCCAGACAGGCAAAGATGCTTAAAGCAAAGGTACCGTAAAGGGGAAATCGCATGGTGGTTTCCTGGGTAAGGGAGATGGAAAATCCAAAAAAATGACAAAGGCTTTCCATCAGGTGTGGATCATAGATGGCTGCCCCCATGCTCATGGCGATGATAAACCCAATGGACTGGAATCTTGCTAATACTTCAAGAACCCGTCCCCATTCATTGGTGTTGCCCTGATCTTTAAGGGCGTCATAGGCCATTGCCTCATCCGCTCCGCTGGCAGCGGCCTCGGCCAGACCGCTTAGAATCCGATTTATTAAAAACACATAAAACACCAGAGAGGGGTCAGACGTTGGTACAAAGCTGATCATCCCCACCTCCACCATCATGGTAAAAGTAGCAAAGACCAAGAGGCGTTTTCGACCGATTACATCAGCAAGTGCGCCGGAGGGAACCTCAGCCATAACAATAGTGGCTGCCCAGACGGCATTGAGGGTTGCAAACTGTGCCATACTCAAACCAAAATCAAGGAATAATATGGTAAAAACCGGGTAGTAAAATCTTGAATTAAACATAACCTTAAAGGCTATGTAGCGTCTGATATTAGGGATAGAAAAGGGAGAAACAGGTTTTGTCATTCGGGTTATCCTTAAAATTAAAGATGTTGTTTTTTGTTAAAATACAAATAAAAGAATCTCGCCCTGATTTTTGGCGAGGCTGCCGTAAATATAGATCTCCTCTTCCAAATGACCGTTACCCGCCAGATTGGCAATGCGTTTTGCAATGGTATTGAGGAACCGGTGATTATCGGCAAAGGTCGGGCAGGAGCATGCTTTCTGCTATCGTTCCGCCGAGGGTTTTAACTGGGAAAATTCCGAAGTATCATTATTCAACAACCGGCCAGCCCGTTGATGATTCGTTCAATGAGGTAAAGACTCCCCTGGGGGCCCATATATGTTTTGGGAATCACATGTTGATACGTACCCGCTGGAAGGGAAAGTTCAATACCGGTAAAGGGATCACCGCACAGGCCCAGGCGGGCAATCACAGCCCCGCTTCCAAAAACCACATCTGGAGTTTCGTTTTCCATTGCTGCCTGCCATGCCTCGGCACAATCTATTTTTTGAAGAAATGATTTGATTTTATCCATGGACTGGGGCAGCCCTGTAGTTACCCGGATGGAAACCGGCACCATGCCAAGGTACTCATAAAGCCATATCACCAAGGGCAATGCCATGGAACCATCCCCATCCACGGCAAAGGTGGCTCCCTTGGGCAAGCCTGTCAGGGCATTGAACCGATTTAAGGCTTCATGGCTTTTTTGACGGGCGGATTTGATCAACTCCAGGGCCGGTGCAGGATTGACGTCAAGCTTCTTACACACCCCGGATATCCACGATTCCGTGGCTTTAAACCCCACAGGTGCCCCATCCTGGGGGATAAAACTGTCCATGTTAAACCGCTCTGCCATAAAGGGCACCAGTACATCTGCATACTCGGTATGGACAACAACATTGAACTGGGCGGAACTTATTTTTTTAAGTTCTGCCAGGGTGCACCCCGCACAGATGGTGGTGTTCACCCGGATGCCGCAGGCCTCTAAAAGAGTGGTGAGTTCCGCAATATTCCCCTGCCAATGATGGTGGAAAATGGAGATTCCCATCAAATTGATACAACCCTTTTCCCGGGGAAGTTCCGGCGGGGAAATACGGGTGAGCACATCCATGACTATGTCTTGAAACCCCGATGCCAGGGGCTGGGAAAACCCTGTATTTTCAACGGCAATGCAGGGCACGGGCAGGTTGGCATTTTTAATAAACCTCAGCAGGTCATCGCCGATGAGGGCGGCCCCCGGCGAATTGATCACCCCAATGAGCCCATGGCCTTTTTGGGCCACCACAGGTAAAATTTTCTCAAGCTTGTCCGTGGCCCCGAACACATAATCATAATCATCCAGAAAGGTCACCGGCACCCGGGGCTGGCCAAAATAGAACTCTTCGGAATAATAGAGCGGGTCAAGAAAATCCGTCCGGGGCATCTGGTTTTCAGAAACCGCACCATGATAAAATTTACATCCTGTGGGACCATTGAGTAACACAGCGGCATCCCGGATGCCTTCAATGGCCATAATGGCTCCGGTAAAGCTGTCAGGTATAACATTTAAATTATTAGAGGGCATCATTTTTCCATCCTTCGGTGACCGGTGCTTTTATTAAGGTAGCCCAGCGATGGGCAAAGGCAAGCCCACCGTAAAAGCCCACATCCGGACACATGGGAATAATATCCACATGCAGTGGATGGGGCAAATTCTTGGGGGTATAATTTCCCAGGAGAAGATCCGGTTTTAATCGTTCCAGGTCCTCGTCTCTTTTGGCTGGATCATAGTCTGTTTCCACCTCAAAGCGGTCCGGGTATCGGGTGATAAAAAGATTATCCTGGGAAAAATTCAAAATACATACCTTGATAACTTCCATGCCCAGATCAAAGGCCGCCTCCACAATCCAGTCCACATTATGCATGTAGGTGAGGATCATGAGTTTCCGCCCTTTAAGGGCATGCCCATATGTTGCAATCATGGTTTCATAGTGCTTGCGATGGGTGTCAATGAGCTGTTCTCCTGCCATGGATTCATTGAAAAAATCGGCAATCTCCCTGACCCAGGCAATGCTTTCAGAAAATCCCACAGGAAAGGGGCGTTTTGCCGTGGGGACTTTCCATCGTTCATCAATGAAATCCGCCATTAGACGACCAAAATAGTCGGTGTAAGCTGGCAGATTTAAGGGGGCTTTGAGAAAATTTTTCAATTGGTTCACAGAGGTATTTCTCACAAACCGGCAATTGACATCAATGTTCATCTCCTTGAGAATGTCCACAACGGTGTTAAAATTACTTTCTGCGTTAAATGCGATATTTTTCTCTGCCAGGATATTTACACAATGGGATTCGGGCTTAACGCTTTTATCAATCAACGCCGCAGCCCCTTCCATGCAGGCATTGATCACCCCCTGCATGTAATCCCCTTGAAGGTTACCGTCGGATTTGATGGGGATCACTGGTATATGGGGGGTGCGGTATTGGATTTCATGGATGGCGGCAAGGGGATCATCCCCAATGACCCCGGAGGGGCAGGTGGTCACCAGAAAAACCGCTTTGGGATTTTGGTCCATGGCCCGTTGAAGGGTTTGCACAAGATTATCTTTACCCCCGTAGATCACCACGGATTCGTCCATGTCCGAAGAGATCACCGCCGGGGCCACCTGGTTTTCAAGCAGGATTTTTTTCCGGGTAAACAGCCTGAAACCTGCGGACAAGATAGCCTGACAGGCGATGTTGGTGCAGCTTCTGGGGCCGTGGGCCACGGTGATGGTGTCCTTGATCTGGGTGGTGGTGGCCAATGCCCCGGAAAAAGCGCAACCGTGCAGGGGTTCCCGGGTCAGGAGACTCTTAGATAAAAAAACCGGCTTCTGGGAACTGGATTTAACCTGGAAGGTCTTCTCTGATACCTTCCCTTCAATATCAAGGGTTTTGGTTCTGGGTGGGGTCGGGTTTTTAAAATATTCTTCTGTCTGTAATGTATTATTTTGTAAAATAAGCTGTTCAAGAAAGTCTTCATTGAGAAATCGGGCCGGATAAAAGGTGTGGTTTTCCAGGACATCCCGGGCAAGATCGTGGAAGGCCCGGGCCTCCATGGAATCAGGGAAAGCTTCAACCACGGTTTTTTCCATCATCTCAGCTTTTCTGAATAACTCACTCCTGGGCACCACCTGTTTTACGGGAAGCTTAACATTTCTGGCAAAGCCTTCCACCGGATGTCGGTTTTCATCAGCTCCCCTGCTGTTGAGAATCAACCCTGCCAGACGATGGCCCCCTTCATCAAAATTTTTAACCCCTTTAAGAATGTTATTGGCCGCATAGATGGACATGAACTCTTCCGAGGTTACCACATAGACGGTGTCGGCAAACCCCCGTCTCAGGGGAACGGCAAATCCGCCGCACACCACATCCCCCAACACATCATACAGCACCACATCAAAGGCATTCATATCAAGACCAAGGCGCTCAAACAGGGCAAAGGTACTCAAAATCCCCCGTCCGGCACACCCCACGCCAGGTTCCGGTCCACCGGCCTCGGCGCACACAATGCCTTTGTACCCCACATGGAGTACCTGGTCCAGGCGTTGTAGTGCCACTGGGGTGTTTTTCATGTAATCCAGGGCCGTCACAATGCGTTTTCTCCCCAGAAGCAGGCGGGTGGAGTCATGCTTGGGGTCGCAGCCGATCTGCAACACCTTTTTGCCGCCATGGGCAAGGGCAGCAGACAGATTAGCTGAAATGGTGGATTTTCCGATACCGCCCTTTCCATAGATGGCTATTTTCATGACTTCCTCTGGCTTTTAAGGAACCAGTCTTAAATAATCTGCCCATTTCATAACGCGCTACCGTTGAAGGGTGTATCCCCAGTTTTTAAATGGGTATGTTATTTCGGACGAAGTCCTAAGCATTAAAAAATCCCCACAAACCAAGGGCCGTGGGGATTTTATTTTTGATAAATTACTTTCGATGTTATGAGCAGACCCTTGGTATAGGGTCAACGGCAAGAAAGACAAACATATCGTTTATCAAAACTTATACTCCAATCCCATGGCAACAGTGGCACCGTCTGCAGGATAAAAATAGTCCACACCCGAACTTGTATAGGCATATCCGTCGTAGTCCTTGTCCAGCACATTATCCACGGCAACAAACCAGGTAAAATCATTGTATTTCAGGCGAAGCTTGGTGTTCACCAGGGCATATCCATTATAGGTATTGCTGTTTTCATTGTCCATGGCAAATCCATCCTGGGCCATGATGTTGTTGTCCCACATCACTTTGAACGCATCGTTCTCAAAGAGCAGAAATCCCAGATCCACATTTAAGGAATTGTAGGGTACCTTGGTGATGCGGTTCTCTTTGATATTATTTCCCGATTTGGTGAAAATATCGTCTGAATATCTGGCATCGGTGTAGGTATACGCCACATTGTAGCTAAAATATTTGCAGGGAGTGCCGGACATGCCCAGCTCAAATCCCTTGGTGGTGGCTTCACCAATGTTTTGTTTTCCCATATATTTCCCATTTTCATAGGCAGAATCCATCATATTATCAATAACCATATGATATATGGCTACATCAATGTTCAACCAGGCCGCATGTTGATATCGCAAACCAGCTTCATACTGGGTAAATGTTTCCGGCTCCAGCACATAGGCATTTTTTGCTGAATAAGAGCCACTGTAATAGTAATCATAAATACTCGGGGGACGATAGGAACGACTGTAGCTCCCGTAAATACCAAGGTTGTCCATGGGCTGGTAATTGAGACTTACCTTGGGATTCAATTTGTCATAATCGGGATTATCGTTGTAATCATATGTGCCACCACTGGAAAAATCATAGTCGGCATCGTTGTCAAATTCAAAATAATCGTACCGCAGGCCAGCGGTGAGTGTCAGATTGTCCAGGATGGAGAATTCATCCTGGATGAACACGCCAATTACCTCACTTGCAAAATCTCCGGTTTTTTTGGGATCGGGTTTGGTATACGGTATTCCAATGGTCTTGGAGGCTGCTTTGGTGGTTGCAAGCTCAATCTGATCATTGTCATAATCAAACCCCACAGATAACTTATTGGCCCGGTTTATAAAGTCCCCTTTATAAGTAACAATGGAACTGATACCGAACACATCCTCTTCCAGTTCTTCAAGGTAGGGCTTGGAGGTGGCCATGAGATAATTTTCGTAGGTTTTATCCCGATTTTTATAGTAAACTGTGGTTTTGACATCAAATAACTTTTTTGTGATATCCAGATTTATCCCGGTGATTAGATCGTCATTATCTGTAAGACTGTAATCTGTTGCCTGGGTGGGATCTTCGTCTCTCGCTTCCTTGGTTAATTTTTTGGCAAGGGAGCGCTCCTTGTTCATGACATTGACATACCCGCCAAGTCTTACATCATCGGAAAACCAGTATCCAAGTTCACCATTGACGTTGAAATTATCAATATAAGTTTCATCCCGGTACCCGTCTTCCTCTCTTTTTTTCACGTTGAGGTTGTAGTCCCATTTACCTTTTCCACCATTAATCAGAGCCGATAGCCTTCGGTCATTATTGGAACCGCCAATGGCGCTTACTGCACCGCCAAAGCCATCCTTGCCCCGTTTTGTTATGATGTTAATAACCCC
>CAKZLA010000312.1 GCA_937124525.1 uncultured Desulfobacterium sp.
ATCAGCGGGCGCATCACTGTCAGTATCGGCGGGGTAACCATCCAGCCCGATGCCACCCTGTCCATCCGGGAATTTATTGAAGCCGCAGATAAAAAAATGTATGAAGCCAAGGCCGCTGGCAGAAACCAGATCATGCACGCAAACCTGAACACCTGAAAAAAATGGAGAGCAGATCGTCCTCTTTTCTTCCAGATCTCTTTTCAAAAGCCGAAAATTTACCAGGAACGAAGCTTTATTCTTATGACATCATTGCGTTAACGGAGTCCGGCGGTAAAACGGTCAAAGTGATGCCAGAAAAATGCCAATACCTCTTCGGATTCGTTGAGAATTTCATGCCGGGCCCGGGGAACGGAGACAAAGGTTCCCCGGGGTAACTGTTTACACAGTTTTTCCTGGGCTTTGCAGGAAACCACCCGGTCTTCAGCAGCAGACATGAGCAACACAGGCAAGTTAATCCGTTGGGCAACCCCTTTGGCATTCAAAACGTCAATGGAATCAAAGGCAGCATTGAGCCATCCCCAGGTTACGCCTCCCAGGGCAAGATCACGATTTCTTTCAATGCAGCGGTGCTCCTGCCAGAAACCTTGGGAATCATGACTTAAAGGGTTATTGGCAAACCGCACACCCTTCCTGTGATAATCCCCGTTCCCCGGAACATAAGATGTATCCCTCCGCCACCTGACCATTTGTCGGGCCAGAACTCCAGCCAGAGGACGGGGGAGGGGAGCCGTGACAATATCCACCATGGGGGATAGCAGCACGGCATTTTTTATCTCTGCACCTCGGCGGGCCATAAACCGCAGGGCAATGTGTCCCCCCATGGAGTGAGCCAGAACGGTGACAGGAAGTTCCAGGGGGATTACAATCCTGTCGTAAAAAAGGGATAGATCGTCCAGGTAACATTGAAATGAATGAATGTAGCCCTTATCTCTATTTTCAAGTTCCCTCACGGAAAGCCCCTGCCCCCGCCAGTCCAGACTTATTACATGGAATCCCCTGGAGATAAGTTCTTCCACCACTGACTGATATTTTTCCATGAATTCTGACCGGCCATTCAACAACAGCAGGCATCCTTTAGGGTTTCCATGGGGGACTTGGGCCACGCCATAACGAATCAATTTATTATCCCCTGCCCTGAAATAGTCAAATTCCATTTTTGTATTTCCTCTTTTTTATGCTATAACCCACATGGTAGGGCAGTAACAACCTGCCACAACGAAATTCGAAACTCTCATGATTCCATACCTTTTGACGAAGTTTCATATAAACCGCCAGGGGCAGACCGCATTGGGATCTGGCCTGCCCACAACAAATATATAGACTCCAGTCATTGAACGGAGTTTCTTGTAAAAAAATAGCCCCAGGAATACAATATGAGTCAGATCAATTTAATTACCTCCCCTAAAAAACAGAAAAAAGATACCCACCAGTTCATACACAGCTACAAAGGCCTGGGTGCCTTTGGTATGGATCGGAAAACCGATGAAGAAACCATTATGTTTTACCTTCAAAAATTTTCCGAAGATACTTTTATGGCACACTTGGTGCCACTTCTTGGTGACAAAGAACTGGAAGAAATTTACGCACTCATCCACAGCTTATTAAAACGACACATTTCCGAAGACGAATACCACGCTCTCTTTTTAAAGGATAGATAGAACCATGTCCAGACTTCTTATCACAGCCGATGTCCATGGCAGCTATGCCACATGGATGACTTTAAAATCCCTTCTTAAACCAGATGACATCCTGGTGGTGGCAGGAGATCTCTTTGACACCCGTTATGGCAGATGGAACTCCCAGGATTTTCAGCCCAATCATATCCGGGACAATCTGAAAACGATGAAAAACCAGCTGTATTATGTTTATGGCAATTGTGATGAGCCCTCCTTTTATCCCGATCAGTCCCATGGACTGGAGTTTCAATTCATGGGACTGAACATTTTCCTCCACCATGGCCATAGGCATTTGAACGGAATTGCAACCAATATAAATCTCATCATCCAGGGGCATACCCATCTGGCCTCCCTGGAAAAACGCCAGCACACATTTTTTCTCAACCCCGGCTCCCTGACCTCTCCCCGGAACGGGCTCTATACCTATGGCATTGTGAATAATAATAAGATTCAACTCATGAATATAAAAACAGAAACTGAATTAATATCATTTTCACGCCCTGTTTTTTCGTAATTGTTGGTAATTATAAGTTATCATCTCTCATTGTTCGTGATGAAATGCCTGTTTTCCTTGACTTCCATCCCCATTTTACATATTTTAAGGGTTCTTTTGTGTGAAGGTGCCTTTGACTGAGGTTTTGTCTCTGGGCTTCCCAAGATACCAATAACCCGGTTTGCCTTTTCCCGAGAATAGCCAAAGTCAAAATTCTATCCTAAGCCTTCATACTAACCCAAACATGTTCATAATTTATTTACAGTAATCCCGTTAACCAATGGGATTGCCGGATCAAAAAAGGAGTTTACAAATGAAAAGAATATTATTCACCACCCTGGCCCTCATGGTTTCCCTGCTGGTGCTCACCAGTGTCAACAGTCTGGCCGCTGAAAAATCCCTGATGATGGCCACCACCACCAGCACCGACAATACCGGGCTTCTGGACTATCTTATCCCCCATTTCACCACAGAAACCGGTATTGAAATGAAGTGGACCGCCACAGGCACCGGAAAAGCCCTGAAGCTTGGGTCCAAATGTGATGTAGATGTACTCCTGGTCCATGCACCGGGTGCCGAAGCAAAGTTCATAGACCAGGGATTTGGTAAAGACCGAAAAGAAATCATGTACAATGATTTTGTCATCATCGGTCCTAAAAATGATCCTGCAGGCGTAAAGGGTAAAACGGTTGACCAGGCCCTGGATACCATCCGTGATGCCGGGGCCGCCTTTGCCAGCCGTGGGGATGATTCCGGTACCAACAAAAAAGAAAAAATTCTCTGGAAACAGACGGGCAAAGCCCTTCCCGAAAAAGAAGCCTGGTACATCCAAACCGGTCAGGGCATGCTTGCCACCATCAATGTCTGTGAAGAACGAAATGCCTACACCATGACCGACCGTGGTACCTATATCAAATACCAGTCCCAGAAAGGGGGGAATGCCCCCCTCATCGTTCTGGTGGAAGGGGACTCCATTTTGCTCAACCAGTACAGTGTCCTGACCCTGAACCCGGAAAATTGCCCCAATGCCAAGTATGACCTTGCCATGGCTTTTTCCAACTGGATGGCCGGCGAAAGTGCCCAGACCCTTATTAAAAATTTCCGCCTGCTGGATAAAAAATTGTTTATCCCCAACGCAAAATAGACAAGACAAATTGGCATCCTTCCAAAAAATGTGCAGTATTATTCAGGCCATATAAAGGGTGCCAACGAATCTGAGGATTTCATCGGCCAATGGATTTTATCATTCAAGGGTTCTTTCATGCACTTCATCTGTTGACCGCCGGAGACAGTTCCACCTGGTCGGCGGTGTCTGCAACATTGAAGGTCTCTACCCTTTCCATGCTGTTCAGTGTGGTGGCGGGTCTCCCCTGCGGCTTCTTTCTGGGGTATTTTGACTTTAGGGGGAAACGGGGGGTCAGAACCCTTCTTGATACAATGCTGGCTTTGCCCACAGTGTTCATTGGTTTGATGATCTATGCCCTGATCTCCAGCCGGGGTCCCCTGGGGGATTTCAACCTTTTGTTCACCCTGGCCGGTATTGCCATGGGTCAGTCCATTCTGGCCTTTCCCATCATCACGGCCCTCACTGCATCGGCCGTGGAAACCATTGATGCTCAGTTGAAATTGACCTTGATTTCCCTGGGTGCCGGAAAAAAAGATATCATGCTAACCTGCATGTGGGAGGTGCGCTATGGCATTGTGGCGGCCCTGGTGACAGCCTATGGCAGGGTGATGACCGAAGTGGGTATTTCCATGATGGTGGGGGGAAATATCAAGTGGCACACCCGAACCATAACCACGGCCATTGCCCTGGAAACCGGCAAGGGAATGTTTGCCAACGGCATTGCCCTGGGCTTCGTTACCTATGCCATCCTCAAGGCCTTGAGCGGCCGCTGGTCGGACCTGAACCCCAGCGTGGTCATCATCGCCGTGGTCTTTATCCTGAAATTCATCTTCCTGGACGCAGCCTAAGCTGCGCTTTCAGCGCTTGGACACGCTATGGACTATTTTTCAGAAAGCATCAAGAAAGCCATTCGCACCGTGCCAGACTGGCCCAAGCCAGGCGTCGCCTTCCGCGACATCACCACCGTGCTCCAGGACCGCACCGCGTTCCGCAAGCTGATTGATGCCTTCGTTCACCGCTACCACGGCCACGATATTGATGCCGTTGCCGCCGTAGATGCCCGTGGTTTTATCATCGGCTCCGCCCTGGCCTATGAGCTGAACGCCTCGCTGGTACTGATCCGCAAGAAAGGCAAGCTGCCGTTCGATACCCTGGTGGAAGACTACGAACTGGAGTACGGCACCGCCTCGGTGGAACTGCACAAGGACGCCTTCAAGCCCGGCGACAACGTGGTGCTGGTGGACGACCTGATCGCCACCGGCGGCACCATGCTGGCCGCCTCGCGGCTCATCCGCCGAATCGGCGCCGACATCGTCGAAGTGGCCGCCATGATTGACCTCCCCGATCTGGGCGGTTCTCGCAAGCTGCAGGACGAGGGGCTGAAGGTTTATACTGTTTGCTCGTTTGAGGGTGATTAGGGAGCGGCCATGCCTGACTATCAGCACCACTGGAAAGATGGAACACCGGTTCACCTGCCCTTGGGCAAAATTGTCTGCATCGGACGCAACTACGCGGAACATGCGCGGGAGCTGAACAATCCGGTGCCGGATGAGCCCCTGCTGTTTATCAAACCGGCAACCTCCGCGGTGCACATCACCCGCCCCCTGGACTTCCCACGCAACCAGGGCGCGGTTCATTTTGAAACCGAGCTGGCCGTGCTGATCGGCCGCCCGCTGACCAATGCGTCGGCCAGCGACGCCGAAGCCGCTATTCTCGGCTACGGGCTGGCGCTGGATCTGACGCTGCGGGACGTGCAATCCCGGCTCAAGGAGAAAGGCCAGCCCTGGGAACGCGCCAAGGCCTTTGATGGTGCCTGCCCACTGTCGCCCTTCGTGTGTATCGACCGTCTCCGCCGAGACCATCTCACCTTTACCCTCGACATCAACCGCGAACGCCAGCAAACCGGTGATACCCGGGATATGCTGAACCCGATCGTGCCATTGATCGCCCACATGAGCACCCAATTCACCCTGATGCCCGGCGATGTGGTTCTTACCGGTACACCAAAAGGCGTTGGCCCCCTGGAATCCGGCCAGATATTGTCTCTGGAACTGGAAGACGCCTTGTTTGTGGAGACCACCGTGCTCTAGGCTGGGCATGGGACATTGCGATCCTCCTCAGGTCCATCGGCTCTTCAGGACGTATAACAGGCATGGCAAAGAAACCGGTTACCACACGCAGCGGACGATTCTTCAGACTGGCAGGCATGACGGCGTCCGTGGCCGGTCAGTATGCCGGGCAGCGTGCGCGCCGGATATTCCGCAGCGAGGAAGACAACGAGGGCGCCCGCTCTGAGAGCTATACCCGCATGGCGGACCAGATTGTCGACACCCTGGGTGAGCTCAAGGGCGCGGTCATGAAAGTCGGCCAGATTGCCTCCCAGACCCAGGACTTTCTGCCCCGGGAATTCTCGGATGCCCTTGAGCGGCTTCAGAAAGAGGCCCCGCCCATGCCGTTCGAGGTGATTGTCGGTCAGGTGGAGAGCGAACTGGGCAAACCGGTGTCAGAACTGTTCGAGTACCTGCAGGAAACCCCGTACGCCTCCGCCTCCATCGGCCAGGTACATCGTGCTCGGCTGCACGACGGCACGGATGTGATCGTCAAGGTGCAGTACCCCGGCGTGGATGAATCCTGCGACTCCGACCTGAAACAGCTACGCCTGGCCCTGAAACTGGGCGGCCTGCTGAAAATGCCCAAGGAGACCGTTGATCAGCTGTTCGGTGAAATTCGTGAACGCCTTAAGGAAGAACTGGACTACGAAAACGAAGCCCGCAATCTCAAGCTCTTTCACGAAATCCACAAAGACCGGCCCTGGGTGGTTATTCCGGAGGTGGTCGACAGCCACCCCACCCGGCGGGTACTGACCCTGGAGCTGGTTGAAGGCGACCACGTCAGCCAGGTGACCCCGGAACGCTACAGCCAGGAAACCCTCAACGACATCGGCCATCGTATCTTCACCATCATGGCCGACCAGTTGTTCCGCTTCCAGTGCATCCACGGCGACCCACACGCCGGCAACTTCGCCTACCGGCCGGACGGCACTATCATCATGTATGACTTTGGCTGTGTAAAAAAATTGAAGCCGGAAATCGTGGAGGCGTACCGGAAAGCTTTGATCGCGGCTCTGGATGAAGACTACCAAGCACTTGATCAATACCTTATCGACCTGGGTGCCCGCGTGGATAACCAACCAGCAGTAGACGAAGCCTACTACGCCATGTGGCGGGACATCCTGATCACTCCGTTCCTGAATGATGAGCCTTACGACTTTGCCGAGGCCGACATCCACAAGCACGTAGCGGCAAAAACCAGCACCGTGTTCAAGTACTTGGATTACTTCAAGCCACCCGTGGAGAGCATCTTTATAGACCGGATGATTGCAGGGCACTACTGGATGTTAAAAAGGCTGGGCGTACAGGCGGCCTTTAGATCAGAACTCGAGAAATACCTCCGTGGTTGAGGCAAGAGTCCTGTCGGGGGGGGGCAACTACCGAGCGCAGTGCTGCTATGGGGAGGGCTTTCCAAAACACGCTCCTTGCGGCACATCCCTGTGACGCTTGGGCTCCGCCATCCATGGCTCCGCACAGTTTTGGAAAGCCCTCCCCATAGCAGCACTCCAAACATGGGTGCTAGGTCAACGTCGAGACCCACTCACTCAAGCCGTCACTCGCACTTTTGCGAATGACCCTTGCCCTGGAAACCGAGGCAGGCTCGCCGGGATCAATCACCGTGATGGGCACATCAATATCCACTTCATAAACCAGGCCGGCAGCCGGGTATACCTGCAGGGACGTGCCCACGATTAACAGCCGGTCAGCGGTACGGACCACTTCCGCCGCCGCATCCAGCATCGGCACTTCCTCACCGAACCAGACAATATGCGGCCGCAGCTGAGTGCCGCGTTCGCATACATCGCCGGGGTGAATTTCCTTGTAGCCGATGTCGTAGATCAGCTCGGGGAAACCAGAGCTGCGGGCCTTGGTGAGTTCGCCGTGAAGGTGTAGCACGTTGGTGGAGCCGCCCCGCTCGTGCAGGTCATCCACGTTCTGGGTAACCACCGTGACGCGGTAGCGGCTTTCCAGCTCGGCCAAACGCGTGGCAAAGGCTTTCAAGCCGTAGGTGTTCACGTACTGCAAAACACCCCCGGTGTGAGGCGGGAAACCAATGCCCATAATCGAGCCGATATTGGCATCCGCCACTTGGTTCACCACGTTTTCTTCGTAGCAGCGCAGCGACTCGACGATCTGCCTAAACAGCAAACGGTCTTTAATATCGTCTACGGGCAGGTCCACCTCGGGC
>CAKZLA010000313.1 GCA_937124525.1 uncultured Desulfobacterium sp.
TCATCAAGATCATATTCTGCAGACTGGCTTGCCCCTTCTGTTATGATGCTCTCTTTATAGTTATGATGCCGGGCGTCATAAATTACTTTTTTGGCCGGAAAAATCCTTGATGATCCTTCGCCGGTTAATAATATTTTTTTGTGTTTGATGTGTTTTGCAAATTCAAAAATCTGCAAAGGCTCCATGGCAGTCAACACATTTTTGACATCCAGCATTTCTCTGACAAGGAAATATTTTTGATACTTATAGTCTTTGCTGTTCATTGTTTATTTCCTTTACAATCAAAATGTTAAATTATTGCATGGTAAGTTCTCAATAACCCGGGGTAATAAAACCTGGTTAAGCCTTTAAACGCCGGATGGTATTCAAAAGGATTTCCTGAAAGCCCGGATCTATTGAGAATTTACTGACAATTCTTACAAGTCTCTGGAATTATAACTCTTGTCTCAATTTTCGTTGTGGGCGGATCCGGGTAGCAATATCGGTCCACTCGTGGCGATTATATCACAAGATGGCTAACATTAAATCAAGGCCTTTTAATGATTTATTGCCACGATATGTTTTTTGTCCTCCCTTTACGACTGCCCCTTGAAGCCGCTTTTAATCATGTCTTGATTTTTTTTAAATTTACATGGATTTTCCCCTTGACAACGGAATTTTCATAAAGTATGAATGTATTCACTGAATGAGTTCAGCGAATTAATTAGTTACAAGCCACCCAAAACCATATTTAGGAGCAGTCTTAAATAACTTGCCCATTTCAGAACACGCTACCGTTGAAAGATAGTGTTCCCCATTTTTTAAATGGGTATTTTATTTCGGACTCATTCCTTAAAACCTGAAAATTTTTCGAGCTGTGCAGGTAGCTCTTTGTTGAGCCGATTTGAAGCAGAAATTCATGCTATTTGTAATCTAACAGTACAAATTGAAGGCTAAATTTGATCTGTTTCCCCTTGCCAAACTCTGCGAACAATTAGTACCCGCACAGCTTGAAATTTTTTAAGTGTAAAAATGCCTCTTCTTAAACGTCAAATTTGCTGGCAGGGGGGGATTGGCGTAAATAATTTCACCAAAACATATTTTTTGTAAGCCCAGTGTTTACAAATGCAGAGCAAAAACTTGAACATCGAGAGTTAACACTTTTAACCCAAAAAAGGAAAAATTATGTCACAAGAAAAACCATCTTTTGCAAACCCGATTCCCGCAGGATTAGGTTCCTTGGCTGTTGCATGTTTCGCTTTTGGAGCGATGTACTTAGGGAAAGTGACTTTGGCTGGATACCCCCTGCTGGCAGCATGGTTAATCGGAGGGGGCCTTGTTCAGGTCATTACCGCTATCATTGAATTAAAGAATAAAAATATTACCGCTGGTAATGTTTTTTTGTTTTTTTCAGCTTTTTTTATGTTCAGTGCGTCTTTAAGTGTTCTTGCCAAATTCGCAATGATTCTTGCCATCAAAAAAGGTATGGTGCCTCCTGAACTTTTTGACCTCACAACTTACAAAATTATTGAAGGATACTGCTGGCTTGGAGGTGCATCCTTTATAACGATTATTATTCCATCATATATAAAAGCGGCTCCTAAACCCCTTACCCTGATGATCATTTTGCTTACAACATGTTTGTGGATAATTGTCGCCCTGGATTTGCAGTTGATATCGGATTTAAATAAGTCTTGGCACCACTGTGTGGGGTATCTTGCCATAACCTCGGGATTTCTGGCTATCTATATTGTGGGGGCGGTGTGTAATAACACCGTGTTTGAAAGGGAAGTCATGCCCCTGTTTGTTCCAGCTGTAAGAAGTTGATTTTATAAGAACTTACGAGTTTTATTTAAAAAATGTTCTTGAGAGCCCATTATTGAACGCCGCCGTGCCCGTTGTAGCGGCGATGGAGGATTTCTTTGCCTGTCCGCAAGTATCGCCACGACTGTTTTAAAAAAAACTGTCTGGCTTGGAAGCAGCACCATTAAACGATTTTAATTAAATCGTCTCTTTTCATCAAATTTTACCATTAAATAATTAATTTATCGTCGAATTAAGGAGTTTTTTGCCGACATCTGGCGCTTTATGGAATAAATTCTGACTTTTTACAGAATGTATTCACCGAATGAATTAGTTTTAAAGTTTTATAAAGGAATCCCGCTGCTGAATCCATATTTTTTTACCTCCGCAAATGCAGGAGAGTCAGATCCAGTCATTAAACCAATGAATGCGGCCCTACGATTTATAAATTTCGTATGCCTGACATTCAATTGATAAAAGTTGCGATGTTATTATAACCAAACTCATTTCAAAAAATTGAAGTGTACCTTATTGAAGGAGAATAAAAATGAATCGGTGGGAAAAATTATCCCGAATACCTGCACCACATTTTGTACCAAAATTTGGCCCTCTTACAGGAATGAGAGTGCTTTTGAGCGGAACAGTGGTGGCAGCACCCTTTGCAGCCCAATTGCTTGCTGATTTTGGTGCCGAATTGATCCAGATCGAATTTCCAAAAATCGGGGATGCCTATAGGTATCAATCTCCACAGCTTTTCAAGGAAGACGGCGAGGCTCAAACCAGTGCGGCTTGGGCCCAGGGCGCCAGAAATCGTATGAGTTTCACATTGAATACTAATATGAGTATCCCAGAAGCCAAAGAGATATTTTTTTGCCTGATCAAACAGGTCGACGTCTGGCTGGAAAACATGGTGTGGTTGAAAAAATTGGGACTGGAACTGAAAGATCTCTGGGAGGTCAACCCCAAGCTGATTATTGGTCATGCAAGCGGATTCGGCAGACCGCAGTTCGGTGGAAATGAGGATACCTGTAACCGTCCTTCCTATGATCCCATAGGGCAGGCCGAAAGCGGTTTTATGTCCATTAACGGGGATCCGGAACCGGAACCGCCGCGATATGCCGCTTCCTTTATTAACGACTATCTAACAGCAACATTCCTGTTTGGAGGTATTTGCGCGGCATATATCAATGTGCTGAACGGCGGCATGGGACAGGAAGTGGATATGGCGCAGGTCGAAGCCTTTGCCCGGGTGCTGGACGACCAATGGATCAGTCACATTGAAGCCGGGGTCTTGAAAAAAAGGGCTGGAAACCGGGTGCCTATCTTCCAACCGGCATCCTTGCATAAAGCCAGCGACGGCCGTTGGTGTTTTATCGGTGCTTTTGGTAAATCGGTTTACTATCGCGCGATAGAAGGCCTGGGATTGGATCCTGACTATTTTAAGTGGGAAGAGGCAGGAAATTCCTTTGAAGCGGTCTGGTCTGATAAAGGTAAGGAATTATACGAGGAAACAAACAAATGGTTTGCAGCGCGTCCGGCCCAGGAGGCCCAGGAGCATATGAACAAATATAAAATTCCAGTGGGGATTGTCAAAAACATAAAGGAAATCTACGAGGACCCACATTGGCATGACAGAAAAAATTTTGTTAAATACCACGATCAAACCCTGGACCGTGAAGTTGAAGCTTTTGGATTCGTCCCTAAATTTTCGGAAACCCCGGGAAAGGCATGGCGCGGCGCACCCCGCCTGGGACAGGATACGCCAACGATCATGAGAGAATTACTTGGGTATAGTGATGAAGAGATCAATTCCCTGAAAGGAAAAAGCATCATTGACTGACCGAATTTTTGAGCTTGCATGAACCTAAGCTCTCAATAAGTCCGGGCATTCAGGAAATCCTTTTGAATATTAGTACCTTCGCCAAATTCAAAAACAATTTAAAACTGGTCAGACCCAGCACAATATAACTGCCACGGGCAGACCCCAGGGGCACCCGGGACTGTCCACATTGAAGAATTTGGCCTAATTTGGCGGTTCAATTCTTTCAGGCACATAAATCGTAAGTAAAAAACAAAATTCAATTTAATCTTAAAAAAGGAGCACATCATGTTTAAAAATGTTTTTGTACCATACAAAGGATACTGGAGTTCACCGTTTTCAAAATGGCAGGGATCCTTTCAAAATGAAAATGCTGTGGACCTGGCAGCAGCCACAACAAAAAAGTTTTTTGAATTAAGGGGATATAAACCTGAAAATTTTGATGGAATTGTTTTCGGTTCCACCATTCCCCAGCGAGAGTGGTTTTATGATGCCCCTAATTTTGCAACACAAATAGGAAATCCGGACATAAGTGGCCCGCGAATTGCCCAGGCCTGTGCGACATCCACCGTTTCCATGAATTATGCAGCGGGTTGCATTGAACTTGGCAGCCATAAAAATCTTTTGGTGGCCACCACGGATCGTACATCCAATTGCGCTAATTTGATCTGGCCAAACCCCCAAGGTCCCGGAGGAAGACCGTATTTTGAAAGCTGGATGCTTGACAGTTTTGCATGGGATCCCTGTGCCGATACCAGCCCGGTTCAAACTGCCGAAAATGTAGCCAAGGAACATGGCTTTACCCGTGAACAGTCAGATGCTTTGGCAGTCAATCGTTATAATAAGTATCTTGATGCCCTTGCCAATGATCGTGAATTTCAGAAAAGATATATGATTCCCGTTGAAATCAAAATTTCAAAAAAGAAAACCATTCTGGTTGAAGGGGATGAGGGCATCATGCCAAGCACCACAGAAGGCCTTGCCCGCCTGAGAACCCAACCCGATTGCATCCTTACCTTTGGTGCCCAGACCCATCCGGCTGACGGTAATGCAGGCATGGTTGTAACCAGCAGGGAAAGAGCACGTGATTTTTCAGCAGATAATGCTGTTGAAATCCAGATTCTTTCCTATGGATATGCCAGAACCAAGAAAGCCCATATGCCGGCTGCTCCCACCCCTGCTTCCATAATGGCAATGGAAAATGCTGGTATCAAGGTGGAAGATCTTGCAGCGGTAAAAACCCATAATCCCTTTAGCGTCAACGATCTTGCAATGGCAAAACTGCTTGGTGTTGATGATAAAATTTTTAATAATTACGGTAGTTCCATGATTTTCGGCCATCCCCAGGGCTCCACCACAATGCGTCTTTTGGTGGAACTTATTGAGGAACTTGTCATCCTCGGTGGGGGATACGGTCTGCTTGCCGGATGTGCGGCAGGTGATACCGGTGCGGCTTTGATCGTTAAAGTGAACTGATCGTGCCATGATCTAATGACGAAGCTTCCTGGATTGTCGGTAAATATTCTCTCTATTTGGCCTGCTCACATAGCATTATTAGTATGCTACGCAGTCCCAAATACGCGAATATGGGGCACTAAACATTTACATTACCAACTCGAATATTTACGATTATCGGGGTAAATGGTGAACATTTCCCGGTAATTCAGGAAGGCATTGCAAATATTACAGGTGATCTATTTAATAAGTCCCTTGAAGTCCTGTGGAAGGAGATAATTTGAACGTTCCAGTGTGTCAGAGGGGCTCTATTGTGAGGGGAAAATTCATGTCGGAAACCAAAAAACTTTACGATTCATATCACAACCCTTTTCTAATTGAATCCAGCAGATCCATGCCCGAAGAAATGGCAGTTATCGGAGCTGGAAACATTGGACCGGATATTGCCTATTATCTTAGGACAGCTTTGCCCCACAAAAAACTTTTTCTGGTGGATGTGGCGGAAGACCAGCTAAAAAAAGCTGAAAAAAGATTTCAAGGATATGCTCAAAAAGGTGTTGACCGAAGGCTCATGACCAGGGAAAAAGCAGATCTGATCCTTGCTAACATTGTCTATACAAATGACTATGATAAGCTTAGCAATTGCGAATTGATCATAGAAGCCGCCACGGAAAATCTTGATCTTAAAAAAAAGATTTTTGCAACCCTTGAAGGGATAGTTTCCCCCAAGGCCGTGCTGACATCCAATACAAGTTCCATACCGGCAGACCAAATATTCAACGGTCTGCAACATCCGGAAAGAAACACCGTCACCCATTTTTTTTCTCCGGCATGGCGAAGCATGGCTGTGGAAATTATTAACTGGGAGGGTGCGGACAGTGATGTTCTTGACCACCTGCTTTGGTTTTTTGCTGGTACGGGTAAAGTTCCCGTTGTGACTGATAATGTTTTCTCATTTATGCTGAATCGGATATTTGAAAACTGGACCAGTGAAGCCACTTATCTTCTGGATCGTGCCACCACATTTCAGGTGGATTCGGTTGCGGAGGAGTTTGTGGGTGCCGGTCCTTTTTTTGTATTGAACATGACAGGGGGCAATCCCCTGACCCATGAATCCCAGGTGCGAAGAACAGCTGAACGCGCCGCCTATGTGCCATCGCCACTCCTACGTTCTGTGGGACAGTGGAATACGGTGAAACCCGGTACCAAAATAGATGTATCCCCGGATCTTAAAGCCTGGATTCGTGACAGGATGATGGGCATTGTCTTTTCCCAATGCTTTGACATCGCCGATAGAAATATCGGAACAAAATCGGATCTCAATCTGGGCAGTCTTATGGCACTTGGTTTTAAAAGAGGCGTTTTTGATATCATGGCAGATATGGGTGAAAAAGAGGTGATGCGCATTGCCGATAATTTTGAAAAGGAACGTCCGGGATTTCCCCAGCCAAAAACCGACATTGCTAAATATCTTGATTTTTACCGTGATATCCTGGTGGACGATAAAGATGGGGTAAGGATTATCACCATCAGAAGGCCCCAGGCGGTTAATGCACTGGGGATCGGGACATGCGCCGAAATTCTCAAAGAACTTGAAAAGGGCGTGGATGATCCTTCCGTAAAAGGTTTTATAATCACCGGTTATGGAAACAAAGCCTTTTGTGCCGGTGCCGACATCGGCGGTTTCATCGCCACCTTTGACAACAAAGAGGCGGGGGTGGCACTTGCAAGGGGCAATTCCGAGGTGCTCCATTTTATGGATAAAATGGACAAACCGGTGGTGGCGGCGATAAACGGACTTGCCATGGGCGGAGGTGTGGAACTTGCCATTCGCTGCCATAGCTTGGTGGCGGACAAAAAAGCCTTTTTCCAGTTACCTGAAATCACCCTGGGGATTCTGCCGGGTATGGGCGGAGCAGTTATTCCCTATAGAAAATGGCCCCATGCAGCGGGAACATTCAATGCCATGATCGGTCAGGCCCAGAGATTAAAAGTTGATGAGGCAAAAGAAATCGGCATGGTACAGCAGATTACCAATGGATACCCGGAAATGATAGCGGCTGCCATTGCCGAAGTAAATCGTCTACAGGGAGACATCCCCCGTATCAGTGATGCTCCTGTGGCCATTCCGGAATTTATCGTTTCAGAAAAACCCATGGCTGGCAAACTGCTTTTAAGCAAACAAGCCCTTGGCATTGTCGCCGGAGTTATTAATGAGGCATCGGTCTGTGACAGCCTGGATGCAGCATTGGAAATTAATTACCAGGGTTCCGGGGAGATGTCATGTATTGAAGCTTCCAAAGAAGGGGTGAATGCATTTTTACAAAAAAGGAAGCCCGAATTCACCAGATAAAAATTCTGGTCTTCAGGCCAGAGGCCCAATACGGTCTGCCCGTGGCAGTTTTATATGAAAGAGTAGGTGTGCCTAATATTCTTTCATGCTTCGTTGTGGCAGTCCCGGGTCCCCCCTGCGATCTGCCCGTGGCAGTTATATAAAAATTTAATTTGTTTTTTCAGGAGAAAATAAAAATGACGGAAATTAAAACAGTTGGTGTTGTTGGATTTGGAGTAATGGGCGCAGCCATTGGCCTTAATGCAGCCTCTTCAGGATATAAGGTGATTTATAAAGAACTCAACGATGAACTGGTAAAATCCATGTACGATCAATGGGTCTTGAAATCCTTAAATAAAAGGGTTGCAAAGGGTAAAATGACCCAGGAAAATATGGATGCAATCACAGAAAATATTTCAGGCACAAGTAATTATAAAGATCTTGAAAAATGTGATGTAGTTATTGAAGCGGCAGTAGAAAATATGGAACTTAAAAAACAGATCTTTAAAGATTTGGATGCGGCCTGTGGAAAAGACACCATTCTGGTGAGCAACACATCCACCTTTTTGATTGAAAAATTAATGGAAGGGGTTTCCAATCCCGGGAGAACTGCGGGTCTGCATTACTTTTTTCCAGCCAATATCAATAAATTGGTGGAGGTTATCAGGCAAAAAGCAACCAGTGACGATACCTATAACGCCCTTATGGTGTTTGCGGAAAAAAATCGAAAGGTGGCCATCACAGTGAAAGATTTTCCCGGTTTTGCCATAAATCCGGTATTTATATCAAGTTATATGATTCTTGATTCCTTCCATGGAGAGCAATACAATTGCGCAACACTGGAAGATATCTCTCAAAAAGCCCTGGGGCTAAGGTTCGGTATCATGTGGGTTCAAAACGGTTCCGGTCTTGGCACCTGCTACCATGCCGCAGGATCCATGGTTGAATATCTTGGAAATTCAGATACCGGTTACCCTGCGTTACCGGCATCTTTAACCACACAGTTCAACAGCAAGCAGCCCTGGAATCTGGAAGATGGACCTATCCTGGAAGATCCGGAAAAAAGACAGGTGGTACAGGACCGCCTGCTGGGCGGTATTTTTGCGATTTCCACCCATCTTGTTGAAAATGAGGTTGTTTCCGTCAAGGATTTTGAACTGGGAATCCGCACCTCCCTTGCCTGGCCCAAAGGTCCCTTTACCTTGATGAACGAACTCGGCATGGAAGAGACACAGCGTCTGGTTAAAATTGCAACCGCTTCAGGGGATTTTAAGATGCCTAAAAAATTTAACTCAGACAACATCACTTCCTGGGAAATTTGATCTTCTCGTAAAAAGCTCAGTGTTTAATTTACAATCGTATTGTATTTAAAATCACAATATGATGTGTTTATGAGTGCAAGAACTGATTTTTTACATGTTTATCAAATTTTAGGGACTTGGTTCTAAGCTCTGCCACTTTTGACAACACACATCAGATAGCAACAATTAAATAATTGAAATTTATGATTATACTTAATCATTGACTGTTTGGTGCATATCCACTGCCAGACGTTAGAATCAACCCCAATTTTAGTTACCTGAAAAAATATCGCGTACAGGTGTTTTTCGTATTACCCACAAAATTATTTGGATTTTTCCGGCCCCCATTCCTGAAAGACAATGGGGATGGGCCGGAAAGTCTAAGGTCTTATATCGGCTACAGGGAGGAATATTTCATGGCACAGTTAATAGCAGACCGAAGAGATATTGAATTTGTTCTTCATGAACAATTGCAATTGGATTATTTAAGCAAACATCAGGAATTCGAAGAATTCGACAAAAAAACAATTAATTTGATTTTGTCCGAGGCCCGTAATCTGGCAATTAAAGAAATGCTGCCCACTTTGAAACTCAGCGATGAAGAGGGATGCAGGCTTGAAAAAGGTGAAGTCAAGGTTCCGGAATGTTATCATAAAGTATATAAGCTTTTCACGGAAGGTGAGGGGATCGCCATGTACGATGATCCCAAGTGGGGGGGGCAGGGCATGCCCATGACACTGGCACTTGCGGTGAACAGTTATTTTTATGGGGCCAATTTCCCCTTTATGATGGCCATTATCCTTGTCCATGGTGCAGCCAAACTCATTGAGCATTACGGCACTGACACCCAGAAGAATCTTTTTCTGGAAAAGATGTATAACGGCCAATGGGGTGGCTCCATGCTTTTGACTGAATCTGAAGCAGGGTCGGATGTGGGAGCGCTTACCACCAAGGCGGTCAAAAATCAGGATGGTACCTATTCCATAACCGGAAATAAGATTTTTATTTCAAGTGGTGACAGTGACCTTACGGAAAACATTATTCATCCGGTTTTAGCCCGTATTGAAGGTGCACCAGAGGGCACCGCCGGTATATCCTTGTTCATTGTCCCCAAGATATGGGTCAATGAGGATGGAAGTCTCGGGGAACTCAATGACATCGTATGCACGGGTCTTGAAGAAAAAATGGGACTTCATGGAAGTCCCACCTGTTCCATGGCCCTTGGAAGTAAAGGCATGTGCAAAGGGATCTTACTGGGTCAGGAAAATAAGGGAATGCGTGCCATGTTTGTGATGATGAATGAGGCGCGTCTGGATGTGGGATTACAGGGACTTGGCTGTGCATCTACCTCGTTTATGAATGCACTGACCTATGCAAGGGAACGAATTCAGGGAAAACATCTTCTTGCCAAAACAAAGGATGCCCCTGGGGTTCCTATTATTCAACATCCTGATGTCAAACGGATGCTGTTGACCATGAAATCCTATACAGAGGGGATGCGGAGTCTTTTATATTTCATTGGTTTTTGTGAAGACAGTATTCATGTCAGCAATGATGCCGGTGAAAAATTAATGTATCAGGGATTGATTGATGTCCTCATCCCTGTTGCAAAGGGGTACGTTACGGATAGAGCGTTTGATATGTGTGCCCATGGGGTGCAGATATACGGTGGATACGGGTATACAAAAGAGTATCTCCAGGAACAGCTTCTCAGGGATTCCAAGATTACCCAGATATATGAAGGGACAAAAAGATTTGATATATTAGTTCGATTTAAAAAACACAAACTTTTCTCAAGTGATTAATCAATGTTCAAAAATACCTCGTGATCATGAAGCGGGGACTTGGATTCTGCCAGAGATGGTGGAGGCTTATCTTAA
>CAKZLA010000314.1 GCA_937124525.1 uncultured Desulfobacterium sp.
GTTGGGCGTTGTGGGGGGGGATTCCCCCCCCACGCCCCCCCCTTTTTTTTTATTATATTTTAATATACAAGGATGCCAATATATCCACTCAACCACTATATAGGATATGGATAAAAGGTGCTTGTAACCGTTCTAATTATTCATGCCCCTCCTGTAAACTCGCCCCGGCGTATATTTTTTTATGCAAATCAGGGGGGATTTCTTTACTCCACCATGGATTACAAACATATCTTACCAAAAGACAATACAATCGCCACATTGAGACCTGGTATTTGCTTTGATGAATTTAATAATAAAGATCACAGAAGTCATTGAGTTAAACCATTATAATAAGTATCTATTTAACTAAAAACAAAGCTGTAAAAATATTAGAATCCCCTTGTCTTAAATAAAAATTCTCAGAAACCAATTTTATCTGACATCCCCCCTTACAACATGGCACAGCCCATGCAATGTGCAATCTCCGAAGAAAAAACATCCCCATGGAAGACATGGCACAATGGATTTTATATAAGGAGATTTATCATGGTCGCATTAAAAGAGAAGCCTTCGATGAAAACAACGTCATCCGCCCATATCCTCATTATGGAAGATGACCTGAATGTTGCCCGGGGGTTAAAGATGGTTCTGGATGAAGATGGATATGATGTGGATCTCAGGGACACGGGTTACGGTGCTCTGGATGCCATGGGGCAATACCAATACGATCTTCTCATGGCAGATTTACGCCTTCCGGACATTGACGGCATGCAGGTCATCAAAAAAGTCCGGGCAACAAATCCATTAACCGGGATCATTGCCATGACAGGCCACGCCACCAATGATCTGGCGGTGGATGCCATGAAACTGGGAGCCCGGGACTTTATTGCAAAACCCTTCACCCAGGAGCAGATCAAGGCGGTGATTGATGAGGCTCTTGCCGCCAACCGGGCAGAAATGGATGCCATGGCGGTTCCCCCCCAGGCCAGAACAGGCATCATTTCCATCCAGAAACAGGAGGTTCTCAAAGTATTGACCAGAACCTCAGAAGATAAGAAATTCAGAAATAAACTCCTGGAAAACGGGGGGAAAGCCCTGGGAGAATACACCCTTTCCCTGGATGCCAAGACCGCCATCGCCGTTGGAAATCTTAAATGGATCAATGAAAATGTGGGTGAGCTAACCCAAAAACAACTCATGTACGTGTTCAGATGCCTTGAACAAAGGGATAAGTACCCGAGCATATATTCCTCAAAATAAAACCCAGAGATATCAACGATATATATCCATGGAACAATGAAAAACATATGTGTGGGTACTTCAGACAAAAGGACGTGTGTCAGCCCCTGGGAAGCAAAACAAATCTTGAGATTAGTAATACCTTCGCCAAATTCAAAAATGATTTAAAACTGGCCAGACCCAATACTATATAACATACATGGCAGTAACCACCTGCCACAACAAAAAATGAAACCCTAATTATTGCAATCTCTTAGACGGAATAGCATCCTTCATATCCCCACAAAAGTAGTTGACGCTTTTTTGGGAAAATTCCCAGAAAATAAGGGAATATTTTGAGAAAGTGTCAACCAGTGAATGAAGGATGCCGACGGAGTTTCATATAAATGTATTAAATGCTTGATTTAACAACAATATATAGATTAACGTTTTGAGTAAAACAAAACTGCTAAAGGTATTGTTATGGGGTAAATATTTATTTATACGCAGAAGAAACCAATCATGGCATGGATTGCAATAAAAAACTTAAAAAAAGCATATATTTTTTCATACGCATTCACCTTAAATATCCAGGAACTCAAAAAATCCATACTGACACTTCCCAATATAACCCACTTAATTAAAAGACAATACAAATAAAAATGTTTTTTGTAAAATTATATTGAGCCATGGCTCAATTCATGCATTCTTCCCAGACATACAGGAATCGACCAACATAAGATTAATTTTAAATAACAACCATGTCGGTCCACCGACACAACAAACAAGGAGCTTACCATGGGATCATTAACACAAATGTCCGCAGCTAAAGCAATTGCCCCTGCCCATATTCTCATCATGGAAGACGATTTAAATGTGGCCCGGGGATTAAAGATGGTTCTGGATGAAGAAGGCTATGATGTGGATCTCCAGGATACGGGTTACGGTGCCCTGGATGCCCTGGGACGGCAGGACTATAACCTGTTAATGGCAGATCTTCGTCTCCCGGACATTGACGGCATGCAGGTCATCAAAAAAGTGCGACAATCAAACCCGGAAACAGGGGTCATTGCCATGACAGGCTATGCCACCAGTGCCCTTGCCGTGGATGCCATGAAACTGGGAGCCAGGGATTTTATAGCAAAACCCTTCACCGAAGCCCAGATTAAAAATGCCATTGACGAGGCCCTGAACGCCAATCTCAACGACATCTCGGCCATGGGAACACAATATCGGGCCAGGGGAGAGGTCATCTCCATACAAAAACAAGAGGTGCTCAAGGTATTGGACAGAACCTGTAACGATGGAAAATTCTGGAACAATCTCATGAACAACGGTGGCGAAGCCCTGTGGGAATACACCCTCACCCCCGAAGCAAAGGCTGCCATTGCCTCTGGCGATTTAAAGTGGATCAACAAAAATGTGGGCGAATTGAACCAGAAACAATTGCTCTACGTTTTCAAACGCCTTGAACGGGAAGTCTGGTAAATTACGACAAAAAGCAATCCGACGTATAACAAAAAGGCACCCTTGCTCCACCAGAAAACGGGCGGGTTTCCAAAATCATCCCTTGGGAGACGGGCTGGGAATCATCATGTCAATGGGTGACAAAAACATGGGGACGGTTTATGACGGACTTAAAGCAATATAAACGATTTTACCAGCTGTTCAGAGAGGTGAGCCAGGTTGTCCATTCCAAGACTGACCTGGATGATGTCCTTGAGCTGGTGGTATCCCGCCTTGTCCAGGGCGTTGACGCCATGGGGGGCGTATTGTGCGTGGTGGGAACTAATTCAAAGCAGTTTATACCACGGGCTTCATATAAAATCCCAGGATCATATCTCGCCCTGAAGCCCCTTGCTGGCGAAAAATTATCCCATTGGCCTGAAATCAATAATGGTATCCACATCATCCATGATATTTTTAAATCCCCCCGGGTAAAATACCCCCACAAGGCATGGGATGCCGGTGCACGAATGATGGTGGATGTGCCCCTGGTGATCCAGGGACAAATATTAGGATTTATTAGACTTTATTTTTCCCGCAAGCCCCTTATTTCCGAGGAGCTATTGGATTTTATTCGGGCCATTTCCGAGCAGAGTTCCTGTGCCATAAATCACGTCACCGAGATAAAATCCCATATTCTCCAGTATAATCAGCTGGCCACCAAGGTCGACCGGATGTCCTCTTTGGGAAGAATGGCCGCAGGCATTGCCCATGAGATCAACAACCCCCTGACAGGCATTCTGCTTTACAGCTCCAACCTGTCTAAAAAGGCACCACCTGGTCCCTGCAAGGAAGGACTTGAAATCATCATGCAGGAGACCCAGCGCTGTAAAAAAATAATTCAGGGACTGCTGGATTTTTCCCGGGAGAAAAAACCCCAGAAGATTCTGGCAAACATCAACAAGGTCATAGAAAAAGCCCTGGCACTCATGGACAATGAATTGTTCATCCGACGGATCAAAGTAGTGCGGGATTTTGATTATGACACCAGAAGTTTCTTCCTGGACGATGACCAGATGGAACAGGTATTGATTAATTTACTTTTCAATGCCGTCCACGCCATTGGAGAAAAGGGAACTATTAACATTCGAACCATGGCAAATGAAAAAGATGAGACGGTGTCCGTGGAGATCCAAGACGACGGATGCGGTATTCACAAGGACAATCAGAAAAAAATATTTGAGCCGTTCTATACCACCCGGGCAGAGGGAACAGGCCTGGGCCTTGCCGTCAGCTATGGAATCATCAGAAATCATCAGGGCAGGATCAAGGTATCAAGCGAACCCGGCATTGGTACATTGATCAGACTGACGCTGCCGGTGTTGAAGGAGAATAACGATCTTGAATGAAAAAATAAATGACATAGCACAAAAAAAGGTGTTGATCATTGATGATGAGGATGTGATCTGCAAGGCCTGTAAAATGGTATTAAACGAGCAGGAAGTTATCTGTGATCATTGCCTGTCCGGCGAAGAAGGTATTCAGCGGCTGATGGAACAGGACTATGATCTGCTCCTGCTGGACATGAAACTCAAAGATATGGACGGAATGGATATTTTAAAATGGGTCAAAAAAGAAAAACCGCATCTATATGTCATTGTCATCACCGGATATTCCACCATCGCCAACACGGTAAAGGCCATGAAGCTCGGGGCCAACGACTATCTGTCCAAGCCCTTTGCCGACCATGAATTGATTTATGCTGTGAACGCATTATTAAGCAGCGAACAATAAAGAACGGAGTTGTTTTATGGATAAAAATATAATTACCCTCGCTAATCCCAGGGGGGCGGTAATGGTGGTGGGAGGCGGAGTTGCAGGCATGCAGGCGGCCCTGGACATTGCCAATTCAGGGTTTTACGTGTACCTGGTGGAGAAATCACCGGCCATCGGCGGGAAAATGGCCCAGTTGGACAAGACCTTTCCCACCAATGACTGTGCCATGTGAATTATCTCACCTAAACTGGTCGAGGTCGGCCGGCACATGAACATTGAATTACTGACATTAACTGAAGTTACCGCCATATCCGGTCAGGAGGGGGACATCACTGCCACCCTGATCCAGCACCCAAGATATGTGGACACGGACAAGTGCATTGCCTGCGGGCTCTGTGCGGAAAAATGCCCAAAAAAAGTGGATGACGAATACAACGAAGGGCTTGGCAAACGAAAGGCCATCTATGTCCCCTATTCCCAGGCTGTGCCCCTTAAATACACCATTGATCCCAACAATTGCCTTTATCTGACCAAGGAACGGTGTGGCCTGTGTGAAACCGTTTGCCCCTCCCATGCCATCAACTATCTGGATCAAAAAAAGGAAATCACTTTAAATGTGGGCTCTGTGGTTCTTTCAACGGGCTTTAAGTCCTTTGATCCATCGGGTCTTGACCATCTCTCCTTTGGCAAACACCCGGATATTGTAACCGCCATGGGCTTTGAACGGGTGCTTTCCGCCACTGGTCCCCAGGGGGGGCACCTGGTGCTACCCTCGGATAAAAAACATAAAAAAGAGCCCAAAAAAATTGCCTGGCTCCAATGTGTGGGGTCCCGGGATGAAAACCGCAGCAAAAACAGCTATTGCTCTTCAGTGTGCTGCATGTATGCCGTGAAACAGTCGGTGATGGCCAAGGATCACAGCAAGGCCCCCCTGGACTGTGCCATCTTTTACATGGACATGCGCACCCAGGGAAAGGATTTTGACACCTACCTTGAAAAGGCAAAGGACAATGGGGTCCGGTTTGTAAGATCCCGGGTTCACTCTGTCATCCCAGACCATCACAAAGGCAACCTTGTTATGACCTATGTGGATGAGCTGGGAAGTCTTAAAACTGAATATTTTGACATGGTGGTTCTCTCCACGGGGCTTGAAATAAGTGCTGACAGTTTTGCACTGGCAACGGGCATGGGCATTGAACTGGATACCTCCAATTTTATCAAGACAGATAGCTTTAATCCGGTGTCCACATCCATGCCCGGCATTTACGCCTGCGGTGTTTTCACAGGCCCCAAGGATATTCCCCAGTCGGTGATGGAGGCAAGTGCGGCCGCCACCGCCGCCACCGAACGTCTTGCCCCGTCACGGAACTCATTGACCCGGGCCGTTATTAAACCCAAAGAGCGTGAGGTGGCCGATGACGCCCCGAAAATAGGGGTATTTGTATGCAATTGCGGTACCAACATCGGCGGTATTGTGGATGTCCCGGCGGTGGCTGCCTATGCCAGCAACCTTCCCGGCGTGGTCTATGTGGAGGAGAATCTTTTTACCTGCTCCCAGGACACCCAGGATAAAATGGTGGAGGTGATCCAGAAAAAAGGCCTTAACCGCATTGTGGTGGCTGCCTGTACCCCCAAAACCCATGAGGAACTTTTCCGGGAAACCCTCATTGATGCGGGCTTGAACAAATACCTTGTTGAAATAGCCAACATCAGAAACCAGGACTCCTGGGTTCATTCCCATGAACCGGAGCGGGCCACAACCAAGGCAAAGGACCTGGTAAGAATGGCTGTTGCCAAGGCCTTCCGCCTGGCCCCTCTGTTTGAAACCCAATTGCCGGTGACCCCGTCGGCCCTGGTGGTGGGGGGGGGAATTGCCGGTATGACAGCAGCCCTGTCCCTGTCCCGTCAGGGTTATCCCGTCACCCTGGTGGAAAAAAATCAGCATCTGGGGGGCAATGGCAGACGACTTTATAAAACCTGGAAAAATGAAAAGATATCTCCCTTTATCAAGGGACTCATTGCCGACATTGAAGCCGATGGACAGATTCAAACCCTGTTGGGCTCCACCGTTGATGCAGTGGAAGGTTTTGTGGGCAACTTTAAGACCACCGTTACCTCGGTGGATGATACCCGATTGATCGACCACGGGGTGGCCCTCATTGCCACCGGGGCGGTGGAATCAAAACCCACGGAATATTGCTATAGCCAACACAAGGCCGTGATGACGCTCCTGGAGCTTGACAGCCTTTTCATGGAAAACCATGCCCGGCTTGACCAGGTCAATGACGTGGTTTTTATTCAATGTGTGGGATCAAGGGAGAAAGAACATCCCTATTGCTCCAAAGTGTGCTGCACCCATGCCATCAAAAGCGCCATGGCCTTTAAAGAAAGAAATCCCAACACCGGGGTATATGTTATTTACCGGGATATCCGAACCTACGGCCAGCGGGAAATCCTCTACCGGGAGGCCCGGAAAGCAGGCATTCTTTTTTTCCAATATGATCTGGACAGTAAGCCCGTGGTGACCCCGGAAGAAGATCATGTCTCCGTGGAATTCACCGACATTATCCTGGGAAGACGTGTGGCTGTGGATGCCGATATTCTCTGCCTTTCCGCACGCATAGACGCCAGGGACAACACCCTCCTTGCCCGGGCATTTAAAGTGACCGCAGACAGCGCCGGATGGTTCCTTGAGGCCCATCAGAAGCTCAGACCCGTGGACTTTGCCACGGATGGGATCTTTCTCTGCGGCATGACTCACTACCCCAAACCCGTGGACGAAAGCATTGCCCAGGCAAAGGCGGCGGCGGCAAGGGCTTTGACCGTGCTTTCCCGGGACACCATCAACGTTGGCGGCATTGTTGCACAAATTAATCCAGAACGATGTGCCGGGTGCGGCGGATGTGTGCAGGTGTGTTCTTACAACGCCATTACCATGGATCTTAAAAGGAGGGTGGCCGTGGTCAACGACGCCCTTTGCAAGGGGTGCGGGGCCTGTGCAGCCACCTGTCCCTCCGAGGCACCGTCATTGATGGGGTTTAACAATGATCAATTGTACGCACAGATCAAAAGTGCCATGACCGCCTGACAAACCAAGGCCTGGTTCTAACTTTACCACCTTATCATGGGGTTATGGGATTAAAGAACCCCCGAGCCACACACCATTGAAGATGGCCAAGGGTAAAACCAGGTCCACAAACCACATCCGGGTGCCCATATCAAGGGTTCCCGGTGCAAATAAAGGAGTATATCCGGTGAAAGCAGATCTTTTTGAACCCCAAATTGTTGCATTCATGTGCAACTGGTGCACCTATGGAGCGGCAGATCTTGCCGGTGTCAGCCGCATGCAGTATCCGTCTAATCTCAGAATCATACGGGTAATGTGTTCGGCAAGCGTCAGTCCCCATCATATTTTAAGGGCCTTCCAGAGCGGGGCCGACGGCGTCATGGTTGGCGGCTGACACATCGGCGACTGCCATTACCTGTACGGTAATAACATGACAATCAAACGCATCACCTTTGTCCAGGAAATGCTTAAATTCATTGGCCTTGAGGGACGCCTTCACCTGGAATGGATCTCCTCGGCCGAAGCCCAGAAGTTTGCCCGGGTGGTCACCCATTTCACAGAAAAAATAATCCACCTGGGACCCAGCCCCATTGCCAAACAAACCCGTTTAATACCCATGGAACCCCATGGAAAAAAAAGGAGGGGACATGAATATCACAAAGCAGGTTGAGCAGCTTCTCAAACAGGGCGATGTGGATATTTTTCTGGCCTACAGAGAGCTTGACGGGCATATGATTCCCCATGGCTACACCCTGGACAACCTGGAAGATCTTGCATCCCTTAAGGTGAGCCAGCATCGCTACAGCCTGGAAAAGGTAGCCACCCATCTCACTGAAAAAAAGCCAGATCTTAAAATCGGCATTGTGGCAAGGGATTGCAATCAACGGGCGTTAAACCTTCTCTACACCTGGAATCAACTAAACCCTGAAAACATCACCCCCCTCATGGTCAACTGCTGCCCCTCCCAAACCAGAACCCACAGCGACTGCACCTACCTTGAACCCAAAAAAACCGGGACGTTCAAGCAGGAAAAGGGCATTGATTTCAATGAAGATCCCCAGGAATTCATGGATAATAATGACAATGACCAGCGTTTTTCCCGGTGGATGTACGAGTTCAGCAAATGCATCAAGTGCTATGGGTGCAGAAACATCTGTCCTGTGTGTTTCTGCCCCGACTGCAGCCTGGAAAACCCGGACCTTGTTGAACCCGGGGCACTGCCACCGGAAATTCCTATTTTTCATCTGGTGCGGGCCACCCACATGGCAGGAAGGTGCATTGACTGCGGACTGTGCGAAGATGCCTGTCCCGCAGAAATCCCCCTGCGATTTCTTTACCGGGAGATGAACCGCATTGTGTCCGACGTGTTTGATTACACGCCGGGGGTGGGGCTGGAAAAATCACCCTTTACCATCATTGGCGGTGAGGTGACATTGGAACCCAGGCCCATGGATGCGTAATTTCAGAACCTGGTTATAACTGCCACGGGCAGACCGCATGGGGGACCTGGGCCTGCCCACAACGAAGCATGAAAGAATATTAGGCGTGCCT
>CAKZLA010000315.1 GCA_937124525.1 uncultured Desulfobacterium sp.
TGAACTATCGCCTGAAATGGCTTTTCAATGCCAGTGTCACAGGGGATATTCTGGCCGAATACCAGAATCTGTTTTCCGGGGAAGGATTAGATGTGAAGGTCAAGGCAGGCGGGCCGGAGCGGGATGCCATAAGAGAGCTTGAAATGGGATATGCCACCTTTGGGGTGGCATCAGCGGACCAGGTGATCCGGGCCCGGGCCAAAGGGGCTCCGGTGGTGGTCATTGCCCAGCTATTCCAGGTCAATCCCCTGCAATGGATCAGTAAAGCCAACAAGCCTGCCATCAATACAGTTGAAGATCTCCGGGGCCGAACCGTGGGCATCACCTATGGTGGCAATGACGAGACTATAATGAAGACCCTGCTTGCCCGGGCGGGCATCAAGGAAAATGAACTCACCCTTTCAAGTGTCCGATACGATTACACACCTTTTTACATGGATAAGATTGAAGTCTGGCCAGTGTACAAAAATGCCCAGGGTATTATCATCGGTGAAAAGCTCAGAAAGGAAGGGGAGGATATTCGGTTTTTCAACCCCGGGGATCATGGGGTTCAATTTGTGGCCAACTCCGTGGTAACCTCGGAAAAAATTATGAAGACGCATCCAGACACCGTGGCCCGGTTCAAGAAGGCCCTGTTAAAAGGATGGCACATGGCCATGGACCCCGCCAACCAGGAAATGGCCTTGGCCGTCCTTGAAAAATATAACAAAGACACCCCCAGGGCACTCCAGGAAAAACAACTAACAGCCACCCGGGATCTGGTGTGGCCGGATCGAACCAAAGATATCGGACGTATTAATGTCAAGGCCTGGCACCAGACGGAACAGATCATGCTGGAACAGGGGTTGATCAAATCTGCCGTTAACATTGAAACGGCATTGATCATTCCCTGAATCTCAGCCTTGTACCGATGGGTTCTCCATGGCATCGAACTTTCTTACATATATTTAGAAATTGCCATCTGCCGGGATTTCACCCAGGTCTTTTTCAATTCCCGAAAAACCACCTTTGGCATACCTGTGGGCAAATCCACAAGGGAAAATTCCGACTGGATATTAATGGTGCCAATATATTTACTTTCAAGGCCTGCCTCATTGGCAATGGCCCCGACAATATCTTTGGGCTGGACCCCATGCTGCCGCCCTACCTCAATGCGAAATCGTTCCATTCCCCTTTCCAGTGGCGCCATTCTCCTCTTTTCTGGAGATTTTCTTTCCCTTACATGATCGTTGTCCCTCTCCTTTCCAGACAGGGGTTGATCCATACCAGCCCTGGAAAACTCTTTCCCGATCTGGGTCTTTTTATCAGAACCGGACATTTTTTGGCGGGAAAACGTCTTGCCCGGGGGCATCTCTCTTTCCTGTGGGGTTACACCTCTGTCTTGACGGAACTTATTCCCCCCTTTACGAGATTTATCAGCCCCGTTACGGGGATGTTCATCGCCTTGACGGGGGGAGGCCTTCCCTTTAACAGTCCGTTCGCCGACTTGTCTGCTCCGGGGAGGGGTATTTTTTTTCATGGCAAGGGCTGAACCTTTTTTGCCATGGTCCTGGGCCGGCAACAGAAAAGCGGTGCTGCCATGGGCCCGTTTACCAAGGGCTGCGGCAACCTGGACCACAGGAATATCATGCTCCAGGGCATAGGCTTCAACCAGCTCTTGAAAAACGCTCACATCCTCCGAGGCCAGTGTCCGGGTAATGCCTTCTTTAAAATCTTTCACCCGTTTCTCATTGATATCCCGGTTGGAAGGCAGCAGGATCTCCCGGATTTTCTGCTTGGTGGCCCTTTCAATGTTTCTCACCATCCAGCGCTCATTGCGGTTCAAAAATAAAATAGCTTCCCCTGTGCGCCCGGCCCGGCCGGTTCTGCCAATTCGATGGACATAGGGATCCACCTTGGAAGGCATGTCGTAATTGATCACATGGGAGATGCGCTCCACGTCCAATCCCCGGGCCGCCACATCCGTGGCCACCAGAATATCAATGTGACCACTTTTCAAGCGAGCAATGGTGCGTTCCCTGGCAGCCTGAGCCATATCCCCATTCAGGGCCTCGGCCTTAAAGCCCTTTTCTTCCAGGCTTTTTGCCACCTCCACCGTGGCAATTCTGGTTTTTGCAAAAACAATGACCCCATCAAAGGAGGTGGCTTCCAATATGCGAATCAGGGCATTGGATTTCCTTTCTCCTTTAACCATCCAGAATTGTTGATTAATGGTGCTCATAACATCCACATCCGAGCGAACCAGAATCTCTTTGGGATCTGTCAAATATTTCTGGGCAATCTTGCGGATGGGCCCCGGCATGGTGGCAGAAAAAAGTGCAGTCTGGGCATCTTTGGGGGTTCTGTCCAATATCCACTGAACATCTTCGATAAACCCCATGTGAAGCATTTCATCGGCCTCATCCAAGACCACACAAAAAAGATCCGAAAAATCAAGGGTTTTTCTCTGGAGATGATCCATGAGTCGACCCGGGGTTCCCACCACCACATGAACGCCCCGTTTAAGCGCTGTCAGCTGAATGCCATAACTTTGCCCCCCATAAATGGAAAGTACGCTGAGCCCCTTCATTCTGGCACCATAGGTTTTAAAGGATTCTGTCACCTGGATGGCAAGCTCCCGGGTGGGGGCTAACACCAGGATCTGGGGTTTTCTTTTGGCAAGATCAATGCGGGAAAGAAGCGGTAAGGCAAAGGCCGCTGTTTTTCCGGTACCGGTTCTTGCCTGGCCCAGCAGGTCCCGCCCCTGGATCAAATGGGGGATGGTAAGGGATTGAATGGGGGTGGGGGTTTCATAGCCCACATCCTGTAGTGCGTTACACAGCGAGGGGCTCAGGTTCATTTCGTCAAACCCGATCAAGGGCGGATCATTCTGGGACATGGTATTCCTTTTTTATAAAAAAATCCCGGCAAAACCAGAGGGATTTTTAAGCTTTGTTGTGGGCAGATATGGATACAAACAAGGTCTGTCCGTGGGCGTCACATGAAATAAAAAAGGCCGGAATTACCGGCCGGAAATATTAAATCATTTAAATAGTTAGTATACATGATCATTCAAAAACATTCAAGAAATAGTTATTTGTATTCAAAAACATCTATTTAGATTCTTATCTTTGATTTTTGTATTATTTTTGTAAGAGAATCAGAAAACCTTTTTGGTTCTGGCTCGTCCAGGTTAGGGTATTTCAGATGCTTCATGGAGCAAGGCGGCAGGGAATCCAACATCCACAGCATATATTCTTAAAATAAGTCTATAAACCATTTTACGCTTGTCTTGAAAGTGGCTTTCCTTTATCTTGTCATGGTAAATTTGTGCTAAAGGGACATCTCCAATTATAACACTGGGTGCAAGGGGAAAAATGATACATCACTCATGGCCAGCCACACTGGATTCGCTCACATCCATTCAAGATTATATACAGCACCATGTCGTCCTGGCAGGTATTCATGCCAAACAGGCCTTCAGCATTCAACTCATTGTGGAAGAGGTCATTGTCAACATTATCAGCCATGCCTACCGAAACACAGACCCAGGTATTATCACCATTGGCATTGAATTTTCCGGGGACACAGTATCCATCTCTTTTTCAGATACCGGCCCTCCCTTTGATCCATTGGGAGCAACGCCCCCCGATATAACAGAGGGTATTAATGAAAGAAGCGTTGGAGGACTTGGGATTCTCATGGTAACCCAAATGGCAGATGGAATTGAATATCATAGATGTGACAATAAAAATATTTTAACAGTGATGATAAACATGATGGCGGCATCATCATCCAGGAGATAAAATGGTTCACTCTTTGCAGACTAAAATCCTGCTTTTAATCAGCGTTATTTTTATAGTCACCACAACCAGTATCATTTTTTTTACCCAAAAAGATGTCAAGAACGCCATTTTAAACACAGAGAATAAGAACCTTGGCAACATCAAAAAAATTATTCTGCTAAATGTTGAAGGAAAATACAAAAACCTTCTACTGGACAAACTGGAATTTATCAAAAAAAGAAAGAGTCAATTAAAAAGCGAAAGTGCACTCTTGTTACAGGCCCTGGAGCTGTTTTACCAGGTGAACCAGGATGGGAATGAAGAAGTCGCAAAAAAAAGGCTGCTGGAGTGGCTGTCCACATTAAAAATATCCTCCCAGATTTTCCTTGCCGATGCATCAAATGACATATTCTTCCACAGCGACACCATCCTCAACGGCAAAAATTTAACCAAGATAAAAGATGTCAAATCTAAACCCATCTCAAAACGCATAAACACTGCCAATGCCCTGGTCCATAAATATGCCGTGTTTTCCTGTGAAAACGAAAACACAAAGAAAATTGCCTATCTCACCCAACTTCCCCATTGGGGATGGACCCTTGGCATTACCAACGATATTTCTGAAATCGAAGCAGAAACCCGGAAAAAAACAGATGAAATACTGAAAGTCCTCAAAGAAAATTTCAAACAGATCAAAATTGCAGAAACAGGTACCATCTTCCTGTTCAACCATGAAGGAACCATATTAATCCCCCCTTCAGATGCATATATGTCGGCACTGCCTGTGGACGTCATCCAGGCCCTTAGGCAACAACATGATCAAGACCGCCCCTTAAACATGGTTTTGAATAAAAAGAGCATCAATGGATACACCTCATACATCAAAGCAATGGACTGGTATATTTCTGCCCTTGTGCCTGTGGAAGAAATCAGACAACCCGCCAGTCAACTGGCAGCAAGACTGTCTGCGATTATTGGCATTATCTTTCTTGCAGGCTTTTTTATTTTGAGCCTGGCGGTGAAACGATTTTCCAACCCATTAAGGCTGTTGACCCAGAAAATAAAGCATATCCCCTATGAAGATTTAACCTCCCCGTCATTTACGCTGAACTTAAAAAAAGATCTTTACACCAGCAGAAAAGATGAAGTTGGTGCCCTTGCCAGCTCCTTTTTATATATGTTCCAGGAACTGCAAACCAATATCAAGCAGTTGGTGGCAACCACTGCTGCAAAGGAACGCATTGAAGGTGAGTTAAGTGTTGCAAGGGATATCCAATTGGGAATTCTGCCAAAAATATTCCCGCCCTATCCTGAAAAAACTGAATTTGATCTCCACGCCTACCTGGAACCTGCCCGGGAAGTTGGGGGAGATCTTTATGATTTTTTTCTCATTGATGAGGAGCATCTATGCATTTCCATTGGTGATGTTTCAGACAAAGGGGTTCCGGCGGCCCTGTTCATGGCCATCACCAAAACATTGATTAAAACCTATGCAGAAACAACCTCATCCACCGCCAAGATCATAACAAAAATAAATGATATTTTGAGCCAGGACAATCCAAACTGCATGTTTGTCACCCTTCTTATTGGTATTTTGAACATTAAAACCGGAGAGTTAAAGTATGCCAATGCAGGCCACAACCCACCGATTATCAAATCCCAAAATCACACTTTTTTCCAAAAAGGGTTGAGTGGACCGGTGGCCGGTGCCATGGAGGGAATGATATTTAAAGAACTTTCCGTCACATTAAAAAAAGGGGATATCCTTTTTTTCTACACCGATGGGGTGACAGAAGCCATGAATTCAAAGCAGGAGCTTTATTCCGATGAAAAACTCCTCCATCTGCTTGGTGGGTCGTCAAGACCCCATCATGCCAAAGAAATTATTGAAACCGTAAACCAGGATCTGGCTCTTTTTATAAAAGATGCCCCCCAATCCGACGACATAACCATGCTTTGTCTTATTTTCAAAGGGACAAGGGATTGATCACAACCCCAGCCACCAATAACACAACCCTGACCCCATTATAACTCCCACTATCAAGGGGAGCCGATGGTGTAATCAAGTTTGAAAAATAAATACCAGGCAATCAAATAACAGGAGATTAAGATGGAAAAAAGCAATAAACTTAATGTATTACTGATATTCGGAGGACGATCCCGTGAACACGACGTGTCACTTATTTCGGCAAGCAATACTATTTCACATTTTAACCCGAAAAGATACCATCTTGAACTCCTTTATATCACCCGGGACGGACACTGGTTATTGTGCGATCTTTCCAGCTTTAAAATAAACTGTGATGTGGCCAAGGAGATCGCCCAAACCCTCACCGGCGTTCCGGTGACTTTGCCCCTTGGCCAGGGAGACAATCCCCCGCTTTATGTGAAAGAAACAGGGCAATCCATACCCATTGATGTGGTATTTACTGTTCTGCAGGGCAAAAACGGTTGCGGTGCCATCATGCAGGGGATTTGGAACTCCGTAAACATCCCATCTGCAGGGCCATCTCTCCTTGGGGGAACCGTGGGATATGATAAAGATGTCACGAAACGACTTTTGGCAGAGGCAAACCTGCCGGTGTGTAGATATACCGTCATTCATCACCGGGAGTATACCCCCCAATGTATAGAACAACTGAAAGAACAATTTGATTTTCCCTTTTTTATCAAACCTGCCAATTCCGGTTCCTCCATTGGTGTTCATAAAATATATCCTGAATCTGATCTTGAAGCCGCAATCAGGGACGTATTTTCCTTTGATGACAAGCTGATTGTGGAAGAGTACATTGATGGCAGCGAACTTGAAATATACGCTTTTAGATCAGACAATGAGATCAAAACAAGTATCGTCAGACAGACCATTGTGGGTGATATCCATGACTTTTACACCTACAAAGCAAAATATGGAAGCGACAACGCTGATACTAATATTAAAAATATCCCCGCAGATATTTCTAAAGAGGAGCATGAAAGGGTAAAACAACTGACCATTGATGCCTACAAGGTTCTGGAGGGACGTGGGGAAATCAGACTGGACCTGTTTTATTCAAGCCAAAAAAAAATATATATCAATGAAATCAACACACTACCAGCTCTGATGAGCAAAAAAAGCCAACCATCTCTGTGGCAGGGGTGTGGAATTTCCGAACCAGACATTGTTGACGCACTCATTGAATCGGCCCTGGAGGAGAGAAACGCACAAGTAGCCAGGCACCACAACCAACCGGAATGATCGCAATTGATGCGATTACCAAATAAGAATATACCGGATGTTCAGAATTTTTTCGTTTTCAAAACGGATTTTTTTGTACTTTAGTGGTTTCCATACATGGAAAGAACCAACGGAAAATAGGGCTTGATTCTAATCTCGGCCACTTTTGACAGCACACATCAAATGGCAACAGTTAAAGAATTGAAATTTTAAATTATATTCAATTATCGACTGTTTAGTGCATATCCATTGGCCGACGTTAGAATAAACTCCGAAAAATAGATACAAATACTGGTAAGCTGATCAACTATGTAACTGAAACCGCCCCACTATTTTTAAGGATATATCCAGATGAAAAAAAGCGTTATCACCATGATCACCACGGCCCTTTGTCTGTTACTATTCACCACAAACGGTTTTGCCGGAAATACAGACAATTTTCCCACCACCCCCATAAGACACAATGGTGCCAAATGGTCCATAGGATATTATGAGGGAGGAAATTATATCGAATACAAAAAAGCCTTCATTGCCACCATCAAAGGATTAATAAATTCAGGTTGGATTGAACCCCAGACGCTCCCGGATTTTCCAGGGGACGATACAAAACAGCTATGGGAATGGTGTGGCGATCATTTACAAAGCAATTATCTGCTCTTTAAAAAAGATGCCTATTACTCATCAGAATGGAAGGACGATTTCAGAAAGCAGCAAGCCAAGACATTGCTGCACCGGTTAAACACCACAAAGGACATTGATTTGATGATGGCCATGGGTACATGGGCGGGTCAGGATCTTTCAAATGATCAGCACCATGTCCCCACCATTGCACTTGCCATCAGTGATGCACTTTCCTCCGGCATTATAAAGAGTTATGAAAATTCTGGGTATGATCATATCCACGCCAGAGTGGACCCCCTCAGATATGAAAGACAGGTGGAAATTTTTCATGATATCATGGGATTTAAAAGACTGGGCATCATGTATGAAGACACAGTTCGTGGAAGAAGCTATGCCAGCGTGGATAAAGTTGAAAAAGTTGCCAAGAAGCAGGGATTTGAAATAATCAAATGCTTTATTAAAGAAGGATCGAATGATAAAAAAACAGCTGTAGAAGAGGTAATACGCTGTTTCTCTGAGCTTTGCAAAAAGGCAGATGCCATTTATGTAACCCTTCACGTGGGTGTCAATCCCGACAGCCTTCCCGACCTTGTGGAAATTGCAAACCAAGCCAGCATTCCCACCTTTTCCCAGGCGGGTTCAGAAGAGGTGAAATACGGTTTATTAATGAGTATTTCCCAGGCTGAGTATAAATATGTGGGCCAATACCATGCACAGACAATGGCAAAAATTTTTAATGGGGCAAAAGCCGGGGAACTCAGTCAATTTTTTGAAGAACCCAGCCAGATTGCCCTTAATTTAAAAACAGCCGCAAAAATAGGATACGACCCTTCCGTTGATATCCTCAGTGCCGCCGATGAGATTTACAACGATTATGTGGAATAAATAGAATCCTTCACCTGAGTCCAAAAGTACTTTACACTTTTTCGAAAAGATTCTCAAAGAATAAGGGAATGTTGTAAAAAAGTGTCAAGCAGTGAATGAAGGATGCCGAATAAATGGGTTGGATATAGGTTTTTACCACTGAATCAATACAGCCCATCCACTCATCAGGACAGAGCAGCAAGAGCAGCATCCACTGTATCAAAAACCGGAAGAATGGAGCTGAACCCTGAAATCTCAAACACCTCTTTCACGGTATCTTGGAGCATGGCCACAGACAATTCTCCCTGTCCGGTGCGCAATTTTTTGGCCACCACCAAGATACTGCGCAAACCGGCGCTGCTGATGTAATCCACACCGCCAAACTCAAGCAGAAGATTGGTTGCCCCTTCATCTATGAATCCGAGCAATGCATTTTGAAATTCAGGTGCAGATACAGCATCCAATCGGCCATTGATGCTGACAATTATTTTTTCTTCCACTTTTCTGGATGTAATTTCCACGTTATTTCCTTAAAATATCATCTAACTTTTATATAACTGCCACGGGCAGACCTTGTATTTTGACTGGTTCTGCCCACAACAAAGATGGTAAATGGCCCATTCTGGAGGCATGTAAAAATAAAAACCGGGTTCATGACGCTTCACGCTTCATCTCTCACCAATGCATTGTTACGACAAGAAATCAAATAAAACAACAAAACAATGATAAAACAGGCAATGCCCATGTAATAAATTGCGTTATTATTAGGCTGGCCCAGTATCAACCATCCAAAAACAATGGGGCCTAACACCTGGCCCAATTTTTCAACGGAGGACAAAATGGCAATGGCCTTTGCACTGCCAAGTTTTTTTGTGCTCTCAAGTCCCAGCACATAGGGTGTTGATGCTTCAAGACTACCTGCCAGACCTAAAACCAGTACAGATAAAATAGCCGCGGTCATGCCACCATAAAAATAGAACAACATCAGCCCGCAACTACTGATGATACCACTTAAAAGAATATACCGAGACTTGTGCAGTGATCTGTCAATGTACTTGCTGAAAACAGGGGCAACATAAATGAAAAACAGGCCATACACCATCATAAGTCTGCCGATATGGGAGGGGGTGGAACCGATGCGGTCAATGTATATGGGGATAAAATAGTTCAAAAACCCCACCGCCATCATGGACGAAGGAAGTATAACTAAAAAACACAAAGCCAGGATACGAGGGTTGATGATAAATTGCAATAACTGGCCCATGCCAGGGTATGAGTGTTGAGTCCCCTCCTCCATGATTGCTCCTTTGGGGTGTCCCATGCTTCCCTTTAAGAAAATAATGGTATAAATGAAGGACAACACAATAATAACGGCACCAACCATAAAAACCGCATTGTATCCAATGCTGTCCGCAAGCATCCCCCCGGTGGAGCTGCCGCAGATATATCCGGCATAACACCCGGCAATGAGGCGGGTGAGCCCCTGGGTCTTGCTGTTCTCATCGGTGAATGCCACCACAAAGCCATTGGCCGCCATGAAGGTCAGGCCATACCCAAATCCCACAAATGCCCGGGAAATAATCAAATGCACGGCATTGGGTGCCATCCAGGTATAGACAAACCCTGCTGAGGTCAATATAAGACCTGCAAAAAAAGATTCATGCCAGCCCCGTTTGTCCACCCATGGCCCGGCAATCAGGGGAGAAATCCCCCCAAACAGCATGGTGGCACAGATGGGCAGGCCCATGATCACCTCCCTGGACAACCCCCAGAAGGGTTGGCAGAACTGTTCCATGTAAAGGGGCAGAAAAGAGACTGAAATGGTCTGACCAAAAAAATATATAAATACGGCAGGTCGAATGGCCGTGTAACGGACCCGAAATATCTTTGCGGTAACGTCCATCTCCTTTGCAAAATATTGAAACACAATGACAAGGAGTTCCATGAGAAAAAGCAGTGAAATCACCAGTACAGTGATGGCATCCATGATGATTTCCGTCAATTCAGACAAAAGAACTTTTTTGGAAATGGTAATGGAAATATATCCTGCAATGTCAGCGGGGACATCTGCCACCGACACATTATCCCGGTGAAGAGCAATGTTCTGGTGATATTTTGAGTCCTTGATCCACTGGGTTGTATGAACAGAACTCAGTGGCCCCCTTTGCTCTTCTTTAATGGCAAAAACATTATTTTTATCGGCCTTATAGAGGGGAGACAGGTCTAAATCCAACAGAGTAATATCGCTTAATTCCGGTGAAGCCTTTATGATCTCTCCCAACATACGTTCCATCATGGAAAGTCGATCCAGCGCAATCCCTTTACTGAGCATAAATTCAATATCTTCCCTTAAAAGGCTGCCCAGCACCTCTGTTTTTTTCCGGGTGATTTCAAGATAGCAATTTTTAAAAGAATTGGTATTGAGCAATGAGAAAGAAATCTGTGCCAATAAAAGAACCACAAGGATGACCCCGGAAATTTTTTTCTTGGAAAACCGGGTTTGTTTGGGTGCCCCTGGAATGACAACGAAAAAAAAGCAAAGGAGCACCACCAGCACCACCAGTAGAATCATCCCTGTCAGCTTCAGTTTTTCAAGTAAGAGGGCATGGGTAAAGGACTTGACCTGATCCTCGGGCAATCTGATAATAAGCGTTCCCATCCAGCGCTTATGTCTTTCAATGGGCAGCCCGATATAAAATTCATGATCAGACTTATAATAATTTTTACCAATGTCCCCCCCCGATTCATGGGGGGTAAAAAGAGTGTTGAAATAGTCCGATACCTCTAAGGGGAGTTCTTGATGGATCAAGGTGGATTCTGTACTATAATGAATCCTGTTATCGGGAAGGGCCAGAGAAACGGATAGACCGGAATTGGCCTTGATCAGCTCTATCTTTTTAAAAAAATTAGAATGATTCTTTTTTGTCAGGTGGGTGCGGGTCTCCTGGAGAAGCGTGTTCAAGCCAACAAACTTATCAAGTTTTTTGCCAAACTTCAGTGATTTTTCAATGTTTCGTTTTAAATCATTTCCAATGGCGGAATATTTGGAAAAGGTGGAGCCCACATAGATATCTTCAAGGGAGCTTAAGCTCAACAGGGTATTAAAGCCCAAGGCCAACACAAGCAAAAAAATAGAGCTGACAATTAGTTTTATTTTTATACCATTGTCATAGGTGAAGATTTTTTGAATATCGTTCATATCTCCACGCCCATTTTCTTTCTCTGGGGAAACGATGAAAAACCGTTCTGTCTTTCCTCTTGACGAAACATGCCAGTGCATATCCACACCGGTTTCCCATACATCACATACCGGGCATGACGTCTTTCAATGCAAACACATGTCTCTGGTCTGTAAGACCTGCATTTTAACGGATGTATGAACGTGGTATCACTTTGGATCATTCCAAGCGCATGCAGTGTATATGCCGAGGCCACCATCCCGGTCCCGCAGGCCAGGGTTTCTTTTTCAATGCCTCTTTCAAAGCACCGTTGCTCAACCACCCGGGTAGTTTCAGTGATTTTCACAATATTCACATTTATACCCAATGGGAATATATCCATTAACCGATTGTTAAAATAGCGACCAATGGCGTGAAAAGGGTCCGCTTCAAAGGTAAAGGCTGTCTGTTCCAGGATGTCGGACAGCCCTGTCACCGGATCACATGGATCATGATCATTTCCGGCATCAAGCACAATAACCAGGTGAGGTTCTCCGGAAAAAACCAGGTAGCCTGTAAATGAAAGACGCTCCTGGTTTACTGGTGGGCAGATACCCGGCAATTTATGTAAAGGAATTTCAAAGCGTGCCCCGTGTAACTCCGAGGGAGTTATCATCACTCCCTCCGGGTGGGCCAGGTGAATGGGAATTTTTCCCGGGGTCCCCATATTTACCCACACTTGTTTTTTATCTACATCATAGCCCAGGGTACGAATGGCAGGTTGGGTGCCCGGAATTTCGGTCAAAATATTACACGCTGTGATACCAGAGGTCTGATGGACATACTCTGCCAAGCACAGCAGTCCATTACCGCAGCACAAGGATTCCTGGCCGGTGGGCTCAAACATTCTGAAAATATAATCAACCCCATTGTTCACCGGAACCTGTTTCCAGTAATGCCAATTATTGTTTATCTCCAGCAGAGTCTGAGGCGTGCAGGGTTGAAGCACAATAAATCCATCGGCACCAATACCGAAATTACCATCTGTAACCTGTCTGGCGAAATCACCTTTCTCATGTTCCGGGATATGATTTTTTAAACGTTCATCAACAACGATAAAATTATTTCCACATGAAGAAAATTTTTCAAATGGTACATTCATAATAGGGGAAATCTCACATTTTTCAGACAAGGGATTTATCATTTTCTGCAATGCGTTTGACAAGCTCTCTGTAGTCCGAAGATGCCGTTGATCCCGGTGCAAACTCAAAAATTGTTTTACCAAAGGAGGGGGCTTCGGAAAGACTGTCGCAATAACGGATGGGCTGGCACATGGCTTCCGGATATAATTTTTTAAGTTCAGAATAAAGTTTTTCCGGTCCTTTTATCCGAGCATCCATAAAGGTGGGAACAATATATTTTAAACGCACCTCCTTTCGATATTTTTGGATGGAGCCAAGGCTTCTCATGAACTCGGATAATCCATGCAGGGACATCACCTCCAGGGCCACAGGGACCAGCACCTCTGTGGCATAAAACAGCACATTAACGATGAGTTGATCCCAGCCTGGTGATGTATCAATAATAATAAAGTCATATTGAGTATCCAAGGGCTTAAGCGCCTCTGACAAGGCCCATTCCGCCCCAAAACTTTTCCGGTCTATCATGCGTTTAATACCTGCCAGGGACTTCCCTCCACTCAAAAGCCAGAGATTTTTTCTGGCAGGAATGATGCATTCCTCCGGGGTTAATTCTCCGGTGAGAAGCTCGGTGAGGCCCGCCACCGGCTTTTTTCCCAGGATGTAAGCCGATTGCCCCTGGGTGTCCGTGTCCACCAGCAATACCTTGTGTCCGGCCAAGGCAAGCCCTGCCCCAAGATTAACGGAGGTGGTGGTCTTTCCCACCCCCCCCTTGCTGAGGGTTACACATATTTTTCTGGCCGTTGCCTCAGAGTCACCGTTCTCCACCGAAGTAGACTCCACCAGCTTACGGGGTTGAACCGGAAATTTATATTTGCACGCCTTGCAGGTGGCGGAAATATTCCGACCGGAATCAATGTATGTCTTGAGTGTGTCTGGGTTAACTCGATGTTTCCTGGAACATTTTGGACAAACAATAATCATCGCAGTGTTTCCTTTTTCAATGCCTCAAGAATCGCATCAACAGCAATGGTGGCAATCCTCTCCATGGAAATTCCAGGGCCTGCCCTCGGAGAGGCCTTAACTTTAATTTTTGCCTTACCCTCCCAGATTTCAACGGAGACATTGCCTTTGGTAACCTTTATGGATTCATGGATCTGGTCTTCCAACAAAATTTCCTTGTCAGACGGATCATCCTTATCACATTGATAAATCAGAAAATCCAGGTCTTTGGCCTTATCATCCAAAGAATCCTCATGGGCAAGGATACTGGCCATGATGTCTTTTTTTTTATTATTTTTCAACGTCTTGTACCGGGAAAATGTTCCGATCGTTATTTTCAAATGCCATTTTTTTGAGTTGGGAAACAGCTTCACTTATGGCGGCAATCTGATCTTCTCCAAGATCAACCCATTGTATTCCATAAAGTAAATGCCCCGATGGCATGGATGAACAATGAACCACCCTGCCGGTTAGGTTGTGCAATCGTATTTCCTCCAGCCTCAATTCCCAGCCAGTTCGGATAGCGTCGCATTCAACATCAAGGGCCTCATCACAAAGCACACTGATGCCCCCATGGCTGACGTTTAAAAGCGAGTACTCTTTTTCCCCCAGACACACCTGTGCAGAGGCACTATCAGGTACAGGTACACGGAAGGCCTTACGAACCGGTGAGTCCGCCTCCTTTTCCCCGGAAATAGCCTGAAACAAAATTGACTTGTTTTCCATTGATACCTTTTCCATCTGACAAACTTTTAATTGGCCCTTACTCAAGGCAAAAGCATATTTGATCACAACACCAGGCACTTTTGGGCTGATGTCATGGTGTCTCTTTGCCAAGGGGGTTCGTACTCGTTGGAAACCATATCAAGTATGATACTGACAGGCAAGCAAAAATCAATGAAATCAACAATTCGGAAATATCTATGAAAGAAGGGAGGGGCAGACTTGCATTATTTTACTTTTATTGGTATCCATCCCAGGAAATTAGCCAATACTCAGCATTCAATAGAACCAGAGATTGACCCGTCAGCGCAATAATTTTGAAACACAACAAGTAAAAAACCAACAGATGCAAAACATTGAGTAAATAAAATGAGTAAACTTATTGAACCGGACAAAGAAAGTTTCATCAAATTGGCAACAACCAAAATGCCCTTTGGAAAACACAAAGGGCTGCCCCTTGTGGACCTGCCGGAAACCTACTTAGTATGGTTTTCCCGGAAAGGATTTCCCAAGGGATATTTGGGAGAATTATTACAAACCATTTATGAAATAAAACGTAATGGCCTTGAATATCTGTTTCATCCGGGTCAAGCCCCCACAGAAAATAGAGACCAGCGATGAGAATAAAATACAACTCCCCGGTTATTTTGACCTATTCCATTTTGTCCATGTGTGTTCTGGCTTTTTCCGGTAACGGAATGTTGGCTGGGTATTTTTCATCACCTGCCCACCTATCCCCTTTCAACCCCTATTTTTATTTCAGGCTGGTATTTTATATTGCTGCCCATGGCAGTTGGTCCCATCTCATTGGAAATTTCATGATCATCCTTCTTGTGGGACCCTTGCTTGAGGAAAAATACGGATCTGGCGCACTATTGGAGATGATTTTCATCACCGCCATTGCCACGGCCCTGTTAAATGCGGTTTTATTTTCCAATTCCCTTATTGGCGGCAGCGGGATTGCCTTTATGTTGATTCTTTTGAGCTCATTTTCAAATATCCGATCAAAGGAAATCCCTTTAACATTCATCATTATCGCCACACTCTACATTGGCAGTGAAGTCCTCTCCATCCTGAAGGTGGACAGGATTTCGCAATTCAGCCACCTTGCCGGTGGGTTTATCGGGGCTGGGTATGGTTTTTTCAGAAGTGGTAAAAGGGATCTATAACCACTCCCACCTATTTTGTGCATGGCAACTGACCGTGTGAATGGTTTTCCCGGGCTCGTTAAATGGACCTTGCATACTTTTTAATTTTGCAATGGGGTCAAGCCCTCCTCAATGGCAAGGGCAAGTGCCTTTTCATACTCCGCCGGGGTGACGGACCGAGAAAAAACACCGGTGGCACCAATGGAACCACAGGGACGAAACTGGGACATGATGTTTATGCAGGTTCTTGGAGATATCTTATTTGCCAAAAAGGCCATGACCTCCCGGGTACCGGCGGCATCCTCTGGCAATACCAGATGGCGAACCAGAAGACCGCGCCGGGCAATACCGGTGTCATCCACGTTAAGATCCCCCACCTGACGATGCATTTCAATGAGGGCCTGTTTTGTCTTTTCGGGATAATCGCCTGGCACCCCTGCCTGGATCGCCACCTCGAACCGGATAAACTTGAAATCCGGCATATAAATATCCACCACTCCAGAAAGCAGCTCCAGGGTTTCCAGAGCATCATACCCCCCGGTGTTATACACCAGGGGCAGATGAAGACCCTGGGGAATCGCCAGCTCAAGGGCGGCAAGAATCTGGGGTACCACATGGGAAGGGGTAACCAGATTGATATTATGGCATCCCCGGCCCTGGAGTTCCAGCATGATATAGGCCAGCTGATCCGCGCTGACCTTGGTCCCCTCCCCCAGATGGCTGATCTCATAATTCTGGCAGAACCGACACAACATATTGCAATGGGAAAAAAAGATGGTGCCGGACCCATGGCGACCCACCAAAACGTCTTCTTCTCCAAAATGGGGAGCAAAACTTGCCACCACTGCCCGGGTGCCGGTTTTGCATATGCCCAGCTCTCCGGCAGTTCTGTCCACCCGGCACTGCCGAGGGCACAGGGTGCATGATGTGAGGCTATGTTGGGCTCTGGACAACTTTTCCTTCAGCATGCCTGTTTGATGGGTTTTGATGTAGGCCAGTTGAGATGTCATGGATTATTTTTTCCAAAATATGATCGTTGATCATTCATTTAGCAAACATTAAGAACTTTTTGGATTTTTCACAAGCAGAGATGGTCAAATTTCTAAGCTGCCTGCACGGCAGAGAACCGGAGAATAAAAGAAAAAAATATTATAACAGAAGCTTATCTCGATTTATAGCATTTTACCAATAGAACAGTGCTGATGCCTGAAATATGAAAATCGCGACTTAATCAACAGACTCATATATATTGGGTGATGACAAATAAAACACTCCCACCCCCCAATGCAATGGCAAAAAAGGCGTTGCGAAACAGAGTCCGCCGCCGGGTCTTGACCAGCCTCAAGGCAATCCAGCTGGATGAGAGTAGCATGATGGTCAAGATAATCGTGATGATTACAGCACTGTCGGACTCAAAAATATAAGTCAGGAAATAACCCACCAGCAGCAGTTGCCCCAGAGGCAGATCCGGTGTTCAGGGACCATTTAAAAAGGATTGCCAGAATCACCGCAACGGGGATAAAGGCGATCATAAGGTGAACTAAGGAAATGCTCTGGATGGTATTATTCATGTTTTTTCCCATGATATAAATTTGTTAATGGAGACTGGGTAGGGGGTTCCCAGAAAATTACGGATTATGTTCACGTAAAAGTTTTCCTGCCCCCTGTTCCAGGGACTTGCTCAATGCATCAATAATGGGGGAAAGAATATTCCAGCGGTGCCAGTATAAATTCACCCTGACATGCTCATTGGGGCACAGATCCACCAAGCGACCATTATGCAACATTGCAAGCGCCTGTTGATCCGGCAACATCCCGTATCCAAACCCCGATTCAATGATCCAGGCAAATTGTTCTGGAGACGGCACATAATGGCTTAAAATATGAAATGAATCCCCTTTAAAAAGTTGAGACAGCATGGTGGCGTGCAATTCGTCCCTTCGATTGAAAATAACTGCCGGTGCCTTTTCAAAGCTGTCTCGATCCAGGCCACGGGCAAACCAGCGCTTTACAAATTCCGGGGTGGCCACCATTCGATAAATCATGCTCCCAAGAAAAGAGACGCTGCAACCCTGTACGCTTTCCGCCCGGGAACTGATACATCCCACCACATCGCCGTCGCTCAAAAATTTATGGGTCTGTTCCTGATCATCCACCCGCAGATCCATGACCACGGGATGGGCTTCCAGAAACGGAGCAATGCATGGGGGAAACCATGTGGCCAGAGAATCTTCGTTCAATGCGATGGCAAGGGGAATCATGTTTCTTTTGGACGCTGGCGCCATGTCCCGCATTACATCATTTTCCAGCTGTTTAACTTGGAGATAATGCTTTAACAGTCTCCGACCCGCCAGCGTGGGTTTTGGCGGAGTTGTCCGAATGAGCAGTACCTGTCCCATCTGGGATTCAAGAAGCTTAATGCGCTGGGACACGGCGGACTGGGTCAGATGGATTGTTCCGGCAGCCTTGTCAAAACCGCCCTCCCTGATAACGGCTTCAAAGGCCTCTAATAATTTATAATCAAGCATGAATAATTATTAGCACAATTAATCAATAATTAAATCAATTAATTTTATTTATTCAAATTCCCGTGTTATATCTCCCCTGTTCCATGGAAAATCTGGGATCGTTTTTTTTTGGCATCTTTACTGGAAAGCCATCAACTTGATGAGCCAGTGGATTCCTGCAATTTTAAAAACCCGGGTCTGGCCCGGAAAATAGTCAGATACACAGCTGGAGATGCAAACAGTCAACACCTCCAGAGTCCAAGACTCAGAGGTTTTCTTGCCGATTTTTTATAACATACATGGCAGTCAGTACCTGCCATAACGAACATTTAAACCCTAATTATTACAATATTTTGGACAGAATTTTATATAAAAATTCAGGAGATAATTTATGTGGGGACCATTTTTCCAGGGAATGGGGGTCAGCGGCGGATTAATCGTTGCCATCGGCGCACAAAATGCTTTTGT
>CAKZLA010000316.1 GCA_937124525.1 uncultured Desulfobacterium sp.
GGCAACGGTGGTCTGGCCCCCGGAAACAAGGATGGAATTGGGGCTGATCTCCTTGTAGATATGGCTCTTTCCCGTGCCCCGGGGACCCAATTCACACAAATTGTAATTATTTTCCACCAGGGGAATCAACCGGGTCAAAAAATGCCACTTGACCCGCTCTTCAAACTGAGTGGGCTCCAATCCGGTGGAGCGCAGTATCATGTCAATCCACTGGGATTCGGTAAATGCGTTTCGCCCCTCAAAGATGGACTCCAGGTCCAGATTGGGCATCTGTATGGGTTTGAGTTCCGAGATAATGAAGGGAGAACCCTGGGAACCCTCTTCATAATAATATTGAAGCGTGAGGATGCACCAGATCCCACCCACCAGTAGTTTTTCAAACTGTTTGACCTGGGAACCGGTAACCTCAAGACCGTTCACCCCCAGATTGGACAAATTGGCTTCATAGATATCTCGTTTTTCATTGAGCCGCACCGTCACCTTATCGATGACCTTGAAATTACCCATCTCCTTGATCTTTGATTTAATTTTTTCCGCCTCATCAGGACGAACATAATTATCCGCAAGAATACGCTTTACGCTCTCAAGCCCCTCCTGGATCACCGCCTCATCATCCACGGCACAGTACATTCCCAGGAGATATTCCAGCACATAAACCGGGACATTGGCCCCTTCTTTGAGGCGTTTGGTCAAGTCTTTTCGCACCACCCGCCCTGCAAAATGATGGTTCAGCAGATGATCAATATTGACCTCTTCCTTTTCCATATGATCTCCTTGGATAGTTCTCTCTTGTTTCTTCATCCCATCTCGCCCAGCTGTTCATTCAAAGTTTTATATGAAAGTCCCGGCAAACGTCACAGGATTTTCAAGCTTAGTTGTGGGTGGAGCGAGGTCACGAAATACGGTCCGCCCGTGGCGGTTATTCAGGAGCATTCAAGACATCTGATTCAAGATCCTGCCCATCACGACTCTTTAAAAATCATTGGCAAAGGCGATATCAATGATTATGGGAATCCGGTCATACTCGGTTTCATCATCGGCATTCCTGAGCACCAGTGCATACTCTTTTTTGTTGTCAAAGGGGCCTGATTTCAACGGCAGCCGGACTGATTTTTTACGATCTTCCATGGCGGAGGAAGTGCTGTCAAATGTGATGGTTTCCTCATTGCTGATGCGTAAGTTCCCTTCCCTCAGGGATATTTTTAAAATCCTGGGCTTCACCCTGCCCGACACCGCATCGGTCTGGATAAATTCAAACCTCGGGATATTGGTGACAATTTTTTTCGGTGATCCCAGTATAGATACCCCGGCTTTCCTGATTTCTGATTTCGCTTTGTGAATCCCCTTCATCTCCGACACGGTCATCACCGGGAGCACGATCTCCTGGAGCATGGCCCCGCCATGAAAGAACCGGGCACCCCCGGTGAAATAGAACCGGTTGGTTCCTTTGGGCAGCAGGAACGGCATGTCGGTTTCCGTACCCCCAGTCTGCCGTGTACTGCCGCGAAAAACAGCGCCGGATATCCCGGGTTGGGGTCCCAGGACAAATCGTTTGTGCTGTTTCACCGCACCGCCGGGGGGCATCTCCAGCGTGCTTTTATCCAGTTCCTCCGGTTTTTTTTCCTGATAGATAAACCCATGATCCGCTGTGATGAGAATCCGGGTACCGTTAAGGCTGTTGATGATCCATCCCACCAGTGCGGCCAGTTCATCAATGGTGGTACGCACCGCTTCAAAGGTCTTATCTTCGGTGGCGGCCTTGTCTCCCATGGCATCAATCTGATCATGGTATATGTAGATCACCCGGTATTGTTTTACAAAATCCCTGCCCTTATCTTTACTCATTTCTGAAAGTTCAGAGGCCTTGATGGCGGTCCCCGCGTGCCCCGCCAATATGGCTGCCCGCTGTTTAAGGGAGACCGCAGGTTTCCCGTCAACCCTGGGAGAGGCACTACCCTCTTGAAACGACAGGGTTTTGTGGGGCAAAAGGGCGGCCATCCCCAGGGCGGTATAGCTTGGCAGCGTTGCCAGCATGGGTTCTATCTGAGCCTTAAGACGATATTTTCCGTTGATCTGGGTGGTCAGCTCCTTTGCTGCTTCATACCGAAAGGCATCGCTGATGATCACAAAAATCCGGGAGCGGTCTGATCCGGCCAGGGTCGTCTGTATTTTATTTTTAAAAAAGCGGTACTGGTTCTGGATGCCCGGCAGCTGCCATGTATCCAGCAAGGCCGGAGGCGCAACAGGATCAGTAGGGACAGCACTTTTGCCATGGGATGAATGATCCGGTGCCAGAAAATTTCCCCACTGGATGGAAAGCCGTTCCATGAACCACCCGCTGTAAACGTCATCCATGGCCCGTCGCAGGGGCTTTAGCACATCCCAGCCAGCCTGCTCCGTCTGATCGGCGATCTCCATGAATTGACGGTAATACAGATCAAACCGGTAGAGCTCATCGGTATAGGCCCTGAACATGTCCAGGGCAGAGGGATAGTGAAAACCGGCATCATATTTTTTTCTCAGCTCAAACAAGGCAACGGCAATCTCCAGGGCTTGATATGCCTTTTTATAGAGGTTTCCGTTGGAAGCATACGAATGAACGGCCCAGTAGCCATCCCCCCGTTTTTTGATGATCTCCAAGGTATCTGAAAACTCCCGGTGGGAGGTATGAATAATCCGATCCCTCAGGGAACTGATAATCCGCTGCTCCACCTTTTCAAAGGTCATGACATCTACCAGATCCTCAATATTGATGGCGGAGAGAATTTCACTGAAATGAAGACGTTCAGCAATATGTCGTGATATACAATTGAAGTTCCGGCTATGAAGGGTATGGGTCTGCCACTGATTGATAAAAACCGAGGCATTGGTGGCTCTGACCGAATCTGTCAGCCCGAAATGGGCAAGGGAAACAGGAAGGTCATTCTTGAAATTATTCCCAAAGTCTGTGACAAAAATTTTTATTAAAAGATCCATCAAACCAGGAGAGGAAGCGCTCTCGTATCCAAAGGTCTGATGCATCACCTTCCAAAAAGCCGGTGCAAGACCCAGGGAGTCAATCTCCTTCCAGGCTCTGGATTCGGATTCTGGATCAAATCCAGCCTCCCCGCAGAAGGTATCCATCAGCTTCATGAAGATGGCAAAGGGATCTGGTATGGCCGCCCGTGTCAGGACGGCGAGCATTTTAAGATCCAGAGACTCTTCTTTATCTTCTGGTTCAACCCATTTTTTGAGTTTTTCAAACCGGTTCTGGCTTTTAAAAAAAGAACTTCTCTCTTTAATGAAGGGGCGCATCCCCATATTGGAAAGCCCCAACTCCTTTAACAGGATGGAGGCTTTGTCTGCATGGAAAAGGGATGAATAGAGCTTGATGTCACAGAGCCAGTCCATTTCCGGTGACGGTTCCGGGTACGGGGCATAAAGGATAAACTTGTCCTTGGTATTCCTTGTTTCCAGCCGGATCTTCAACTCAAGGGCCGGGGTTTCATCCATCCGGATCAGGGATGACCCCTCCACCGCAATGGAGGGAAGCAGGTCTTCAAACTCACCCTCTCCGTCATACCAGAATACAAGGCGTTTTTTTTCTTCCTGAAACACCCGTGTCAGGGCCTGATTGGTCTGCTGAATATCCGACATTGATTCATCTTGCTCCAAATGTAAGTGTTAGTTGGATGAGTTTTCTTTTTTGCTTACCGTGTACGCCTGGTCCGTACGATTAGGTTTGTCCGGATAGCGTAGACGCAACCGATCATGGGCCACCATAGAAGTAAGAAATCGAGAGAAAAGTCCCTCAAAGTTTCGATTCAAAACTTGGCATATCCAAAATTCGATTAGACATAAATCCTTAATGATTCTTTCAGCGCAGGTTGACAATACGTTGACTCTTTAAGG
>CAKZLA010000317.1 GCA_937124525.1 uncultured Desulfobacterium sp.
GTAGATGAATATCAAGATACCAATACTATTCAATATAAAATAGTTCGTTTGCTTTCAGCAGAACATCAAAATTTATGTGCGGTTGGAGATGGAGACCAAAATATCTATTCATGGCGAGGTGCTGATATGAAAAATATTCTTAATTTTGAAAAAGATTTTCCCGGTGCAAAAGTTGTGTTATTGGAAACGAACTATCGTTCTTCTCAAAATATCTTGCAGGCAGCAGATGATATTATTTCAAAAAACAAAGAGCGTATTGATTATCTTTTGAAGAAGTTAGCGCTTTATGAGCACAAAGATAAAAAAGTAAAACAGCTCAGTGGCGGTATGAAGAGGCGTCTTATGATTGCAAAGGCTCTTGTTCACAGTCCTAAAGTGCTTTTGTTGGACGAGCCCACTGCAGGTGTTGATCCCATTTCTGGAAGATCCGGATAAATGGTATAAACAAAAGAAAATTCCCATGGATGACGTTAATATGGCCCGGAAAAAATCCCGGACCATTCGAAAACAGGACCTGGGCCTGGAGCAGGTTGAAATGTTTGAAAAGCCCAATTATCGGCTTAAATCGTAAATTCAACATTGTGCTTAAGCTTAACGGCAATTCTAATTAAGCATGGTATCCCTCGGCTTTGCCGGAGGTGACTGGTTTTAAATTAGAATTACTGTTAGGCTCAAATCTTCCTTGACACCATTATTGTGTCACGTTATTCTTATTTTAAGTGTTTTTCTAAAAAAGAATCGCCGGACTTCTTTCTACGCTTCCCCTTGATTTCGTTGTCTTTAAACTTATTTTGAGTCACCAGTGTCAACACCCCCCCTGAGCTAAAGACACATGGGTTTTCTTGCCATTTTTTATGAAAAATATATTTTTCTGTTAAATACCAGGCATCGAAGAATCAACGTCCTTCCCGTGCTTTACGATTTCTGACATTGTTTTGTTAGCTGAGACCTGCGATTCCAAGATGCCTGGTTTTGATCATGAAGTGGTCTGAATATGTGTCAATATAAAAACGTGATCATCACGCATTCACCTGAAAATGAGGAGGAACATTATGGTATCTCTTGAAATGATTGAGGAGCTAAAAATTTTTGAAAATTTTGAAAAAGCAGAATTGGAAAAGATTCTTGAAATCTGTGTGGTGGAGCAATATCAACACGGAGACAGGCTTTTTTGTGAAGGGGATGACGCCGACGATATGTGGATCGTCAGAGAAGGAGAGGTTCAACTGCGTTTTGAAATGCCCAACGCAAAACCCAGCACCGACGATAACTCCATATCATCCCATGACAATGAAACAGGTGAATCCCAGATTTTTGGGTGGTCCTGTTTTATTCCACCCTATCAAATGAGACTGTCAGCCTATTGTGTTACCCGCAGATGTGAGGTCGTTAAGATCGGTTGCACAAAAATTAAAAGCCTTATGAATTCAGACCCGGTGATTGGATATAAAATCATGACATGCCTTGTCCAGGTGGTGGGTTACAGATTTAAACAGATGCAGGAAGAGGTTGCTAAGTTTCTTGGTATTAATATGATGAATTCCTGGTAGATGCTATCCTTTGATCTGGAAGTACCCGAGCATATATTCCCTAAGATAAAATCCAGATATATCAACAAGATATCTCCATGGGGTACTGAAAAACATATGTGTGGATACTTATGATGCTGGACAAATACCAGGGGTATCTTCAGGATCATCTGGAGGGACGCCCTTGGTGTCCCAGCCCATGGCCCTGTAAAAATCCTGTACCATTCCTGCCAGGGCTTCCCTGGACAGGATACTTTTTTCGGTGTTGAAAAACATGTCCGGCAGGGTGTCTTCTGATTTTTCCGGGGCATGGGAAAGGTTGAATTTTCGCTCCAGCGCCGCCACCCGGGCGGCGGTACTGAAAAGCGTTTCCGGTGTTATGGTTTCACCCATGAGACCTGACACCAGAGATGCTTCATATTTCAGATTAAACGTCCCAAGCAATGACAGCACCGGCACCTTGCAAAGCCCCAGACAATCCACCATGATATTCACCAGCACGGCCCGTTTCACCAGGGCACCTTTACCCCCGGGCCGGGTGATATCAACTGCATCAGCCGTGCCAAATTCCGCCAACGCTTTTTCCGGAGACCATCCATATTCCAGGGATGCATACACATTGTTGTAATCTCCGCCCCGGCTGGAAATGGCATACCCCAGGGCAGATCCCATGATGGCAACGGGGTTGTAGGCGGTGAGTTCCAGCCCCTTGACATGGGCTGCAAATTTTTCCGATCCCCTGCCGATGATCTGGGCCGCCCGCATGACCCCCTGGGAGAGCAAAGAGCCAAGGACACCCTGGTTTTGGGCCATTTGCCGGATGATGGTTTCCATGGAGCGTGCATTGCCCCAGGAGAGATTGATGCCGTCTGTATCGTCCATTGTTAAAATCCCCCGGTCAAACAGGTCCATGGCAAAGGCTATGGTGGTGGCAGCAGAGGTGGAGTCCATACCCAGCTGGGTGCATAGGTTGTCCAGTCGCACCACCTCGTCAATTTCAGTGAGCCCGCATTTAGAACCCAGATTAATCATGGGTTCAAATTCGGGCCGGTGGGCAGTTTCTCCTTTATGTTTTCCTTTGGAAAAAACAAGCTGGGCCTTGCACTGCACCGGGCATCCAAAACATCCTCTTTTTTTCACCACATCCTCCACCAGATGTTTGCCATCCAGCTGATCCATCCCCTTAAAGGTCGTATCCCGGTAGTTGTAGGCGGAAATGATGCCCTTTTCATTGGCCCAGTTTACATATCCGGCCCCCCCCAGTCGGGAAAAAATCGAAAAGTCCGATGTGTTTTTCAAGGCATCAACATAGGCTTTGTTTGCCCGACGAAAGGCCCCTTCATCCGGGCTATGGAACTTACGATGTCCCTTTTCAATGACAATGGCTTTGAGGTTTTTAGCGCCCATGACCGCCCCCATACCCGTGCGGCCAGCGGCATGATCGCTGCCGCTGATGATATTTGCAAACCGGCATCCGTTTTCACCGGCCGTACCAATGGTGAACATCCGGGTGTGTTTTCCTTTTTCTGTTTTCAGTAGCTCCTGGGTCTCCATGGCATCCAGTCCCCACAGGGAAGATGCTTCCTGAAGTTCTGCCGTATTTTCATCTAAGTGGAGCCACACAGGAGTTTTACTTTTGCCGGTGATGATAAGACTCATGATACCACAGGATCTCAGCCAGGCTCCGGCCGATCCACCGATGTTGGAGCTTCCCAGTATCCCGGTCATGGGAGACAGGGCATTTATGTGAAGCCGGGCCCCTGTGGGGGCGGAGGTACCTGTGAGCATACCGCAGGAAAAGATAAGAATATTTTTTGCATCCAGGGCATCAATCCCCTTGGGAAGGTGGTGGTAAAGGTGATGGACATTAAATCCTCTGCCGGTGAGAAATCCATAAAAGATTTTTTCTGGAAACGGGGTGGTCTTTATGACTCCTGTGGTGAGATCAATGTGCAGTATGGCACCGAAGTAAATGCTCAAGGTGTTTTTTCCTTTATGGTGTTGCTGTAGAGTTATGGATGTAATACCTGGTTCAGATAGTATCCGGTGTAACTTTTTTTAGATCGTGCCACCTTTTCCGGGGAACCCTGGGCCACGATTTTACCCCCTTGGCTGCCCCCCTCGGGACCCAGATCAATGAGCCAATCCATGGTTTTGATAACATCCAGATTGTGCTCAATGACCAGAACGGTGTTGCCTGAATCCCGCAGTCGTTTCAACACTTCAAGTAACATGCGGATGTCCCTGAAATGAAGCCCGGTGGTGGGTTCATCCAATATATACAGGGTCTGGCCTGTGTCGCGTTTGGCCAGCTCCCGGGCCAGTTTGATGCGCTGGGCCTCCCCGCCGGACAAGGTGGTGGCCGCCTGGCCAAGCTTAATGGAAGAGAGCCCCACATGCATGAGGGTCTGCAATATCCGGACGATTTTTGGGTGG
>CAKZLA010000318.1 GCA_937124525.1 uncultured Desulfobacterium sp.
CTCCCCCTTGCATCCCATAGCTTTAAAGAGGTCTGGATAGTTGAAGATGAAATCACAAGCGGTAATACTGTTTTAAATTTGATTTTTCAATTGCACAGCCACATGGAAATTGAGAGGGTACGGATATTTGCTTTTGCTGATTTTAGAAACAGCGAGCAAAAAAGGATATTGATATCCAGAACAGCAAAAAACAATATTTGCTGCACCGTTCATATTCCGGATATTTATCAGAAAGAAAATATCCGAACCAATTCAGACAACCCCCTGGTTCTCAATGATATGATGAACAACGGTGGTATGCCTGATAACGGGGGAGGTAATATTGACAAATTTATTTATAATAAATTATATTTACAGACAAAACGTCCCGCTCTTGGTGTGAAATCAGGTAATTTCATTGATCCTGCATTTTGGAAAATTCCGTTTGAATTCTCAGGTGGAACTCTGTTGACAGTCGGCGAATCCATTGACATAGCTGCCTGCCTGGTTTGGGCCAATGATACTATTTCCTTTCAACAGATTTCTTTGAGTCCGTGGAAAGTGGATAATCAATCTGTATTCAGCAGGATGACGTTTGCAGATAAATATTATCTGTATAACTACGAGAACCTCAAGGAACCGGTTTTTATTATTTGTGATCCCATTGATAGAGAGATTGAAATTGAAGTCATTGAAAAACTTCAAGCGCACGGCATTTGTGTAAAGCCATTTTTACCGATTACGGAAAAAAATTCGGTCTCAACTCCCAAGCATGTAACACCCCGGGAAATGGGGCTTTCATTTGAAAGTCCTATATATATAAAAAAAAATTTTCAACCTCAGTCGAAAGGTTTGGAAACAAACACCGGTTTTAGATCATTTAACGGACTCTCCTGGGATCAGTTTTTTTACCTGAACCTTGGGGAAGAAGTGCATCCATTTAGGGATATGAACCTGTTTCGTCCCCTCAATAAGGCCTATACCGGTAATAATACATTTTGGTCCACTCCCTCCCCTGAGCCTGACTTGAACGATCAATTCTGGCAGGATGTTGAAATCTCCTTTAAGTCTAATAACACCATACAAAAGGCAGCCCAGCACCTGGCAGCCTCAATTTTACAGCACTACCCTGATCCGGACAAAATCTTGTTTGTTTCCATTTTAAGGGCCGGAGTGCCCATAACAGATTGGCTGTGTCAATTGCTTCCCGGTTCAGTGGGGGCAGCACTCTCTCTTTTTGTTGGACTTGGCATTGATACCGTGGCATTAAATCGGCTACGCAGCGATTTTCCTGATCGTTCCATTGTTTTTGTTGATGGATGGACAGGCAGAGGTGGGGTTGCAAAAGCCATTTCAAGCCTTAAAGCAGGCCCCCTTGCCGTATTGATAGACCCTTGGGGTTGGGCTGATTTCTCCGGTATTCAAGAGGATGTTTTTTGTCCTTCCGCCTGTTTTACAGGCCTTGCTACGCTTGGCTTTTCCAGGACTTTTTTTGTGGATGAAAACAAATTATTTTCTGCATACAAATTTGCTGATAAATTTTCACAGACAGAGTTAGTTAAAAGCTGGCAAAGCCTGTGCCCAAAAAAAATATTGACACCCCGGAAAAAGTATATAAGTAAATTTTTTACTGAGACACCCCTTAGAATTCACAGTAATGAAGTGTGCCGGGCATTGATCAATGCTGCACCGAAAACGCTTTTTTTTGCGGATGACAAATCATTTGCTGAACAAAAGTTCAGTCTTTTAATTAAACTTGCGGAGAAGAGGTCTGTTCCGTTGGAATTTAATGTAAAGCATTTACAAGAGATGAAAACGAAAGTCGCATGCAGCTTCGAAACAGTCTGATGAAACTATAAGCTGAATATCCAGAAACAACTGCATCCAGTTTAATTAAAAATGGGGGAAATCAGATGAAGCTATCTCAACAACATGCACACAACCCGTGTATTCACACAGTTAAAAAGACACCGTCAAATATTGTAAATGCTGTAGTGTGTGATCTTGATGGGACCTTGCTTCATCACCAGAAAGAAGCTATTGCCGTTATTGGCAGAACAGGCGTAAGTTATTTAGGAAAAGAGACTGCATTGCTTCTCGCAAAAATAAGCCAAATATTTCCCTTGGTCATTGCAACGGGTCGTAATGCTACCAGCACCGGCAACCTTGTAAAACAATTGCCAGATGTGAGCTTCAGTGGATTTGTACTTGAAAATGGGTTTGTCGTTAAGTCCAATATTGATGACACCCTCAACGGCAATACAAAATGGGATAAAATCGCTGGATTATTTCCAGATTGGGAACGGTTGACATTCTATGAAAATTGTGCTGGATTTGTTCCTCCTCCGGATCAGAGGGATATGGCAAAGAGCAAAGCTGAGGTCCTTTTAAAGGAAAATGGATATAATGATCTTGTTTACAGGGAACATCGAAAAATTTTTATCTATCCGGGAACAGTTAATAAGATGAGAGGCCTTTCCATCCTTGGTGTTCATCCTTATATTGCCATGGGAGATCAAATCAATGACCTTCAAATGATGAAAGAGAGCACTTGGCCTGCCATGCCTGATTCGGGGGTTGCGGAGTTAAAAGACATCATACATAAAAAAAAAGGTTTTTGTTCCTTATTGACACACCATGAGGCTTCCCGTGAAATGCTTGATTTTGCATATAAAAAAGTTTATGAAACCATTTAATTATAGCATTAGGGCTGGCAAACTTTAAATTGATCTTAAATTTGGCGAAGGTGTTATATTATCTAACCGTTTTGATAAAAGGAGATGACAATGGGTTTTTTCAATAAATTAAAAGAGGGTGCCTTGGAAATGCAAAATCAGCTATCCTCCCAGGTAAAACAATTCAAAAATAAAAATTTTGCCGATGGAACCATGGCAGTCTGTGCTCTTGTTGCTGCTGCCGATGGTAGTATTGATGCCGATGAACGGAGGAAAACTGCCAGTTTTATCAGTTCAAATGATACTCTTTCCGTTTTTGATGTCAGTCAATTACAGAAAAGCTTTAATGGTTATTGTGATAAATTAACCAATGATTTTGATTTTGGAAAAATTGATCTTCTCCAGGTGATTGCTAAACTCAAAAAATCCCCTGCACAGGCCCGTGCGGCGGTTCAGGTAGCCGTTATCATTGGTAATGCTGATGGAAATTTTGATGAAGATGAAAAAAAAATTGTTCGTGAAATATGCCAAACGCTTGATATTAATCCATCGGATTTTGATGTTTAAACCAATGCTCAACAACTGATGGCGGTGCTGATGGGCAATCCAGACAGATCGTTAATTTGCATCCAATGATGGGGGGTGATTATGATAAAATGGTATTTATCCACTGATGATTATTTAAAAGGACCGTTCACAACGGACCATGCAAAGGATTTTGTCCGTGAAAATCATGGTGCCTATTGCTGGAGACAAGACTTTGATGACTGGAAGCCTGCCCACACCGTTTTGGAAATCTGGCCATTTAAAAAAAATGGCATGCCTTTTCCATCCCCTCCAGAACATATGATGTCAAAAAAACCCCTCAAAAAGCCTGTTGTTGAGGCACCTGTACAGCAGGATAAAGATCTTCATCTTGAACATAATGAACTTATAAAAAGCATTCCAACTTCAAATTTAACCCCAACGCCATCACCACGCCAGGGGCATGACCCTGACTTAAGCGCACAAAATCAGAATAAATCCGTTGGATTTGGCAGCAATGAATTCACAGAAGGGATAGATTTTCATATTTATGGCCATGAGATGCAGTACATCGAAGTGGAACTGGACCCAGAAGAGAGTGCCGTTGCTGAAGCCGGGGCTCTGATGTACAAAACCGAAAGTATAGAAATGGAAACTGTTTTTGGTGATGCAACCTCAAGTCAGCAACCGGGCTTCATGAGTCGTTTACTGGGAGCAGGTCAGCGTTTACTGACAGGTGAAAGTCTATTTATAACTGTCTTTACACAAAAACAGCAGGGAAAGGGACGGGTTGCCTTTGGCGCACCCTTTCCAGGTACCATTATTCCCGTGAATCTGGCAGAGCATCGGAATAAAATCATATGTCAGAAAGATAGTTTTTTAGCGGGAACTAAAGGGGTACGAATTGGCATTTTTTTTCAAAAAAAAATTTTGACAGGCCTTTTTGGTGGTGAAGGTTTTATCATGCAGAAAATAGAAGGCGACGGCTGGGTGTTTATGCACGTCGGTGGTGCTGTTAAAGAAATTAACCTTGCACCCGGTGAAGTGTTGCATGTTGACACCGGGTGCTTGGCTGCCATGACTTCTACGGTGGATTTTGAGATTATGCAAGCCGGTGGTATCAAAACCATGCTGTTTGGTGGTGAAGGCTTATTTTTTGCAAAAATAACAGGTCCAGGTAAAGTATGGCTCCAAAGCCTGCCATTCTCAAGGTTGGCCGGACGAATGCTGGCCTGTTCACCAAGTACCGGATCAAGGCAGCAGGGAGAGGGATCTATCCTTGGCTCCCTTGGAAATTTGACCGGGGGAAGATAGCACTCTTTACTCTCATAAATATGGGGTGTCAGGCCACGTTTTGCCAGGGAATCCCCAATCTCATGCGCAAAAAGGCATTGGTGGTATAGCGACTGACCTTCCACCGCGTTGCATCAAAGGTCAAATAGGCTTGGCTATTAAACCTTTAATGCGCCTTGTAGATGAACCACCAGAATTAACTTCGATCACAGCGGGATGGAATGGCAAAGGGAATTACAAATTCTATCGTCGTAAACACGCCACCAGGCGGCCGGGATGTTCCAGGTATCCGAACAAATCAAGGATGTTCATCAGCATAATGTCCGAAGCAGCAAGGGTTTTAGAGGCCATCCCTTCCTGCCCCAGCACGGCAATACCAAGGACGGCTTCCCTGAGCATGGACTCATCATTGGCCCCATTGCCAGCAGCAATGGTTTTATCCTTTCCCAGTGTTTCAAGATAATCCCACTTGGCCCGGGCCTGGTCCTGTTCCGGGATCACCTTAAGGGAACACTGTACCCCTTCAAGCTCTTTTTTCACCGAACCAAAGGTATCTGCCGTAATCACGTGGAAATCCAGGTCATGGGCAAGGTCATTTATTTTTTTCCCAACACCTCTTATCAATCGGCCATCAACGGCAATGGTACCGTTAAAGTCAAGTAATACGTGCTGAATATTCAGGGTAAAGGCCCCGGGTATTTTAATGGTAACCATATTTTTCCTTTATTCTGCCACTTCCATTATCTGGGGTTGGTCATAAGATCGGCCAGTCATCATAATTGGTGGGCCAATGGAATCAGACTTGTGTTATTGGATGCTGGGGCTTTTATCAGGCTCCATGCTTTTGACAAGGGTTGCTATTTAAAAGAAAGCTTAAGCAAAAGTGTCAATAACGCAAGTCTGACCCCTCCCCAGAGTGGCCGATGTTATAAGCAACCCCCATTATCTGTTGTGTCTGGACAGAGAGTCAACGGCTAAATTCCATCACCCGATTATCAATAAGCCTTGTTTTTCCCAACATCACAGCAATGGCCATGAGGACAGGGCCGTTGATGCAGTCCACTTCATCCAGAGTCAGGGGATCACAAAGGGAGACATAATCTATTTTGATATCAGGGCAGGATTCCAGAAGTTTTCTGGCCTGGATTAAAATTTCGCCGGGATCGGTTATCCCTTTGGTGATCATCTCCTGTGATGATAAAAGGGCACGATGCAGCAACAGCGCATTGGGCCGCTGGTCATCGGTGAGATACTTATTACGCGAACTCATGGCAAGGCCATCCTCTTCCCGGACAATGGGCACCCCGATGATATCAATGTCAAAGCTTAAATCCTTCACCATCTGTTTAATAATGGTCAATTGCTGGAAATCCTTCTGACCAAACACAGCCACATGGGGTTTTACAATATTAAACAACTTGCTCACCACCGTGACGATTCCCTTAAAAAACACAGGCCGGGAAAGACCGCACAGGTGCAGGGGAAGTTTTTCCAACTCCACATAGGTCTGGAACCCCTGGGGGTAAATCTCCCATGCCTCTGGGGTAAACACGGCAGATACCCCCATGTCCCGGCACAACCCAAGGTCTTTTTCCAACGACCTGGGATAGGTGGCCAGATCCTCATTGGGGCCAAATTGGGCCGGATTGACAAAAATACTCACCACCAGGTCATCGGCGTATTCCCTGGCCGCTTCCATCAAGGTCAAATGGCCCTTATGAAGAAATCCCATGGTGGGAACAAATGCAATGGTGCGTTTTTTCTGACGCTGGGTATCGGCATACTGCATCATCTCTTTTATTGTCTGAATCTGTTTAATGACATCACCTCAAAATTTAGACCCTTAGGGGTAGCGCGTACAATTAACATTGAGCCATATTGGGAGGGAAATTAGGGTTTGATCACAACATCGCCCAATATAGGGAGGGGTCAGGCTTTCGTTATTGACGCTTTTGTTGAAATTTTCCTTTGTTCATGGACACTTGTCAAAAGCATGGAGACTGATAAAAGACTCAACCTCCAATAGCACAAGCCTGACCCCGTTGGCCCACCGATT
>CAKZLA010000319.1 GCA_937124525.1 uncultured Desulfobacterium sp.
ATCAAGATGTAACCCTCTATTGCTCCGTATTGCTCCGTGCTCCGAGGTGTTGCGGGATTTTGAATCCTATCGAATGCTTATCTTTGGTGCCACCATGATTATAATGATGCTGTTCAGACCGGCTGGACTGATCCCTGCCCAACGCGTTGGAAAAAGATCTGAAGAAAAGGAGTGATGCAAAACATGTCGGCAGAACCCATCCTTGAATTAAAAAATGTCCATTCCGGTTATGGAACCATTAAAGCCCTGAAAGGGGTGTCCCTTAAAGTCTACCCGGGTGAGGTGGTAGCCATCATCGGTGCCAATGGTGCCGGTAAATCCACCACTCTCATGACCATCTGCGGTATTATTGCTGCGGAAAAGGGGGAGGTGTTCTATGATGGAAAAAAAATTAATAAAGTTTCTCCGGAAAAATTACCAACCCAGGGGCTGTGTCAGGTACCCGAAGGCCGTCGCATATTTCCCCGGCTCTCCGTTGAAGAAAATTTGATACTGGGTGCCTTTCACCGAAAGGACCAGGCCCAGATTGATGAGGACATTCAGTATATGTACTCACTTTTTCCCATTCTGGGGGAACGGTGTAAACAACATGGCGGCACTCTTTCCGGGGGGGAACAGCAGATGCTTGCCATTGCAAGGGCACTGATGACAAAACCCAAGGTGCTTTTGTTGGATGAACCTTCCCTGGGCCTTGCCCCGATTATCATCCAGCAGATTTTTGATATTATCAAAGATATTAATCAAAAAAATGGTACCACCATTTTATTGGTGGAGCAAAATGCCAATCTGGCACTCCAGGCTGCCACCCGGGGGTATGTGCTGGAAACCGGTGAGATCACCCTGGAAGATAAGGCCGATTCCCTTTTGCACAATCCGGAAATTCGAAAAGCATATCTTGGGGAGTAATCTACGGGGGTGACGGTAATATGCAGAAACCAAACAACCATAAGTAAGTAGCGCCAATTCCTCCCCCACTGAATCAGAGAATCAGAAGAGGACCCCTTGGCTAAAAGTTGAAATATATTGTTTTTTTCACAATTTAAGGGTAACTTAGAACTTCATAATCAGTGACTGACCCAAAATATATTGAGGTAATATGAAGTTCGAAAAGTACCACATATCAAGTGCCATTAAAGACAATCTTGCCGTTTTAGGTTTTAAACGTCCCACGGATATCCAGTTTAAATCCATACCTGCCATTTTAAGGGGGGAAGATGTCCTGGCCATTGCCCAGACCGGCACTGGTAAAACCGCCGCCTTTGCCATCCCCATCATTGATGGTATCCATAAAGTTAAATCCAGCAAACGCTCCCTGGGAATCAAGTGCATTGTACTGGTTCCCACCCGGGAGCTTGCCGTGCAGATCGGCGGTGTGTTCAACGACATTGCCAGGCATACCCATGTGAAAGCCTTTGCCCTGTTTGGCGGAGTTGAGCAGGATGCCCAGATCAAAAAACTCCAGGACGGCATTGATATTGTCATTGCCACCCCGGGACGAATGTTTGATCTTATTCATCAAGGATATCTCCGCCTTGAAAATATCCAGACCCTGGTACTGGACGAGGCCGATCATATGCTGGATCTGGGTTTTATTAAAGATATCCGTTCTGTCAAAAAGATGCTTACTAAAAGACACCAGACCCTTTTCTTCTCCGCCACCATCAACAAAGAAATCAAAAAACTTGCCTATTCCCAGGTGAAAACTTCCGCCATCCGCATTGAAATATCCCCGGAGGACCCTGTCTCAAAAAATGTCACCCATGGTGTGGTTTTCATTGACACGGATGACAAGCGTTTTTTCCTTGCCGGGTTTATCAAACAGAACCCCCAGAGTCGCATGATTGTGTTTGTGAGGACCCGGGTCCGGGCCGAGCGGGTGGAAAAAGCCCTTGCCCGTGAAGACATTGCCTCCTGCAATATCCATGGGGGCAGAGAGCAGGCCTTGCGCACCCAGACCATGGCTCAATTTAAAAATGGTGAATTCAATGTTCTCATTGCAACGGACGTCTCTGCCCGGGGCATTGATGTGCCCAATGTGGAGTATGTCATCAATTATGATATGCCCGAAAAAAATGAAAATTATGTCCACCGGGTGGGAAGAACCGGCCGGGGGGTTCAAAAGGGCACGGCGCTTTCCTTTTGCGGTGAAGGGGAAAAAGAGCGCCTTGCCGAAATAGAAGAATTTCTGCAAAAAAAGATTGAAGTGTTCCATCTCACCCGCAAGGAGTATGAAACAGTGCTTGAAAAGCCCCTTGAAAAAATGGATATCAATGAGATGATTGAAGAAAATGAGTCATTCCTGAAAAATAGAAAGAAAAAAAGGAAAAATCGGAAATGATCAAGAAAATCGTTTTTATAGTCATGGCGGTGCTGTTGACAGGTGCGTTGTTTTTGGTGCCCGACGGAGGAGCCGGGGATAAAACGGTGAATATTCGTTTCAGCACCTGGCATGTACCAGCAGGTGCAGATGTCCGGAAACTGTGGATACCCATGCTCGAAGAGATGAAAAAAAGAAGTAACGGTCGCATCACCTACACCATGTACGCTGGCGGTGCCCTGGGAAAGGGCCCCCAGCATTATGATATTGTCAAGACAGGACTGTCGGATATGGGGTATGCCACCCTTAGCTGGACCCCGGGACGGTTTCCCCTTACAGACGTCTTGTCATCCCCCATTGTGTGCCCGGCAAAATGGAAGGGTGCCGAGGCTGGCATGGCCATGCATGATAAGTTGTTGCACACTGAATTTAAAGACGTCAAGGTACTTCACATCAACAATTGTGTTATGGCCCACCTCTGGACCACCCGGAAAGTGACCCGCCTTAAAAACTTGAAGGGCATGAAAATCAGAAGCCCCGGGGGGCTACAGACCAAAGCCATTGAAGCATTGGGGGCAACCCCCATATTCATGCCCCTTGGCGATGTGTACCTTTCCATGGAGACCGGTGTCATTGATGGGGTCGTCACCTGCCCGGCCCTTGTCAAGGCATTTAAACTCCATGAAGTGGCAAATTTCGGGGTTCCCACCTCCTTTGGGTGTGTGTCAGAGGGGCTTTTTGTGAATAAAAAATTCTGGGAAAAGGTGCCCGATGACTTAAAGCCCATCATTGAGGATGTGGGGCGAAACGCCTACCGCATTGCCGGCATGTTTGATGAGCACTGGTACGAGGATACCATGGCCGGATTTGAAGAAAAAATTAACATTATTCCCCTGGCCCCGGCAGAGCAGAAGATCTGGGATGAAAAACTCAGTGCCATGCTGTCAAATTGGGCGTCGGAACTGGAAATAAAGGGGTTGCCTGCTAAAAAGGCGTTGATGATGTTTAAAGATGAACTTGAAAAAGTGGATGTTCACTTTGACGCCTGCCCATATTAGACCCGGCCTGGATTTCTTTTTGTTCCGGTGTAAATCGGTGACCCATCAACTGAATCGCTGGGCCTTGGCCCTTGGCATGGGGTGGGTCCTGGTCATGATGTTTTTGACCACCCTGGATGTGGCAGGCAGATATTTTTTTTCGTGTCCCATTTCTGGTGCCATTGAGCTCAGCGAGTTCATGCTGGCCATCTTTGGTATCCTTGGAATTGCCTACACCCATGAGGTCGGAGCAAATGTTCGGGTCTCCTTGCTCATGGATAAACTCCCCCGGCGCATGGGGTTTTTCATAAAGGCTTTCACTGACCTCCTGGGATTTCAGATTATTTCCATGCTTGCATGGTATGCCGGGGTCATGGTTGTGGAGGAGTTCAACAGTGGCACCACCACCGATACCCTGGCCATTCCCATTTACCCCTTATATGCACTGCTCTGTGTTGGGGCTTTCTTACTGGCCCTGGAAATTCTGGTGAATATGATGGTTTCCCTTGTCAGTGCCATCAGGGGAAGCCAATAAACCTTCAATAATGTTCTAAGGGGTAAGTTTTAGCTGGAATGGATCCTCACACCGTTGGACTGATCGGAATTGTTGTACTGTTTTTGTTGCTGCTCCTGGGAATGCCCATTGGATTTTCCCTGGCATTTGTGGGCTTCTGGGGCATTAGTTTTTTAACGGATGTCTCCGTTGCCCTGCCTGCCATGGTAAGATCTTTTTTTGGCACCTTCACCACCTACTCATTCACTGTGATTCCGCTTTTTGTTATCATGGGCGAGCTTGCCACGGTGTCCGGCCTGAGCCAGGGAATCTACGACGTGGCGGACAAATGGCTCCGAAAACTGCCAGGGGGGCTGGCCATTGCCACCATTGGTGCCTGCTCTGGTTTTGCCGCCATTTGTGGATCATCCGTGGCCACAGCCGCCACCCTGGGACGGGTGGCACTTCCTGAAATGAAAAAATACAATTACGATATACACCTTGCCACGGGCAGTGTGGCCGCCGGGGGCACCCTTGGATTTTTGATTCCCCCCAGCATCGGTTTTGTGGTGTATGGTATTTTAACGGAGCAATCCATTGGAAAGCTTTTGATTTCAGGATTTGTACCGGGCTTCCTTCTGGCCCTGACCTATGCTGCCATTATTGTCATCTGGGTGACCATCACTCCAACGGCAGCACCGAAAAATCCCCAAGCTGTTTTATTCAAGGAGAAAATAGGCTCACTTTTTAAGGTGTGGGAACTCATTGTGGTCTTTTTCCTTGTGATGGGGGGGATCTATCTTGGGATGTTTACCCCCACCGAGGCTGGCGCATTGGGGGCATTTTTTTTGTTTGTGGTGACCCTGGTGCGAAGAAAACTCACATGGAAGGCCCTTGTTATGGCCATGACCGCCACCACAAAGGTGTCGGTGATGATTTTCATGATCCTTGCCGGTGCCTATGTTTTTACCTATTTCATGGCCCTGACCATGATCCCCATGGAGCTATCCATGTGGCTTGGCAAGATCGCTTTGTCCCGGTACCTCATCCTCACCATTATTTTGCTGATTTACCTTTTGCTTGGCTGTTTCCTGGATGCCACCGCCATGATGGTGCTCACCCTGCCGGTGATTTTTCCCACCATTGTAGAGCTGGGATTTAATCCCATCTGGTTTGGGGTCATATCGGTTCTTATGATGGAAGCCGGGTTGATTACCCCCCCGTTGGGGTTAAATATTTTTATTATTTCCGGGGTGGCAGAGGTTCCCATGGAGGTGGTTTTTAAAGGAACCATTCCCTTTCTTTTGGCCATTGCAGTGGTGGTGACACTGGTCACCATGTTTCCTCCCATTGCTCTGTTTTTGTCGGACATTATGGGTTGATGAAAAAATCAGGACCTGCTTTGTCTTAAAATTTTTTCGAGTGTTAATAAATCTTGAATTAAAAAATTGAAAATATTCTTTAATATCCATAGAACTAAGGAGTTTCCTATGCCAAATTCCAGTTATTGGGCAGATGATTTTGTAACCAAGAAAAAAAAGATTGAAGAGGCCATTCGACTGATCAAATCAGGTCATCGGGTGTTCATAGGTTCGTACTGCGGAGAGCCCCAGGCCCTTGTAAAAGGTTTGGCCGACGACCACCGGCGACTCACCGATGTGGATATCATCCGGCTCATGTCCCGGGAGATTACCCCCCTTACCCGCATTGCCGATGAAACTTTGGATAAAAGCATGAACATTCGTTCCATTTATCTTGGATCTGCTAAATCAGAAGCGTTGGCACAAAATAAGCGGTTCTATACCCCGGTGAATATGGCTGCCATACCAGGCCTGTTCTCAAGCCGCAGAATTCCCATTGATGTGGCATTGATCCAGGTGACCCCCCCGGATGATTTCGGTTGGATGAGTCTGGGCGTTTCCGTGGATGTAACGCTGGCTGCAGCCTTGGCCGCCGATGTGGTCATCGCCCAGGTGAACAGTAACATGCCCATGGTTCTGGGGCAGAGCTTTATCCATGTCAATGATGTTAATGCCATTGTGGAACATGACGAAGAACTCATGACTGTGTCCTCATCCCCGCCATCGGAGGTGGCGTTGAGCATCGGTCAAAATATTGCCCGGCTCATTGAAGATGGCTCCACATTGCAGATCGGCCTGGATGCCGCTTCCCAGGCCACCACCCAGGCACTTTCCAATAAAAAAAATCTGGGGATACATTCCCAGTTCCTCACCGATGACATTATGCATCTCTACGCCATGGGGGTGGTGAACAATTATAAAAAAGGTTATAAAAACGGTAAGCTGGTGGCCAGTTGTTCGGTGGGGAGCCAATCTCTTTATGAATTCCTCCATCTCAATCCTGCCATTGAGTTCATGTCATCGGCATATGTCAATGACATTGAGATTATTGCCCGGCACAATAAAATGGTTTCCATGAATGTGGCTGTGGGGGTTGATCTGGCAGGTCAGGTGAGCTGTGAAGCCCAGGTTAATACCCATTTTGCAGGGGTGTCCGGTATTTCTGACTTTATCCGGGGGGCCAACCGATCCAAGGGGGGAAAATCCATTATCATGGTTAATTCCACAACGGATGATGGCAGTGAAAGCCGCATTGTTCCCTTTATGAACAACACGGTGATCACCGTTCCCCGGGAGGATGTGAGATATGTGGTCACTGAGTATGGGGCGGTGAATCTTTTTGGGAAAAGCACCCAGGAAAGAGCCCTGGCCCTCATCAGCATTGCCCACCCCAAGTTCCGGGATGAATTGTTAAACAGTGCCAAGGAGCTTGGCATGATTGGGAAAGAGAGACACCTTGGTGAATCCGTGTATGGTATTTATCCGGTGAAGCTTGAAGAGGTGCTGACCATCAAAGAGCAGTCCGTGACCTTTCGGCCGGCAAAGCTGGTGGATGAAAGAAGAATCCAGGAACACTTTTATCATCTGGAAAAAAAGGATGTGGTCTCCCGGTTTTTCAATGAGAGAACCCATTTTTTAAGGGACGATGTTGAGGTGATGAGTCAGATTGACTATAAGCGAAATCTCACCATCATTGCCCTTGTGGGGGAGGTGGGCTTTGACACGGTGGTGGGCATTGGCAGTTACTATCTGGAGCCGTCCACCAACATGGCGGAGGTGGCGTTTTCCGTCAGTAAAGATCATCAGAGTATGGGGTTTGGTCGTATTCTCATACGAAAACTTGCCGAGGCTGCCCGGGATCGGGGCATCAAGGGGCTTTTTGCCATCACCTCCCCGGGAAATACCAAAATGGTGAAATTGTTTAAAACATTGCCCTACAAGATTACGTCGGAGCTGGATGAAGATATTCTCTTAAAATGTGTTTTTGAGTAAAGAATCTGGCATCTTTCATTTTTCAATTTTCTCACAACGAGAAAAAATACAATGAGAATGAGAGAACAAATCCGGCGGGAAAAAATCATTCGCAATCCTGATTTGCCGGAACGATTGGCTAATTCATGAATAAAGTCAATAACCACCGGAGAGATGAAAATGAAAAAACTACCTATCGGTATCAGCAATCTCAGGGAAATCATAGAGGAGGGCCATGCGTATGTTGATAAATCCAAGTTTGTCCATGAGTTGACTGAAAAAGGCAAATACTATTTACTTTCCAGGCCGAGACGTTTTGGTAAATCTTTATTTATAAATACCCTTAAGGAGTCCTTTGAGGGCAATCAAGAGCTTTTTCAAAACCTTTGGTTGCATGATCACTGGGACTGGAAAAAACATTTTCCCGTGATTCACATCTCCTTTGGCAGTGGAGTCATAAAAAACCGTGAAGCGCTTGACTTGAGAATCATGGATATCCTTTACCGGAACGAGAAGGCTCTGGGGATTACGTGCCGTCAACCCAATGATATTCCAGGGTATTTTGGTGAACTGATTCGCAACAGTGCGGATAAATACGGCCTGCGCACCGTTGTTTTGATTGATGAATACGACAAACCTATCCTGGATAATATCTCAGACAGTGCTCTTGCCTACGAGATTAGAGAGGGGCTGAAAAATTTATACTCCGTTATCAAGGACAGCGACGCTGATATTCAGTTCGTATTTCTCACCGGTGTATCTAAATTTTCCAAGGTGAGTCTGTTTTCTGGTCTGAACAACCTCAAGGATATCACCTTGAGTCCGCAGTATTCCTCAATATGCGGTTATACTGAACCTGAAATGATCACAGTATTTTCAGAACATATCAAAGATAAACCCCTGGTGGAGATACGAAAGTGGTATAACGGATATGCTTGGCTTGGAGAAAAGGTTTATAATCCTTTCAGTATATTGAATTATTTGCAGGACGGCACTTTCCGCAATTACTGGTTTGAAACCGGTACCCCCGGTTTTTTGATGAAGTTAATTCTTGCTGAAAAATATTTTGTCCCTGGCCTGCAGCAGACACTTGCCACGGAAAATCTTTTGGGAAGTTTTGATATTGATGCCATTGAGATTGAGACTATCATGTTTCAAACCGGGTACCTGACCATCCGGGAGAAACAGCAATTCGGCAGCATGACGGCATACCGCCTGGATTTTCCGAATCTGGAAGTGAGAATGAGTTTCACCGACACGCTTTCAGCATACCTGTTGTACCGACGTCCTGCCCATGAGCGGTACAAGATTGATTTGTACCAAGCCCTTGCGTCTGCCAGGATAGATGACATTGAGCTGGTTTATCGTGCCCTGTTTGCAGCGATTCCCCATGATTGGTACCGTAAAAACAGGTTGTCCGAATACGAAGGCTATTACGCATCCGTGTTCTATTGCTACTTTACCGCCCTTGGGCTGGATGTGATCGCGGAAGATACCACCAGCCACGGCCGCATCGACTTGACGGTGAAAATAGACAACCGGATCTATATCTTTGAATTCAAGGTGGTGGACATAGACAAGATCCCGGCAACAGCCCTGGAACAGATCAGACAAAAGGGATATGCTGACAAATACCGCTCAAACAGCGCTGAAATATACCTGATCGGCGTGGAATTTGACCGCAATAAACGCAATATCGTCAGGTTTGACTGGGAAATGCTTTCCGGGTCGTGATATTTTGGGAAATAAATAAAGATCGGTCGTCGGGATCGTAAGGTAAATAGGGGACAGATCACGGTTTTTTCCAGTGTTGGCAAATAGTTTTTGCCATGAACATCACCAGCAATTCTGCTCTTTATTCATAGGTCGAGAGCCTGTTTGAAAATTATCAGGCTCTAAACAACAAAGGCTTCAAGCGTTAAACGCTGGAAGCCTTTATAATTGTGGTGCCCAGGAACAGAATCGAACTGCTGACACGGGGATTTTCAGTCCCCTGCTCTACCGACTGAGCTACCTGGGCCCGTCAAAAACAATGCCTTTATAGTTGAATGCCCCCTATGTGTCAAGGGCTTTTTTGCCCAGATCTCCAAAATAGTGTTGAACAAGGGAGCAGGCCGTCAAGGAGGCTGTTTCCGCCCGCAATATTCTGGAACCAAGGGAAAATGCAGAAAACCCGGCGGTTTGGGCCGCCTCAATTTCAGCTTCCAGAAATCCGCCCTCGGGGCCGATGAGCACAATGATTTTTTGGGGCAGGGAAGAGGGCTCTGTGTTAATGTTGCCAAAGGGGATGCAGCCCTTTTCCCAGAAGGCAATCTTTTCATCGTGGTCTTTACTAAGGTCAAGCAGGGCTTCAAAGGAGACAGGTTCCACAATAAGGGGCAGTTGACTCCTTTTGCATTGTTTCATGGCTTCCCGGGAAATCCTGCGCCATCTGTCCACCCGGGCCACAAGTTTTTTGGGATCAGGCCGGGGGATGGAACGGTGGGCAAAAAAGGGAACCCATTTGGTAATGCCAAGCTCTGTGAGATGGCGGATGATCATATCCATTTTTTTATCCTTGAGCATTCCCTGGGCCACGGTGATGGACACCGGTGACTCTCCCCGGGAAACCGTCCGGGATAACAGGGAAAGCTCAACGGTTTTTGCATCCATGGACACGATGCAAGCCTCCCAGCAGGTGCCGTCCCCATCGGCAAGTTCCACATGGTCCCCGGTGGTCAGCCGAAGTACGTGGCTCAGATGTCTGACGTCCTGCCCTTTTATGATAGCGGTCTCCTCTGAGAGGTCCTGTTGGCGGATGTAAAATCGATGCATGCATTTTCCTTTTAATTGGAGTTTGCTTGACAGGGCTTGACACGAAAACGCGCCTTTGATATTTCAATTATGTTTGAGGTGAACAATAATTTTAAAATGAGCTGGTGTCAACAGCTTGTCAGGAGTTTTCATGGTGGATCCAGAAGATCTTAAAATGGATAATGTTCCAGAACTTGACCTTGATGGGGATATCATTGAATTAACCCAGATTGTGGTCGAAAACAAATCTCTTGATGATGATATAATTGAGCTGACAGAACCGCTTGTGGACGTTGACGAATCTGACCCCATCACAGGGGGTTCCACTGGGAATGAAGATCACATTTCCGAGGCACAAATTCGCAGTGTGCTGGAAAAAATAATTGAAGAAAAATATGGCCACCGCATGGACGAGCTGTTTTCAGATATTATTTACAAAGTAGTGGAAAAAGAGATGGAAAAAATTAAAAATAGTCTATTCTCTGCCCTTGCAGAAAAATAATCTGTTTGGGAAATCCGTTAGGTTTTTTAATGGATAAGTTTGTCAATACCTCCTGAGCTGAAGACTTCGGGGGAGGCTTGCCGATTTTTTTGATAACAATCAATCTTTTTATGACCTGAAACGCCATTCTAAGTTTGCTGATGAAATAGTTTGCCCGGTGATGCTGGCTGGATTTTCTACCATTGGGGCGGGTGACGGAACGGGATGGCTTTTGAAGGGGACGTATAGCTTCCCCTTTTTTTATTAATATGTTTTTAGGAGTTAGTTTATGAGTTCTGATTCTCTTGACAAAGGATATGATCCTTCTGGAATTGAGGAAAAATGGTATCAATATTGGGTGGACAATGGCTTTTTTAAAGCCAGTGAAAAAAGTGATCAAAAGCCCTATGCCATTGTGATCCCCCCCCCGAATATTACGGGTGTGCTTCACATGGGCCATGCCCTGAACAACACCGTGCAGGATATCATGTGCCGTCATAGAAGACTTTGTGGAGATAATGTCCTCTGGATGCCGGGAACAGACCATGCCGGCATTGCCACCCAGAATATTGTGGAAAAGAATCTGGCAAAAAAAGGGATAACCCGGGATCAGCTCAAGAGAGAAGAATTCATTGAAGAGGTCTGGAGATGGAAGGAGCACTCCGGTGGTGCCATCATCAATCAGCTGAAACGATTGGGTGCGTCCTGTGACTGGGATCGGGAGCGGTTCACCATGGACGAGGGCTTATCCGATGCCGTTAGGAAGGTATTTGTAAGGCTCTATAAAGAAGAGCTTATCTACCAGGGGCTTTATATCATCAATTGGTGTCCCCGGTGCAAGACCGCCCTGTCTGACCTTGAAGTGGACCATGAGGAACAGGACAGCTTTCTTTATCATATTCGTTATCCCTTTGAAAATGGAAAAGGCGGCCTGGTTGTGGCCACCACCCGGCCGGAAACCATGTTTGGAGATACGGCAGTGGCCCTGAATCCCAAGGATCAACGATATCAGGATCTCACGGAAACCCATGTGTGTCTGCCCCTCACAGACCGTAAAATTCCCATTATCCGGGATGACTATGTGGACACCGAATTTGGAACCGGGGCATTAAAGGTTACCCCGGCCCATGATCCCAACGATTTTCATCTGGGTAATCGCCACAACCTGGAAAGTATCAAGGTCATTGACGATGATGGTAACATGACCGATGGGGCAGGGCGGTTTAAAGATCAAGATCGATTTCAATGCCGTAAAGAAGCCCTTGCTGCCCTGGAGGCTGAAGGGTTTTTGGTGAAAAAAGAACCCCTTAAAAATTCCGTGGGCCACTGCTACCGGTGTAAAACCGTGGTGGAACCCTCCCTTTCCAAGCAGTGGTTTGTAAAGGTGGGTCCCCTGGCCAAGGAGGCAAGTGATGCCGTCAGGGAAGGAAAGACCCGTATTATTCCTGAAAACTGGTCCAAAACCTATTTTGAGTGGATGGATAATATCCAGGATTGGTGCATCTCCAGGCAGATTTGGTGGGGACATCGCATTCCGGTGTGGACCTGTAAGGCCTGCGGCAAGATCATGGTGGAAGAGATTGATCCCACTGCCTGTGACAGCTGCGGTTCTAAAGAGCTTGTCCAGGAGACCGACGTGCTGGACACCTGGTTCAGCAGTGCACTGTGGCCTTTTTCCACCATGGGATGGCCCGAACAGACCGAGCTTTTAAAAACCTTTTATCCCACCAATGCATTGGTCACAGGCTTTGATATCCTCTTTTTCTGGGTGGCCCGGATGATGATGATGGGGATTCATTTCATGGATGAGGTGCCCTTTAATGAGGTTTACATCCATGCCCTGGTCCGGGATGAGCATGGTAAAAAAATGAGTAAGTCCAAGGGCAACGTCATTGATCCATTAAAGGTGATTGACCAGTATGGTGCAGATGCCTTCCGGTTCACCCTGGCCGCCTTTGCAGCCCAGGGACGGGATGTGAAGATGTCCGAGGATCGGGTGGAGGGATATCGCAATTTTGTGAATAAATTGTGGAATGCGGCCAGGTTTACCCTGATGCACCTGGAAAAAGGTCCTGGTGAAATGGATGTGGCGTATCTGTCTTTGCCGGAAAAATGGATATTGTCACGATCAACGGCCACGGCTAAGGCGGTACACCAGGGCATTGAAACCTTTAAGTTCAATGAAGCGGCCAGCGCTGCGTACCAGTTTACCTGGCACGAGTTCTGTGACTGGTATGTGGAAGCAGCCAAACCCGCCCTCTATGGCAAGGAGGGAGAAAAACGATGCAAGGTGGTAAAGGCGGTGATTTCCGAGGTGTTGAAAAACACATTGATCATGCTTCACCCCTTTATGCCCTTTGTCACCGAGGAGATCTGGGAAAAGCTTCCCACCACATCAGGCTCCATCATGTCTGCCCGGTTTCCCGGGGTTGACGAAAATGCCCTTTTGGTCAGGGATGAAGCGGTGGAAGCGGACATGGCCCATGTATTTGGTGTGATTTCCGGTATCCGGAACATCCGAAGTACCATGAATATCCCCCCATCCATGCTGCTGGGTGTGAATATGCAGACTTTGGATGTCCATGAGCGGCGGATCATTGAAGAAAATCATGCCATGATCGAAAACCTGGCAAGGCTGAATTCCCTTGGGGTGACAGATCCCGGGGAAGCCCCACCATCATCTGCCACTGCTGTGGTTAATGGAACTTCCATCTATGTCTCCCTCATGGGGGTCATTGATTTTGACAAAGAGGCGGCCCGTCTGGACAAAGAGATTGCCAAGGTAACCAAAGAGCTGGTTGCCGTGTCAAAGCGCCTGAACAATGAGAGTTTTCTTGATAAAGCCCCGGAAGATGTGGTGGAAAAGGTCAAAACAATCCAACGCGGTCTGGAAGAAAAGAATGATAAACTCAGGGAAAACCTGGAGCGAATCAATAAAATAGCCGGATAAATGATATTTGACCTCTCCCCTTGATTTTCAGGTATTTTTCGGGATCAATGGAAGGCAGTACTTTTAAGTTTATACACAGTATCAAAGGGCGGTCAGGGATGTCAGTTTATCCCTGTCCGCCTTTTTGGCGTAAAACTCAGATCCGAAATTATCCCGCAATAAGGGCCGGTGCCTGCATCCTCCTTGACACAAATTAAAGCACCTGTTAAAAATATGCTTTGATGCAAAATCAGCATCTCAAAATCCGTTAAAAGTTTTGTTTTATTGTTGAAGTTCCAGTGTCAAATTCTTATTGACGCAAAACCCCAATAATATCAATGTTTTGCTTGAGGTTAACTTGTCTGTAAAGATAGAAAATATTAGAAATTTCAGTATTATTGCCCACATTGACCATGGCAAATCCACCCTGTCCGATCGTCTGATTCAACTGGCAGGGATTGTGTCTGATCGAGATTTCAAGGATCAAATGCTGGATTCCATGGACATCGAACGTGAACGGGGGATCACCATTAAAAGCCAGACGGTGAGTCTGCCTTACACCGCAGCGGATGGTCAGACCTACCTGTTGAACCTCATTGATACCCCGGGCCATGTGGATTTTTCCTATGAAGTCTCCCGGGCACTGGCTTCTTGTGAAGGGGCGTTCCTATTGGTGGATGCCAGCCAGGGGGTGGAGGCACAGACCCTGGCCAATATCTATCTTGCCATGGAACACGAATTGGAAATTGTGCCGGTGATCAATAAAATTGATCTGCCGTCGGCTGAAATTGAGTGGGCCAAGGACCAGATTGATGAGGATTTAGGACTTGACGGGGATGCGGCCCTCCAGGTGTCCGCCAAAACAGGCCAGGGGGTGGAAGCGGTATTTGAAGCTGCCGTAAATTTGATGCCTCCCCCTGAAGGTGATTCTAAAGCTGCGTTGCAGGCATTGATATTTGACTCCCACTATGATCCCTACCGGGGCACCATTGTACATGTACGTATTTTCCAGGGCACCATTAAAAAGGGCGATAAAATAGCCTTTTTGTCCAATAAATCCCAGTATAAGGTGGAGGAGGTGGGGCTGTTTCAAATTGTCCGGAAACCCATGGATAAACTTGAGGCCGGGCAGGTGGGATATATCATTGCCGGTATCAAGACCATTTGTGATGTGAGCTGCGGCGATACCGTCACCCTTGCGGATAATCCCTGTGTTCAACCCATGCCCGGGTTCAGGGAGCCTAATCCCGTGGTTTTTTCATCCATGTATCCCGTGGCTTCCGATGATTATGAAGAGTTGACCGAGGCCCTGGAAAAATTAAAACTCAACGATGCCTCCCTGATCTTTGAAAAAGATGCCTCTGCGGCCTTGGGGTTTGGTTATCGTTGTGGGTTCCTGGGCCTGCTCCATCTGGAGGTAGTCCAGGAGCGGCTGGAACGGGAATATAATATTTCCCTGATTCTCACCTCACCCTCGGTGCAGTATGAGATTACCCGAAGTGACGGTACCATTGAAATTATTGATAACCCCGCTCTTTATCCCGATCCCATGGAGATTGAGAAGACCCGGGAGCCCTTTATCAAGGCCTCCATCATCATTCCTGACAGATATATGGGCGCAGTGATGCAGGTGTGTCTGGAACACCGGGGGGTGAGTACCAATTATCAATATCTCACCAGTAACCGCATTGAGATGAAGTTTAATCTTCCCCTGGCCGAGGTGGTGTATGAGTTTTATGATCGCCTTAAAAGTGTCACCCAGGGATATGGCTCCTTTGACTATGAGATTGCAGGGTACCAGGAGACCGATTTGGTGAAGCTGGATTTTCTGGTCAATGGAGAACGGGTGGATGCGTTGTCCCAGCTGGTGCACCGGGACAAGGCCGAGGATCGTGCACGCAATGCCTGTAAACAGCTCAGGGAAGAAATTCCCCGTCAGATGTTTAAGATTGCCATTCAAGGGGCCATTGGCGGAAAGATTATCTCCCGGGAGACGGTGTCTGCCTATCGAAAGGATGTAACGGCCAAATGTTATGGTGGCGATATCTCCAGAAAGCGAAAACTCCTGGAAAAGCAAAAAAAGGGAAAAAAACGCATGAAAATGGTGGGATCTGTGGAGATTCCCCAGTCGGCTTTTCTGTCGGTGCTTAAATCCGGAAAATGAAATAATACATAAAAATTACTGGCCACGGTGGATATTAATTGATATAGCCTGAACAGTGTTTATATCGTCAAACGGGCTTGCTCTCATTCCAACCTTTGGGGGATGGGGGCTGCCGTACCAGGAAACGGCACGCCCTCCCATGACCAAGCCCCGTTAAATCCATCATTTCCCTTAGACAGGAGGAAGGTATTATGGCCAAGAGGGTATTTATTTTATTGCTGACAGGGCTTTGTTTTGTTTTTATTCCCGGTATTCAGGCAAAGGAACTCCAGGGGGTCTCTTTCCCCGAAGAAAAGGTTATTGCCGGAAAGACCCTGGCCCTTAACGGGGTGGCTTTGCGAAAGGCCCTGGGTATCATAAAGGTGTTTGCCGGAGGATTTTACCTGGAGACCCCCACCACCGATTCCACCGTTGCCATTGAATCCGAGCAGGTGAAATATTTTTATCTGGAATACCTCACCAGCAAGGCCACGGCAGAAAAACTCCGGGATGGGTTTCTCAAGAGCATTAAAAAGGCCAATCCAACCCAATTGGTTGAGGCCCAGCAAAAGAACATTGAGTTGTATGCCTCCTGGCTGGACCAGGACATGAAACCAGGCGGCACTTCAGAATCCATATATGTACCGGGAAAAGGGTTGACACTGGTTATTAACGGCCAGACAAAGGGAACCATCACCGATGTCACCTTTGCCCAAATGTATTACCGCTACAGCCTGGGAGAGAAGGCCAATAAAAAATTGAGAAAAGGGTATTTGGGATTATAAAAAAATCTTGGGTTAAATCTCATATCTTTATGCCCCTTTATAAGGGGGAAAGTCTGAATTATTGCTGGCATTTAAAATTTAAACAATGTGGAGCAATAACGCCGGGAACCCAAGACTGATAAGCATGGCTGAAAAATTTATTTCTTAAAACCGTTTCCGGGACATCACAACTGATTGCCGGAAACGGTTTTTTGCGTTCAGGGGAATTTTGGACATCCTTCATATGAGCCAAAAAGGACTTTACAGTCTTTTGGGAAAAAGCCCCTACAAATGTGGAATGCTCCAAGAAACTGTAAAGTACTTTTGGAGGATGCCGAATTTTGTAATTAAAAAATTTATACATGGACTCCCATTGACCCTGGGGTCTTAAACTTAGAGCCCCTTGTGGAACGCGACTGTTAAAGGCTCTGCTTGCGCACCGAAGTGGGATTTTCCTTCAGGTATTCCAATCGGTTCAACCCATTGATGTATGCCAGGGCACTGGCGGTGAGGATGTCTGGATCAGCACCCTTTCCAAGAGCCACCATACCATCTTCGCTGAGTCGTACCGTTACCTCACCCTGGGCATCTGTGCCTGCGGTGAGGGCGCTGATGGAGAAGCGCAAGAGATCTGATTTGGTGTGGGTGAGTTTTGAAATGGTGTCAAACACCGCATCAATGGGACCGTTTCCTTCGGTGGTACCCTTGACGATGCGGTTATGTATTTTCAAATGCACTGTGGCACAGGGGAATACCGTTGTACCCGTTGATACATGGAGGTATTCCAGTTGAAACACCTGGGAACTTCTCAAAACGCCTTCATTGACCAATGCCTCAATATCTTCATCCTGGATGCTCTTTTTTCTGTCACACAGATGCTTGAATTTTTTAAAGACCATCTCCAGCTCTTCTTCGGAAAGATTGTATCCCATGTCTTCGATGTGGGAATTTAACGCATGGCGACCGGAATGTTTTCCAAGGACCAGGGAGTTTTTGTTTAATCCAATGGTTTCAGGTTTCATGATCTCATAGGTCATGGGATTTTTTAACACTCCGTCCTGGTGGATACCAGCTTCGTGGGCAAAGGCATTGGCCCCCACAATGGCACGGTTGGGCTGCACCAGAATACCGGTGATCATGCTCACCAGCCGGCTGGTGGGGTAGATCCGTGTGGTATTAATGGAGGTGGTCTCCGGGAAAAAATTGGGACGGGTGTTAAGCGACATCACCACCTCTTCCATGGAGGTGTTGCCTGCCCGTTCCCCAATGCCGTTGATGGTTACCTCTGCCTGGCGTGCCCCGGCCCGGATGGCGGCCAGGGTGTTGGCGGTGGCCAGCCCCAGGTCATTGTGGCAGTGGACGCTCAAAATGGCTTTGTCCATGTTGGGGGTATGTTTCATGACGTATTTGACCAGGTCACTGAACTCACCGGGAATGGCATAGCCCACGGTGTCGGGCAGGTTCAGTGTCGTGGCCCCGGCCTCAATGGCAGCCCCGAAAATTTTGCACAGAAAATCAGGATCACTGCGGGAGCCGTCTTCGGCGGAAAACTCCACATTGGAAGTAAGGGACGCTGCGTGGGACACGGCCTTGATGGCAGCAGCCACCACTTCATCCCGGGACATTTTGAGCTTATATTCCATGTGGATGTCCGAGGTGGCAATAAAGGTGTGAATGCGTGGATTTATTGCCTGTTTTACGGCATCCCATGCCATGTTGATGTCGTGTTCCGTTGCCCGGCAAAGGGCCGCAACCTGGGTTTTTTTCAGGGCCTTGGATACCATTTCAACGGCTTTGAAATCTCCTTCTGATGCTGCAGGAAAACCTGCTTCAATGACATCCACCCCCAACGCTTCAAGCTGGGTGGCAATGCGCAGTTTTTCCGCTTCGTTCATACTGGCTCCAGGTGACTGCTCGCCGTCCCTGAGGGTGGTGTCAAAAATAATGATTCTGTTGTCTTTGGTCATGATTACCTCTATTTTTTTTATATGAAAAAGTAGGTGCTGGGTGTCAGGGCACCTTATTTTTTCAATTTTTGTTGTGGCAAAAGCGTTTGCCATATTCGTTATTTAAATTGTAGTTGGTTGGTTTTGAAGGGAAAGTTTATATTGAAAACTGTCGGCCAGGGCCTGCCAACTGGCCTCAATGATATCCTCGGAAACTCCAATGGTATTGAAAATATCGTTCTCATCCCTGGATGAGATAATAACGCGAACCTTTGCATTGGTACCCGCATCTCCTTCCAGCACACGTACCTTAAAGTCAACCAGGTGCATGGCGTTAAGGTCGGGGAATATATTGGTCAGGGCTTTACGAAGGGCATTATCCAAAGCACTTACAGGACCGTCCCCCTCGGCTGCCGTGATTTCAACGGTGTCCCCCACCCTTATTTTAATCAAAGCATGGGCATAGCAGGGGCGTTCTTTATCCTTTTCAATGGTCACCCGGAATGATTCAAGGTCAAAATGCGGCTGGAACTGGCCAGTGAGTTTTTCCATGAGGATCTTTAAAGAGCCTTCTGCCACATCAAACTGATATCCTTCGTCTTCAAGTTCTTTGATATTGGAAACAATGCCCTGGTGTTTTCGACTGTCTTCACCAATGGTGACCCCCATCTCCCGGGCTTTATATTGAATATTGCTCTTTCCGGATTGTTCCGATACCAGTACCCGTCTTGCATTACCCACCAGAATGGGGTCCATGTGTTCGTAGGCCCTGGCCTCCTTCATCACCGCACTGACATGGATTCCTCCTTTGTGGGCAAAGGCGCTGTGCCCCACAAAGGGACGACAATTTAAAGGAGTCATATTGGCGGTTTCACTGACGAATCGGGAAAGGGGTCTCAGTTTCTTTAAATTATCCAGGGAGCAGCAGTTCATCTGGAGCTTCAACCGGAGTATGGGCATGATGGATGTCAGATCGGCATTGCCACAGCGCTCGCCATATCCGTTGATGGTGCCCTGGACCATGGTGGCGCCGCATCGAACAGCTGTTATGGAGTTTGCAACGGCCATGCCACAGTCGTTGTGGGCATGGATTCCAAGGGCAATGGGGTCATGGTAGCTTTCCTGGAGCATTTTATCCACAGCCCGGGTGATTTTTTCTATATCGTGGGGTAGGGTGCCACCGTTGGGGTCGCAAAGGATCAGGGTACGGCAACCGCCGTCCACAGCAGCCATGAGGGTTTTAATGGCATATTCCGGATTGTCCAGGTATCCATCGTAAAAATGCTCTGCATCATAAAAGACTTCCCGGTCATGCTCCAGCAAAAAGGCAATACTTTCCTGGATCATGGCAAGATTTTCTTCAAGGGTAATTTCCATGATTTTCGCATGAAGATCCCATGATTTCCCGAAAATGGTGAGTGTCCCCACACCACAGCTAATCAAAGCCTTCAGGGTATCGTCTTCATGTGTAGCGGTATTGGGCCGTCGCGTGGAGCCAAAGGCCGTGATTTTACTGTTTTTAAACGGGGTCTGGGCCACCAGTTCAAAAAAACGCATGGCATTGGGATTGGCACCGGGCCATCCACCTTCGATGTAGGGAATTCCCATGTCATCAAGGCGAAGGGCAATTTTGACCTTATCTTCGGGGGAGAAAAATATATTTTCCCCCTGCATGCCGTCCCGGAGGGTGGTGTCGTATAAATTTATTTTTTTCATGGGAATTTTTTCCCTGCTTGTTATGGCAGGTCTCCTTGACGTGTCAACTGTATCTTTCATTAAACCTTAGAGTTTTTTCTTTTCCCGGCCCAGTGCAATGGATCCTGTACGGGCGGTTTCAATGATTCCCATGGGTTTTAACAGATCAATGAAGGCTTCAAGCTTTCCTTCGTCCCCGGACATCTCAATGGTGTAGTGCTCGGGTCCCACATCCACAACCCGGCACCGAAAAATATCTACGATTCTAAGGATTTCCGCCCGAAGTTCCGGTCTTGCATGGACCTTTATAAGAATCAGTTCCCTTTGGACGTATTTTTTTTCTGTGAGATCACTCACCGTGATGACGTTGATCAATTTGTGGAGCTGTTTCTTGATCTGTTCAATGATATGTTCGTCGCCATTGGTGACCATGGTGACCCTGGACAGCTGATGATTTTCGGCCGTCTGAGCCACACTCAGACTTTCAATATTATATCCTCTGCCACTGAACAGACCGGCAATTCTGGAGAGAACTCCCGGTTCGTTGTCCACGAGGATGGATAGTAAATGTTTTTCAATTTTCATGATTAAACCTTTTTTGGGTTTGGTCATAGAGTTGGCCATTTTGTGATGGAATTTTAATGGTAAAAATAAAACCCTGTCATTGCTGTGATTTGCAATGAGTAAAATTTTATCTCACGTATAGTGGCCCAGCTTATGACCAACCCCCCTTTTTTTATAAGAAACTCCGTCCAATGCTTTGTAATGACTGGAGTTTCGATATTTGTTGTGGGCAAGCCAGAGCCCCAATACGGTTTGCCAGTGGCAGTTATACCAGAAGCATCTCGTTGATGGCTCCGCCAGCGGGGACCATGGGGTATACCAATTCTTCGCGCTCTATCACAAATTCCATAATCACGGTACCTGGTAAGTTCAGTCCCTCCCTGAGGGTGGATTCCACGGCTTCGGGTCGGTCTGTTTTCAACCCCGTGGCCCCATATGCCTGGGCAAGTTTCACAAAGTCCGGGGTCATCTCCATGTTGGTGGAGGCGTACCGCTTGTCATAGAACAGCTCCTGCCACTGGCGTACCATGCCAAGATACCGGTTGTTGAGAATAACGATTTTAACGGGCAGATCTTCGGCAATGGCCGTCATAAGTTCCTGGCTGTTCATTTGAATACTGCCGTCTCCTGCCACGCACACCACCAGCTTATCCGGGCAGGCAGCCTTGGCCCCAATGGCTGCGGGCAGGCCAAACCCCATG